>NZ_JBEOVU010000001.1:0-368520 GCF_040295685.1 Streptomyces sp. NPDC002734
GGGGGGGGCGGCGTCGCCGCCGGGGGGGGCCCCCCCGGCGCGGGGGGGGGGGGCCGCCCCGGGCCGGGGGGGCGGCCCCTCGCGCCGTCGTACGCCGGACCTCAACGGTCCAGGAGGGCCTTGATCCGCTCGGCGTTCTCCCGGGTGACCTCCCACAGCTCGGCCTGGCGGGCGTGGACGTCCGCGACGGTGGCGTCGTGGTCGTCGAGGATGCCCAGCGCCCGCTCGGTGAGGACCGCGCCGAGGTCTCGGTCGTGGACCGACACGCCCCACTCGGGCCGGCCGATGTCCCGCAGGAAGTACGCCATCTTCGGGTGGGAGATCAGGCTGACGATCGGTGTGCCGAGGCCGAACGGGATCATCCCCGCGTGGCCGCGCATCCCGACGACCAGCCGGGTGTCCGCGTAGGTCTCCCGTATCCGGTCGTTGTCGTAGTCGTACATCGGGATCACCGGCAGCGAGATGCCGTGCTCGCGCCGCAGGTCGAAGGCGATCCGCTCGTCCTCCAGCGCGTGCGCCACGCAGCGGACCTCGGCGCGCTCGCCGATCGCCCGCACCGCCTTGGCCGTCTCGGCGAGGAAGTGGTCGTAGTCGTGGCCGAAGCGCAGGCCCGCGCGGTCGTAGGCGGCGTTCAGCAGAACGGTGTCCTGGCGGCGCACCGGGTCGGTCCAGCCGGGGACGATGTGCCGGGCGACGGTGGTGGGGCAGGGCTGGAAGCGCACCTTGTCCCGCAGCGCTTCCGGCAGCATCGCGCGGACCTTCTCGATGGAGCCGTGGTTGCGCAGCCCGAAGAAGGCCGAACGCTCCACCAGCAGGCGCAGGCTCTCGGCGAACCGGCGGGCCCGGTAGGACTGCCCGTCGAAGGCGTTGAACCCGACCGCGTACACCACGATCGGCACGTCGATCGCGCGGAGCGCCTCGTCGGAGACGTTCCACTGCCAGCCGCTGGCCCCGTTGGGCATGGTGTCGGGGATGAACAGGCCGCCGCCGCCGATCACCAGGCCGCGGCGCGCGTTGACCCGCTCCAGGGCGGCCTTGTCGAAGAGCCGGTGGGCGTGGACGGGGTGCCAGCGCCGGGAGGTGGTGTCGGCGCCGAAGGCCTGCCGCACGCTCTCCGGGAGCAGCTTGTCGCCCGCGTTGCCCTGCCGCTCCATGTAGAAGGCGACGTGGGCGAGCTGGTCCTCCGGGGCGCCCTGCTGCTGCCCGGGCAGCGCGGCGCCGGGGCGGGTGCGCTCGGCCCAGATGCGGCTGGGCCGGTGCGTCGGGTCGACGGACAGGCCGGTGTTCGCGTGCCGCCTGGCCTCGTCGTCGCGGCCGTGCACCCAGGCGATCTGCGCGAGGCGGGCGCAGGCGACGGCGGCCCGGCCGGGGTCGGCGGCGGCCAGCAGCAGGTGGGTGCGGGCCTCCTCGTACCGGGAGACGCTCATCAGGGCGTGGCCGAGCACCTCGTGGCCCGCGGAGTCGCCCACGGTGAGCCGGACCCGGCCCAGGACGTCCACGGCCTCCTGGTACTCCCCCGCCGCGAGGTGCGCGGACGCCACCCGGCGGGCGGTCTCCGGGTCTCCGGTGCGCTCCACGTGCGCGGTGCCGAGGTGGACGAGCAGGTCGTGGTGGACGCCGGCCCCGGCGGGCAGCGCGGCGAAGGCGGCCCGGAACTCGTCGTCCGTCATCGCGTACTCGTGCCAGCGCTCCTCCGCCCGGGTGTAGCCGGCCTCGCCGCCCTGCCAGGGCTTGTGGCGGCCGGTGAAGTGGAGGATCGCGACGTCGTCGGGGACCTCCAGGTCGCCGGAGAGCCGCCGCTTGACGAAGTTGTAGCGCGCGTCGAGGCGGGTGAACTCCCCGTCCAGGACGGCGTTCAGGATGCCCTGGTCGTGCTTGTCCAGCTCGTACGCGCCGGTGCGGCCGATCTCGTCGATCCGGGCGCAGAACGCGTCGGACAGGTACTCGCGCTGGATGACCAGGAGCCCGGAGTTCAGCTTGTGCCGGCCGTGGAAGAACTGCGGGACGGCCGCGAGCCCCTCGCGCAGCCGCAGCAGCTCGCCCAGGTCGCCGAGGACCACCATGTCGGTGTCCAGGGTGATCACCGTGTCGTAGTCCCGGATGCGGAAGACGTCGAGGATGAAGTAGGCCTTGCGGACCAGGTAGTTGTGCTGGTCGCCCTTGGCGTAGGAGTCGTAGTGCTCCGCGTCCACCGGGCGCAGCACGATCCGCGGGTGCAGGGCGCGGATGCGGGCGACGGAGGAGGGCCGCAGGTCGTCGTACAGGACGACGAAGTCTTCGCACAGGCCCGGGTTGGTCAGGGCGAGGCTGCGCAGCAGGGTCAGGAAGCCGGGCAGGTAGTTCTCGTCGACGTAGGCGGCGAAGGCGATCCGGCGGCGGCCGGTGAGCGCGTGCGCGGCGGTGTCGGGCACGGCGCCGGCCCGCGGGGAGGTCTGCCGGGCGCCGGCGGTCAGGTCGGGGAAGGTGGCGGTCATCGCAGGCTGATCCTCGTGTCGGTCACGTGGCGGGCCCGGGCGAGGACCCAGTCCTTCTCGCTGGTGTACTCGTGGACGGTGGTGATGGGCAGCTTCATCGCCGCGTCGACGCGGTAGGCGCCGCTCTCGTAGAAGTCGAAGCCGATCAGGTCGATCACCGGGTTGACGTCCAGGAAGTCCAGCAGCCACAGCATGTTGAAGCCGGTGGTGGGGATGGCCGGCCACTCCTCGGAACCGACCTTGCCGATGTTCCGCAGCGGCCAGCGCAGCGACTCGTCGCCCAGGTACTCCTGGGCGCCGGGCACCAGGCGGTTGCGCAGCGAGTACTTCCACTCGTGGGAGAGACCGCCGAAGACCAGGCGGGTGGTCACCGGCTTGTCCCAGTTGAAGCCGTGCTTGTGGATGGTGGCGTGGATGTCGGTCCGGCTGCCGGTGTGGGCCGGGTCGATCCGGTAGGAGTTGAACCGGACGACCAGGTCGTAGTCGTCGATCTCCCGGCCCAGGCCGCCGGCGCCGACCCGGCCGGAGTTGGCGACCAGGCACACCGAGCGGCCCGCGATCGTGTTGCGGAACTCGCCGAGGCTCAGCCAGGTGACGCCGCCCATGGCGGGGTCGGCGACCGGGCCGCGCCGCCGGGTGCGGTGCTGCTCGGACCACAGGGCGGCCAGCTCCGTGAGCGCGCCGGTCCCCCGCGGGTCACCGCCGGCGCGGGCGTCCTCGACGCGCAGGTCGACGTAACCGGACAGCAGCCGCTGCCGGTCGGGGACCGGGGCGCCGGAGCGGGCGTGCGCCAGCAGGGCGGCGACCAGCAGGTCCTCCGCCTCCTCCCGGGCGCCGCGGGCGCGCAGCTCCAGGCCCTCGGCCCACAGTTCGGTCGCGGGACGCCGGGCGGCGAGCGCCTGCGCGCCGGGGCGGGTGCGGCCCAGCAGGTCCAGCAGGTCGCGTTCGCGGTCGGCCGCGGTGCGCAGGCCGGTCACCTTGGCGGCGATGCCGGTGCCGTCGTCGCTGGTGAGCTCCAGGAAGCGGGTGTACGCCCTGACGGCGGCCGGCTCGTCGCCCTTCGCCTCCATCACGCGGGCGCGCAGCCGCCAGCCGGCCCGGGAGTTCTCGCGCAGCCCCAGCACGGTGTCGGCGATCAGCTCGGCGAGACGGCGCTCGTCGTCGTAGTCGCAGCGCAGCGCCTTGCCGGCGACGGCGATCAGCGCGTCCAGCACGTCGTTGGTGAGCCGGGACCCGGCGGAGCCGCCCTTCACCACCCGCTTCAGCACCGCCGCCGCGCCGGAGGCGCCCTGCGGGGCGGCCTGGCCGGCCGGGCGCATGCTCCACAGCGCGAGCAGCTTGCGCAGTTCCTCGGCGAGCTCACCGCGCCGACGGTCGACGCTGCCGACCAACTTGCCGCTGTGCACCGCGCAGGCGGCGAGGCAGTCCTCCAGCTGCCCCGCGCCTCTGGTGCCCGGACGTCTCTCCTCGACCGCCGTCATGCCACTCCTGCTCGCTGCCGCTCGCTGTCACCTGTCGGGTTCTGCGAGCACGCTAGGAAGGGAAAACGTCGGACGGGTGAATGCGCGCGGACGCGGGGGCGAATGGTGGGAACCGGGGCCGACGACCGGGTGACGGCACGGCCAACTCCCCCTGCCGGGGGCGTGCGGTGCCCGTACTCCCGCTGCGGGCGGCTGGGCCGCCCAGGGGGCGGCCCAGGCGGGCGCAGGCGGCGCGGGCGCACGGGACGGTTCGCTCCACGCCGCGTCAGCCCTGCCCGGCGGGGGCGGGCCCGTGGGGCCCGCCCCCCGGGGGGATCAGAACGCGTCGGAGGGGATGTACGTGCCCCAGACGTCGCGGAGGGCGTTGCAGACCTCGCCGACCGTCGCGCGGGCCCGCAGCGCGTCCTTCATCGGGTAGAGGACGTTGTCCTCTCCCTCCGCCGCCTTCTTCAGCGCGGCGAGGGCCGCGTCCACCGCCCCCTGGTCGCGCTCGGCCCGCAGCCGGGCCAGCCGCTCCGCCTGCTGGGCCTCGATCGCCGGGTCGACCCGCAGCGGCTCGTAGGGCTCCTCCTCGTCGAGCTGGAAGCGGTTGACGCCCACCACGACCCGCTCGCCCGCGTCGGTCTCCTGCGAGATCCGGTAGGCGCTGCGCTCGATCTCGGACTTCTGGAAGCCGCGCTCGATGGCGGAGACCGCGCCGCCCATCTCCTCGACCTTCTCCATCAGCCCGACGGCCAGCTCCTCCAGCTCGTCGGTCATCCGCTCGACGACGTAGGAACCCGCGAACGGGTCGACGGTCGCCGTCACGTCGGTCTCGTAGGCCAGCACCTGCTGGGTGCGCAGCGCCAGGCGGGCCGACTTGTCGGTGGGCAGCGCGATGGCCTCGTCGAAGGAGTTGGTGTGCAGCGACTGCGTGCCGCCGAGCACCGCCGCCAGGCCCTGCACGGCGACGCGCACCAGGTTGACCTCGGGCTGCTGGGCGGTGAGCTGGACGCCGGCGGTCTGCGTGTGGAAGCGCAGCATCATCGACTTCGGGTTCTTCGCGCCGAACTCGTCCCGCATGATCCGGGCCCAGATGCGGCGGGCCGCGCGGAACTTGGCGACCTCCTCGAGGATCGTCGTGCGGGAGACGAAGAAGAACGACAGGCGGGGCGCGAAGTCGTCGACGTCCATGCCGGCGGCGACCGCGGTGCGGACGTACTCGATGCCGTCGGCCAGGGTGAAGGCGATCTCCTGCGCGGGCGAGGCGCCGGCCTCGGCCATGTGGTAGCCGGAGATCGAAATGGTGTTCCACTTCGGGATCTCGGCCTTGCAGTACTTGAAGATGTCCGCGATCAGCCGCAGCGAGGGCTTGGGCGGGAAGATGTACGTCCCGCGGGCGATGTACTCCTTGAGCACGTCGTTCTGGATGGTGCCGGTGAGCTTGTCCGCGCTCACACCCTGCTCCTCGGCGACGAGTTGGTAGAGCAGGAGCAGCAGCGAGGCGGGGGCGTTGATCGTCATCGACGTGGACACCTTGTCCAGCGGGATGCCGCCGAAGAGGATGCGCATGTCGTCGATGGAGTCGATCGCCACGCCGACCTTGCCGACCTCGCCGGAGGCGATCGGGGCGTCCGAGTCGTGGCCCATCTGGGTGGGCAGGTCGAAGGCGACCGACAGCCCCATGGTGCCGTTGGCGATCAGCTGCTTGTAGCGCTGGTTGGACTCGACGGCGGTGCCGAAGCCCGCGTACTGCCGCATGGTCCACGGGCGGCCCGTGTACATCGAGGGGTACACGCCGCGGGTGAAGGGATACGATCCGGGCTCGCCCAGTTTGGCGGCGGGATCCCAGCCCTCCAGGGCGCCCGGCCCGTAGACCGGCTCGATGGGCAGTCCGGACTCCGACTCGCGCGCCATGGAATGTGCCTCCGCGTTCTTGCTGGGGGTTGACCACTGGGGTTACTCGCCGGTAAATGCGGCTCCTGCCACGGACTGTAGCGGCGGGCGCGCGGTCGGTGGAGGGGCACACGCTGGGACCTTGCTCACAACACGCCTGGGTGAGCCCTGGTTCGGCCGGCCGCCGCGGCGGGGAGCATGACGACAACGGGACAGCACGGCGCACACACGACGGGGGTCGGCGCGATGACACGCACAACAGGAACGACGGGACGAGGGAAGGCCCGGTGGCCGATGGCGGCCGCGGCGGTGGCCGCGATGGCGGTCGCCGTGGCGGGCTGCTCCGTGGAGCCGGGCAGCGAACCGGCGTGGACCGGGGCCACCGGCGACGACGGGAACGCGGCACCCCGCGCCTCCGCCGCCCCGGCGCCCGCCGACGCCGCGTCCGCGGCGCCCGCCACCCGATCCCCGGCGCCGTCCCGTTCGCCCTCGCCCTCCGCGTCCTCGGGGGAGACCGCCTCGCCCTCCCCCGCCCCGGCGAAGGTGCTGTGGAAGCCGGGCGACGAGGGGCGCGACGTCCGGGAGCTCCAGGCCCGGCTGCGGCAGATCGCCTGGCTGTTCCAGGGGCCGACAGGCGTGTACGACAAGGCCACCGAGAAGGCGGTGGAGGGCTTCCAGGACAAGCGCGGCCTGCCCCGCACCGGCCGGATGGACTCCGTCAGCTGGCAGCGCCTGCTGGACATGACCGTCGAACCGGGGCAGTGGGACCTGTTCCTGATGGGCGGCCAGGAGCCCGGCCTGCCGGACGCGCGCTGCCTGAAGGGCCGGGTGCTGTGCGTCGACAAGACGACCCGCACCCTGCGCTGGATGGTGGACGGGAAGACGGTCTCCCACATGGCGGTCCGCTTCGGCTCCGTCGCCACCCCCACCCGGGAGGGCGAGTTCACCGTCTACTGGAAGTCCCGGCACCACGTCTCGACGCTGTACGACTCGCCGATGCCGTACGCGATGTTCTTCAGCGGCGGCCAGGCGGTCCACTACTCGCCCGACTTCGCCGCCCGCGGTTACGCGGGCGCCTCGCACGGCTGCGTCAACGTGCGGGACGAGAGGCTGATCGCGCAGCTGTTCGCGGCGGTCCGCGAGGGCGACAAGGTGGTCGTCCACCGTTAGTCACGGACACCGGTCACCGGGCGGTGCGGGGACGGGCGTGCGGAGAGAGGGGTGCGCGGGCGGGGCAGGGGGAACGTGCCCCGCCCGCGCGGGGTGCGAGAGCCAGATGTACGGGGGGAAACTCCTGGCTCCCGCGACGGCCGATGACCAGTCGGCCCACCTCACTCAGCGCCGCCCGGTCGAAAAATGTCACCCCCGCCCCGCACGCCACGACGACGAGGGCCCCGCACGGTGCGTGCGGGGCCCTCGTCGTCGGCTCTGCCGGGCGGCAGCCGGGGTCAGATGCGACGCGTGATCAGCGCGCGCTTGACCTCCTGGATCGCCTTGGTGATCTCGATGCCACGCGGGCAGGCGTCCGTGCAGTTGAAGGTGGTGCGGCAGCGCCACACGCCGTCACGGTCGTTGAGGATCTCCAGGCGCTGCTCGCCCGCCTCGTCACGGCTGTCGAAGATGAAGCGGTGGGCGTTCACGATGGCGGCCGGACCGAAGTACTGGCCGTCGTTCCAGAACACCGGGCAGGACGACGTGCACGCGGCGCACAGGATGCACTTGGTGGTGTCGTCGAACCGCTCGCGGTCCTCGGCGGACTGCAGACGCTCGCGCGTCGGCTCGTTGGTGTCCTTCGTGATGAGGAAGGGCATCACGTCACGGTAGGCCTGGAAGAACGGCTCCATGTCGACCACGAGGTCCTTGAGCACCGTCAGGCCCTTTATGGCCTCGATGGTGATCGGCTTCTCGGGGCTGATGTCCTTGATCAGCGTCTTGCACGCGAGGCGGTTCTTGCCGTTGATCCGCATCGCGTCGGAGCCGCAGATGCCGTGCGCGCAGGAACGGCGGAAGGTGAGCGTGCCGTCCAGGTCCCACTTGATCTTGTGGAGACCGTCGAGCACGCGCTCCTTCGGGTCCATCTCCAGCGTGAAGTCCTGCCACTGGGCCTCGGCGGACACCTCGGGGTTGAAGCGGCGGACGCGGAAGGTGACCGTGATGTACGGGGAGTCGGCGAAACCGGGCTCGGCGCCGCCGTCGGTCTTCTCCAGGGTCGGGGTTGCCATCAGTACTTACGCTCCATCGGCTGGTAGCGGGTCGTAACGACCGGCTTGTAGTCGAGACGGATGCTCGTCGAGCCGTCCTCGGCCACCTCGCGGTACGCCATCGTGTGGCGCATGAAGTTGACGTCGTCGCGGTTCGGGTAGTCCTCGCGGTAGTGACCGCCGCGGGACTCCTTGCGGGCGAGCGCGGAGACGGCCATGACCTCGGCCAGCTCCAGCAGGTTGCCCAGCTCGACGGCCTCCAGCAGGTCGGTGTTGAACCGCTTGCCCTTGTCCTGGATCGAGACGTTCCTGAAGCGCTCGCGCAGCTCGCCGATCTTGTCCACGGCGGCCTTGATCGTCTGCTCGGTGCGGAACACCATGACGTTGGCGTCCATGGTGTCCTGGAGCTCGCGGCGGATGTCGGCCACCCGCTCGCTGCCCGTGGCGTTGCGCAGGCGCTCGACCTCGGAGATCACGAACTCGGCCGGGTTCTCCGGAAGCGGCGCGTAGTCGGCGCTGTGCGCGTACTCCGCGGCGGCGATGCCGGACCGCTTGCCGAAGACGTTGATGTCCAGCAGCGAGTTGGTGCCCAGGCGGTTGGCGCCGTGCACCGAGACGCAGGCGACCTCGCCGGCCGCGTACAGGCCGGGGACCACCGTGGTGTTGTCGGCGAGGACCTCGCCCATCACGTTGGTGGGGATGCCGCCCATGGCGTAGTGCGCGGTGGGCTGGATCGGGATCGGGTCCGTGTAGGGCTCGATGCCGAGGTAGGTGCGCGCGAACTCGGTGATGTCCGGCAGCTTGGCGTCCAGCTGCTCCGGCGGCAGGTGGGTGAGGTCGAGGTAGACGTGGTCGCCCTCGGGACCGCAGCCGCGGCCCTCGCGGATCTCCGTGTAGATGGAGCGCGAGACTACGTCCCGCGAGGCGAGGTCCTTCATCACCGGCGCGTACTTCTCCATGAAGCGCTCGCCGTGCTTGTTGCGGAGGATGCCGCCCTCGCCGCGGGCGCCCTCGGTGAGGAGGATGCCCATGCGCCAGATGCCGGTCGGGTGGAACTGGAAGAACTCCATGTCCTCCAGCGGGATGCCCCGGCGGTAGACGGCGGCCTGGCCGTCACCGGTGAGGGTGTGCGCGTTGGAGGTCACGCGGAAGAACTTGCCGGTGCCGCCGGAGGCGTAGATGACCGACTTGGCGTGGAAGACGTGGATCTCGCCGGTGGCCAGCTCGTAGGCGACGACGCCGGCCGAGACCTGCTTGCCGTCGACCTCGGTGAGCAGCTGGTCCAGGACGTAGAACTCGTTGAAGAACTCCACGCCCTCCTTGACGCAGTTCTGGTACAGCGTCTGGAGGATCATGTGGCCGGTGCGGTCCGCGGCGTAGCAGGACCGGCGGACCGGGGCCTCGCCGTGGTTGCGGGAGTGACCGCCGAAGCGGCGCTGGTCGATGCGGCCCTCGGGGGTCCGGTTGAACGGCAGACCCATCTTCTCGAGGTCGAGGACCGAGTCGATGGCCTCCTTCGCCAGGATCTCCGCGGCGTCCTGGTCGACCAGGTAGTCACCGCCCTTGACCGTGTCGAAGGTGTGCCACTCCCAGTTGTCCTCCTCCACGTTCGCCAGCGCGGCGGCCATGCCGCCCTGCGCGGCGCCCGTGTGGGAGCGGGTGGGGTAGAGCTTCGTCAGCACGGCGGTGCGGCTGCGCTTCGTCGCCTCGATGGCGGCGCGCATGCCGGCGCCGCCGGCGCCGACGATGACGGTGTCGTACTTGTGGATCTTCATGGAAGTCTGCAGCCCCGGATCTAGCGGATGTTCGGGTCGAAGGTGAAGATCACCAGCGTGCCCAGCAGGATGGTGAACACCGTGGCGGTGTAGAGGAGGCCCTTGAGCCACATACGGGTGTTCGCGCGCTCCGCGTAGTCGTTGATGATCGTGCGCAGGCCGATGGTGCCGTGGAGCATGGCGAGCCACAGCATCAGCAGGTCCCAGACCTGCCAGAACGGCGATGCCCAGCGACCCGCCACGAAGGCGAAGCCGACCTTCTGCACGCCGCCGTCCAGGACCAGCTGCACCAGCAGGTGGCCGATGACCAGGACGACGAGGACGACGCCGGACAGGCGCATGAAGAGCCAGGCGTACAGCTCGAAGTTGCCCCGGGTGGCCCTGCCGGTCTTCTTGGTGCGCTTGCGCGGGGGCTCGATCACGGGGGCCGGGTTGTCGGCGGAGTACAGGGAGGCGCCCGCCTCCTCGACCGGGCCGATGCCCGAAGCGGTGTCAGTGTTGACGGTGTTGTTCGACATGCTTCGCGTCAGCTCCCGAAGAGTTCACGAGCGGCGTGACCGAGGACGGGGTACAGCGCGCCGATCATCAGCACGACCCAGACGCCGACGACGGCCCAGAGCATCTGCTTCTGGTAGCGGGTGCCCTTCGACCAGAAGTCGACGGCGATGACGCGCAGGCCGTTCAGCGCGTGGAAGAGGATCGCGGCGACGAGGCCGTACTCCAGCAGCGCGACGAGCGGCGTCTTGTAGGTGGCCACGACCTCGTCGTAGGCCTCCGGGGAGACACGCACGAGAGAGGTGTCGAGCACATGGACGAACAGGAAGAAGAAGATCAGCACGCCGGTGACTCGGTGAGCCACCCACGACCACATTCCTTCCCGTCCGCGGTAAAGCGTTCCAGCCGGCACGGAAGAACCCTCCGGGAGCGGGGATTGGGGCCTCGCCGGCTTTGTCTGTCGGACGGGCCCGGCCGGGTACGGTCCACCGGCCCCGGCCATCGTAGCGACGTGCTGTCGGAACCTTTAGCGCAGCCCTGCCGATGTGATCAAACCGGTAGTCCCAGCGGGGGTGCGAACGGGGGGAATTCGGCACAAGTCGGATCGAAATCATCCGGGCGATCGGAACGAATCAGTCGGGTGAGTCGTTCGCGTGCCAGTTGCCGCAGTTCCTCGGCGGCGACCACCCGCTCGTCCTCCGGGGCCAGGGCCAGCCTGCTACGGACGGTGGTGAGCAGGTGGTTCAGGGCGTCCTCCGGGTCCACGCCGTCCAGCGAGAGCACGAAGCCGTGCCCGAACCGCTGCTCGTAGGCCACCCAGGCGGCGCGCACCGCCGTGCGGGCGGCGCGCGGCATCGAGCGCACCACCCTCAGCTGCTGTTCGGACCACAGGCCGCCGCCGCCCGGCGTGGCGGGCATGGCCGCCGCCGCGAGCGGGTCGTCCGCCGCGAGGAAGGTCCGGGCGAGTTCGTCCGTCCGGAGCATCCGGCACTCCTCGCGGACGGCTTCCAGCAGATCGTCGGGCGAGAGGTCGTAGGCCGCCTCGTCGGAGGCGGCGAGCAGGGACGCGAGATCCGGGTACGGCCGGTGGGAGGCCATCCGGCCGGCCCAGCGGCGGTTGCGCAGGCAGCGGGCCAGAAGGTGCCGGGCGGTCGTCGCGGGTGCCCGGTTGAACCGCTCCAGGCCGTCGGGCGCGGCACGGCCCTGTTCCGGGATGCGTGGCGAAGGCAGCGGGAGTCCTCGGCGGGTTCCGGGGCGCCGGGTCGGGGCGCCGGATGTGGTCGGCGGGAACGATGCGCGGACGATGTGGGAGTTGTGGACACACGGTAGCGGTGCGACCACGGAGGCGGTAGCCGAATACGCGTCTTTCACCCGCAGGGGAGACGAACGTCCCACGGGTGGACGCCGCGCGTCGGCGGGCGATCCGGACGAATCGCTCTTACGTTGGCACGGTGAGCCAGCACAGTCGTCATTCCGCGAACAGTCCGCAGCACGGCAGTCACCGCCGCTCGGCCGACCGGGTGAGACGGATGAGGCAGGCCCGCTGGGGCGCGGCGGCCGTGGTCGTCGCCGGCTCGGCCGTCCTGGCCTACAACCTCTGGCCGGCCGGCCACGACGGGTCGCCCGGCAGCCGCACGCCCGCCGGCACCCGGGCGGCGCCCGCCTCCCCGACACCGGTGTCCGGGCCGCCGCGGACCATCCCCGCCGTCACGGAGTACACCGCGGCGGACGGGCCCGGCTGGCGGCCGGCGAAGACCGCCCGGGTGGTGGTCAACGACGCCGGCCTCGCCGACGAGGGCCGGCTGGTCGCCCGTGAGCTCGGGATGACCTACTCCGGGGAGAAGAGCGCCCGCGACCGCAAGCCCGGGGACCTGCGCCTGGAGGCCGGCGGCGACCAGGGCGCGAACCCGGAGTCGTACCGGCTGACCGTCGACGGCGGCCGCGCGGTGATCAGCGGGCCGACCGAGGCCGGCGTCTTCTACGGCACGCGCACGCTCAAGCAGGCGGTGGCCGGGAGCGGCGGCGTACCCGAGGGCGTGATCCGCGACGAGCCGGCCGAGCCCAAGCGGGGCCTGATGCTCGACATCGCGCGGAAGTTCTACTCGGCCGACTGGATCGAGGCCCGCGTCCGGGAGATCGCCGACCTCAAGTACAACGAGCTGGGGCTGCACTTCTCCGACGACCAAGGATTCCGCGTCGAGTCGGACAACCACTCCGAGGTGGTGACGGACCCGCACCTCACCAAGGCCGAGGTGAGCCGGATCGTCGCCCTGGCCCGCAGCCTGCACGTGCGGATCGTCCCGGAGATCGACTCGCCCGGGCACCTCGGCGCGGTGCTCGACGCCCACCCGGACCTCCAGCTGTACAAGGCGAACGGCCGGCCGGCCGCGGGTGCGATCGACATCGCCAAGCCGGCCGCCGGGAAGATCGTGGACGAGCTGATCCAGGAGTACGCCGAGGTCTTCCCCGGCACCGAGTGGCACCTGGGGTCCGACGAGTACGTGGCGCTCCTCGCGAGTGATCCGGAGGCCACCTACCCGGGCCTGGCCGCCGCGGCCCGCGAGAAGTACGGCCCCGACGGCACGGTCGAGGACCTGACCACCGGATGGCTCAACGACCGGGCCGCCACCGTGAAGAAGCTGAACCGCACCCCGCGCGCCTGGAACGACGGGTTCTTCGACGGGGGCGCGGTGGAGCCCTCGCAGGACATCCAGGTGGCGTACTGGACCGGCAAGGAGATCGGCGCGCGGGAGCCCGTCGAGTTCCTGAAGAACGGGCGCAAGCTCATCAACTACAACGACGAGTACCTCTACTACGTGCTCGGCGAGCCGCAGACCTTCGTGTACCCCACCGGGCAGCGGATCTACGAGGAGTGGACCCCGCTGGTCGTGCGCGGCTCGACCGCGGTGCCCGAGCGGTACGACGCCCAGATCCTCGGCGGCTCGTTCGCCGTCTGGGGCGACCGGCCGAACGCGCAGACCCAGGAGCAGGTCGCGGCAGGGTTGCGGATGCCGCTGCGGGCGACCTCGCAGAAGCTGTGGGACCGGCGTGAACCCTCTCTCAGCTGGGCGGAGTTCCAGCAGCTGGCGGGCAGCCTCGACTGAATTCCCCTGGACGGCGCGGCGCCGTCGGACGTATGTTCCCCCTCCGGTGCGGGCGGGTGGCGGCGACGCCACCCGCCCGCACCGCTGTGTCCACCCGCACCGTCGTCGTGCGTCGTCGCTTTCCGGGAGTCCGTTGTGCGCTGCCTCAAATGCCAGAGGTCCGAGGCCTTGTCCGACGGGCCGCACTGCGCGCGCTGCGTCGGGTCGTGGCCGCCCGTCGTGGCGCCCGCCGCGCCGGGCGCCTGGCTGCGCCCGCCGCTGACCCTCGGCCGCTGGGCCGCCGCACTGCTCGCACTGGTGGCGCTGACCGACCTGTTCGCGGTGTGGACGGACCACCGCATGTACGCCCTGGTGGACGAGCGCGCGGCCGCCGGGGCGACCGTGATCGACGTCTACACCACGAACGACACGAGCCTGCTGATCGCGGCGGCGGGCTTGGCACAGGCCCTCGCCTTCGTCGCCGCCGGCGCCGTGTTCCTGATCTGGTTCCGCCGGGTCCGGGGGAACGCCGAGGGGTTCTCCCCCGGCGGGCTCGAGAAGTCGCCGGGCTGGGCGATCGGAGGCTGGTTCGTCCCGGTGGCGAACCTGTGGTTCCCCCGGCAGATCGCCGGCGACATCTGGCGGGCCTCGGAGCGGCCAGGAGTTCCGTCCTCCGAGGTCCTGCTCAACCTGTGGTGGACGTTGTGGCTGGGGAGCTGGGCGCTGGGCCGGATCGCCTCGCGCGCCTACGACAGCGCTTTCGAGGGGGACGCCGCCCCGGTCGACGCGGCGAGCGACGGCCTGCTCTGGATGATGGCCTCGGACGGGTTCGACGCCGTGGCCGCGGTGGTGGCGGCGATGTTCGTGCTGCGGCTCTCGGCGACGCAGCACGACAAGGCCATGGATCTGGCGGCCACCGTGCCCGCCGCCGGGGTGCCGGTTCCGCCCGCGTCGCCCGTGCCGCCGCACGGGAGCTGACGCGGTGACGGGCGACGGCCGGGGCCGCCACCCCCCACAGGAGAGGCCCCGACCGTCGCAGTGCGGGCCGTCACCGGCCCGCACTCGTGTCAGCGCCGCCGCCCGCAGATTTGTCACACCACGCACACAAAAAGTGCCGTGGCCTCCTCGCACACATGGACGTGGGCGTTCCGGCCCCGTACCGTTCCAGGGGCGACGGAGACGAACCGGACCGCGGGCGCGGTGCCGGTCTGGGCGCGAGAAAGGCACGCGTGGCGTGGGGGACGACGCGGAGCTGACCGCCGCGGTGCACGCGGCACAGGACGGGGACGAGACCGCGTTCCGGACTGTGTACCGCACGGTGCACCCTCGGCTGCTCGGATATGTACGGACATTGGTGGGCGACCCGGACGCCGAGGACGTGACCTCGGAGGCCTGGCTGCAGATCGCCCGAGACCTCGACCGCTTCACCGGCGACGCCGACCGCTTCCGCGGCTGGGCGGCGCGCATCGCCCGTAACCGGGCGCTGGACCACATCCGCATGCGCGGCCGCCGTCCGGCGACCGCGGGCGACGAGACCGAACTCGCCGACCGGCCGGCCACCGCGGACACCGCGGCGGAGGCGATCGACGCCCTGGCCACCGACCGCGCGTTCGCGCTGATCTCCCGTCTGCCGGCCGACCAGGCCGAGGCGGTGGTGCTGCGCGTGGTGATGGGGCTGGACGCCAAGTCGGCCGCCGCGACGCTCGGCAAGCGGCCCGGCGCCGTCCGGCAGGCGGCGCACCGCGGACTGCGGAAACTGGCCGAGCTCCTCGCCGAACCCGCACCCGGGGCCGGGCGCGGCGCCGGCCGCGGACCGGGCCCCGAACCGCTGACGGCCTCCTCGGTGGAGGCGGTGGCGGAGCGGCTCGGCATACTCGGGCTGGTGCCGCCGTCGTCCCGGTGGCCGCGCCAGAAACTGGTGACGTCCGCCGGAGTGACGTACGCGCCGACGCGGACGCAGAAGGACATGTGATGCCCGAGGAGCACGACAGGTGGCTGGACCGCGAGACGGCGGAGCGTCTGCTGCGCGGTGAGCGCCTGGGCGCGGACGACCCCGGGGCGGCCCGGGACCTCGCGCGGATGCTGGACAGCCTTTCGGCGGCTCCGGTGGACCCCGCGGAACGTGCCGCGGACTTCGCGGCCGGCGAGGACGCCGCGCTGGCCGCCTTCCGGGCGGCCCGGACCGCGCGCGGCGCGGCCGGGGCGCACAGGCCCGACACCCCGGGCGCGGCACTCCCGCCGCGCGCGCGGCGCGGTCGCGGCGCGGCCCGGCGCCGGTTCGTGCTGGCGGCGGTGCTGGTGACCGGCGTGGTCGGCGGCGGCGCGGCGATCGGCGGCGGGTTGCACGGCTTCGTCTCCGGGGACCGGGCCCCGGCCGGGTCGGTGGCCACCGGGATCCCGGCGCCCTCCGGGACGTCCACGCCGGTGCCGCTGGGCTCGGAGTCGCCGGCGGCCCCGCTGCCCGGGGGCGCCCTGTCGGGTGTCACCGACGGCTCCGGCGTCCTGCCCTCACCCGGCGGCGGCACGTCGGCCGGCGGGGAGGGCCGCGGGACGTCCGGCGCGGCCGGGCATGGTGACGCGTCGGACGCGCCCGGGTCCGGTGACGCGCACGGCGGCAAGGACGACAAGGGCTCCGGCGGCGCGTCCGGCGGGCAGTCCGGGGACCGGGGCCGCGGGTCCCGCGAGTCGCTGCGCGACGCGTGCCGCGACCACCTGGCGGGACGGTCCCTGACGGCGGAACAGCGCCGCAAGCTGGACGCCGCGGCGGGGAGCGCCGGGGTGTCCGCGTACTGCGCCGGTCTGGTCGGCGACGGCGGCGAGGCGCCGGCCGACGGCACCCTGAAGCGCGACGACGGGGACGACCGGGACAAGGGCCGTCAGAGGGGTCGGGACGACTCGGCGGAGAACGGGCGGCGCACGGTGGGCGGTGCGGCCGCCGGCGAGCGCGGCCGCGGCGCCGGCAGGGGCGACGTCGCCCGCGCCCGCGGCGCCTCCGCCGACGACCGTGCCTCCCGTCCGACGGCCGGCTCCCCCGCCGGCTCCGCCGCCGAGCGGGGCTCCCGGCGCGAGCGCGCCGCGGAGCCCGCGACCGCCGGCCGCCGCCGCTGAGACCCGGGCGCCGCGCGGGCGCCTCAGGGCGTCACGCCTGCGGAAGGTCCGTGAGGAGTTCGTGGTGGGACGGCTGCAGGCCCTCCGGGAGGTCCCCCGGATCGCACCACCTCGCCTCGAGGATCTCGAAGTCGTCGACGGCCAGCTCCCCGCCGACCAGCTCCGCCTCGTAGGCCACCTCCAGCCGTAGCCGGAAGCCGCTGCGCAGCCGGAGCAGCCGGCCGGGCCGGACGTCGAGGCCGGTCTCCTCCTTGACCTCGCGGACCACCGTCTGCCCGAACTCCTCGCCCCGCTTGGCGAATCCCGTCGGCAGGCCCCACGGCAGCGCCGGGTTCCACAGCCGGTGACGGAGCACCAGCACGCGCCCGGCGTCGTCCCGGACCACCCCCGTCACGCCCACCATGAAGGTGGCGTTGGCGAGGTGGAGGATCCGCCACTGCCAGGAGCCGCGGAGCCGTTTCCAGACGGCGGCGATGAACCGATGAGGAGTCGTCACACACCCCAGCGTAGGCGCGCCCCGGACCGCGCAACGAACTTGAACATGTTCAAAAAGAGGTCTACCTTCATCTCGTCAGCGTTTTTTGAACGCGTTCAAGGAAGGTGGGGGCATGGACCTCACGGTGATCACGTACGTCGTCTACCTGGTCGTCAGCATCGGGCTCACGGTCTGGGTGGCGCGCACCCTCAGCAGCAACGGGCGGATCTTCCTCGCCGACGTGATGAAGGGCGACGAGAAGCTGGCCGGGGCGGTCAACCACCTGCTGGTGGTCGGCTTCTACCTGGTCAACTTCGGCTTCGTCGCCCTGTACCTCAACCGCGACGAGGCCGTCGCGGACGCCCGGGGGATCTTCGAGGCGCTCTCCACCAAGCTCGGCGTGGTGCTGCTGGTCCTCGGCGTGCTGCACCTGGGCAACGTGTGGGTGCTCAGCCGGATCCGCCGCCGCGGGCGGATGGAGCGGGAGCAGGTGCCGCCGGTGGACCCGCAGGCGTGGGCGGCTCCCGCCGCGCCGACCGGGGCGTGAGAGCGGTGACCGCGGCGAGCCGGGTGCCGGTCACCGGTCTGACGGTGCTCTACGACGCCGAGTGCCCGCTGTGCCGGCACCTGAGCGGCTGGCTGCGGCGGCAGCCGCAGCTGGTCCGGCTGGAGCTGGTGCCCGCGGCCTCCGAGGAGGCCCGGCGCCGCTTCCCCGGCCTGGACCACGGGGCCACCCTGGACGAGATCACGGTGGTCGGCGACGCCGGCCAGGTCTACCGGGGTCCGGCCGCCTGGATCGTCTGCCTGTGGGCGCTGCGCGAGCACCGTCCGCTCGCCCACCGGCTCAGCACGCCGACGGGCGAGCGGGTGGCCCGGGCCGCGGTGCTCACGGCGGCCAGGTGGCGGGGGCATCTGTGGCCCCGTTCCCCCGCCGGCGCGCCGGGCCGCTGGGGCGGCGGGGTGTACCGGCGGGAGGACGGCTGGGTGTACCACCCCGACGCCGGGTGGACCCTCGACGCCCCGGGGTGCCCCGACGGGGCATGTCCCACCGGCTGACGGCACTGGTTAGGCTCAAGGCGTGCCCGAACCGAAGGAACCCAGGACCCCGAAGCCCAAGAGCGAGCAGACCCGCACGCTCATCCTGGAGACGGCCATGCGCCTCTTCCAGGAAAAGGGCTACGACCGCACCACGATGCGGGCCGTCGCCCAGGAGGCCGGGGTGTCGGTGGGCAACGCCTACTACTACTTCTCCGGCAAGGAACACCTGATCCAGGGCTTCTACGACCGGATCGGCGCGGAGCACAAGGTGGCCGCCCGGGCGGTCCTGGACCGGGAGACGGACCTTCAGGCCCGTCTGGCGGGGGTGCTCAAGGCCTGGCTGGACGTGGCGGAGCCGTACCACGAGTTCGCGGCGCAGTTCTTCAAGAACGCCGCCGACCCGGACTCGCCGCTGAGCCCCTTCTCCGCCGACTCCAAGGCGCCGCGCGAGGAGTCCATCGGGATATTCCGCGAGGTGCTGGCGGGGTCGAAGGCGAAGGTCCCGGCCGAGCTGAAGGACACGCTGCCGGAGCTGATGTGGCTCTCCCTGATGGGGCTGGTCGTCTACTGGGTCTTCGACCGCACCCCGGGCCGCGAACGCAGCTACCGGCTGGCCGAGCGGGGCGCCCGGCTCACCACGCTGGGCGTCACGCTGGCCCGCTTCCGGGTGCTGCGGCCGCTGGTCCGCGAGGTCCACGAACTGTTCACGGACTTCCTCCCGGGGATGGGCGACGAGACCCCGGAACGGGCCGAGGGCAGGACCGGGGCCGACGGGGAGACCGGGACCGACGGGGAGACCGGGACCGACGGGGAGACCGGGGCCGGGGGGAAGGCCGGGGACGGGGGGAAGGCCGCGGCCGCACCGAGGTCCGGGCCGGCGGCCACCGGGAAGCGCCGCGCCACGAAGCGGGCCGCCTCGGCGGAGCAGGAGACGGACTCCGGATCCTGACCGAGGGGCACGGGCCGGTACGCCGAACGCCCGGTCGCCCCGGCTGTGGAGCCGGGGCGACCGGGCGTTCGCGTCACCTGGTGGCGGGACGCGCGGTGGCGGGAGGAGTCAGAGCCACCCGAGGCGCCACAGGCGGTACACGCCCGTGCCGTCGTTGAGGTACTGGCCGCCGCCGACGTCCTTGTCGGTGACCGTGTACTCCTTGCGCTGCCAGAGCGGGATCATCGGGACCTCGTCGGCCGTCAGCCGCTGGAGCTCCTCGAAGGTCCGCACCGCCCGCACGCGGTCGCCGAAGGCCTGGCTCTGGAGGATCAGCTCGTCGACCCGCTTGTCGCTGAAACCGTTCTTCATGCCGTTGCCGGTGCCGATCAGCACGGCGGAGAAGTTGTCAGGGTCCGGGTAGTCCGCGATCCAGCCGACCGTGTACGCGTCGAACTTGCCCTTCGCGTAGTCCTTCTGGAAGTCGCCCCACTCACGGCCCTCCAGCTTGACCAGGAACAGGCCGCCCTCCTCGAGCTGGTTCTTCAGCTCGTAGGCCTCCTGCTCGCGGGCGCCGGTCCTCGGGAAGCCGAGCTCGATGACGACCGGCGTCTGGATCCCCGCCTCGCGCAGCAGCGCGCGGGCCTTGTCCGGGTCGCGGTCGGGGAAGGCGTCGAAGAAGGCGGTGTTGTGGCCGGTGAAGCCCGCCGGGATCAGGGAGTACAGCGGCTCGACGGAGTCCTGCATCACCGTAGCGGCGATCTTCTCGCGGTCGACCAGCCAGGCCATCGCCCGGCGCACCGAGACGTCGGCGAGCGGCGATCCCGACTTGACGTTCAGGACGAGGTTGTTGGTGGTGGACCCGGAGCTCTCCGACACCCGGTACTCCGGGTCGGTGGCCGACAGGCCGGCGAGCGTGTCCGGCGGAAGCTGCCGGGAGGCGACGTCGACCTTGCGGGCCTGCCACGCCTTGTCCAGCGCCTCGGAGTCGTAGAAGTACCGCAGGGTCACCGGGGTGGGCTTCTCCTCGACGGCTCCCCGGTAGCGCGTGTTGGGCTCGAGGACGACCTCCTTGCCCTCCTTGAAGGAGGCGAGCCGGTACGGGCCGGTGCCGTCGGCCTTGCCCCCGCCGCGGAGCTCGTCCGCCGGGTAGACCTCGCTGTCGACGATCGCGCCCGCGCCGGTGGCGACCTTGAAGGGGAAGGTGGCGTCCGGGCTGTTGAGGCGGAACGTCACCTCCATGCCGTCGGCCTTCACCGACTTCAGCGTGGAGAAGAGGGAGGCGGGACCGACGTCCGAGTTGATCTTCAGGACGCGCTCGAAGGAGAACTTCACGTCCTTCGCGGTCATCTCGCGGCCGCTCGGGAACTTCAGTCCGTCCCGGAGCTTGCAGACGAAGACCATCGCGTCGTCACCGTCGAACGAGCACTCCTCCGCGGCGTCCGGCACCGGCGTGGTGCTGCCGGGCTGGTACGTCATCAACGTCTGGTACACGTTGGAGAACACGGCCCAGGAACCGGCGTCGTAGGCGCCGGCCGGGTCGAGCGACGTCACCACGTCGGTCGTGCCGACCACGATCGGGTCGGTGTCGACGACCTCGTCCGGCATCAACTGCCAGGCGCCGACGCCGACGACCGCGAGAACAAGAATTGTTGCGAGAATCCGCACTCGAATCGAGCGCACAGGTCCCTCCCCAGGGCCCGAAACCTAACCTGCCGCCGATCGTCCGCAGAACCTTCACATCGGCGGCCACACTGAACCACAGGAGTGACCCCCGGGGGAAGGAATTGACCAGAACCAAGGATTCCGTTGTGGTCACGCCTGTGGCGGGTGAGGTCAGGCCCGCAGTGAGGCGAGCTCCACCACGGTGACGTCCGACGGGGCTCCGACCCTGGTCGGAGGGCCCCAGGCGCCGGCGCCGCGGCTCACGTAGAGCTGCGTGTCGCCGTACTTCTCCAGACCGGCCACCGTCGGGTTCGCGAGCTCCGCCAGGTACGGACCGGGCCACAGCTGCCCGCCGTGGGTGTGCCCGGACAGCTGGAGGTCGACGCCGTACTTCACCGCCTCGTCGATCGTGACGGGCTGGTGGGAGAGAAGCACGACCGGGCGGGAGGGGTCCCGGTCGCCCAGCGCCTTCGCGAAGTCCGGGCCCTGGCCGTGGTCCTCGCCCGCGATGTCGTTGACGCCGGCCAGGTCGAAGTGGGCGAACTCGGTGCGGATGTTCTCCATCGGGCGCAGCCCGAGGTCGCGGACCTCGTCCACCCACTCCTCGGCGCCGGAGAAGTACTCGTGGTTGCCGGTCACGAAGTACGCGCCGTGCCGGGCGCGCAGACCGGCCAGCGGCGCGGCGGCCGGACCCAGGTCGCGGACGGAGCCGTCGACCAGGTCGCCGACCACGGCGATCAGGTCGGGCTGGGTGGAGTTGACGATGTCCACGACGCGCTGGGCGAAGGAGCGTCCCAGCACGGGGCTGAGGTGGACGTCGCTGACGACGGCTATCCGGAAGCCGTGCGCGGCGCGGGGCAGCCGGGCCAGCGGCACGGTGACCCGCTTGACGCCCGGTCCGTTCAGCACGCCGTAGGTGCCGGCGCCGACGGTGCCGAGACCCGCCACGGCGGCGACCGAGCCGACGGTACGGGCCACGAAGAGACGGCGGCTGAGGGTCCGCGGGGGCGTGCCGGCATCGGTGGCGTCGGTGGCCTCCGCCGCCTGGGCGCCCGCGGCCCCCTCGGCCGGAGTTCCGTCGGTGTCCTCCGCGTCCTCCGCGTCCTCCGCGTCCTTCGCCGGGGCGGGAACGGGGGCGGAGGCGGATGCCTGGTCGACGGCCACGGACCCGGCAGCGGGGGCCGAAGCGGTGCCGGGGGCGGCGGCGGTGGTGCCCGGGGCGGCCGCGGTGGTCCCCGAGGCGGCGGAGGCGGCAGCCGGGGCGGCGGCGGAGGACGCGGCGGCGGGGGCGGTGGACGCGGCAGGGGCGGCGGCGCCCGCGCGGCGGGCGTCGCGGCGGGCCAGCGCGCGGCGCAGCAGGGGCCGCAGCGGCTCGGTGAGGGCCAGGGCCATGGGGACGTAGAGCAGCCCCGCCATCCACAGGTACCCCGGCCAGGAGACCGCGCGGCGCACGGCGAACGGGAGGAACTCGCCGCGGCTGGTCAGCGCGCCGACGAGCAGCAGCGCGCCGAGCAGGAACGCCGCGGTGCCCAGCCGCCGGCCCAGGCCGCCGGGGACGGTGGTGTCCCGCACCAGCCGCCGCCACATGTACCAGTGCACCGCCACCAGCGCGGCCAGAACGAGCAGTGCGACGAGCACGAATACGACGACCACGTCCGGTAGTTCCCCTGTCCCGATGTCCAGTTGCGTTCTGTCGCGCGCCCCTTGGCGTCGGCGACTATGAAGTGCGCCGCAATGCGCGGACGGAGCGCAACCCGATGACCCCCACGACCGTCCCCAGTACGAAGGAGACCACCGCGAGCAGCAGGTGGACCCAGAAGTACCCGGTCGGGTTCCCCGCGTCGTCGAACGCGAGACCGCTGCCGTCCTTGTAGAGGTTCTTGACGAAAGTGATCCAGATGACCCAGCTCCACACCCCGAAGGCGAGAAGGAACCAGGAGACGGGTCGGCTGAGCTTCATACGGCCAGTATCGCCGCCGGGCGACCGTGACCGTGCCCGGGGTGGCGCTCCGGCGGCGGAGTGCGACGGGAATCACGGCGGGGCACGAAAGCTTCACGGGAGTACGTCCGCCGACGCCTTGGCATGTACGTTCTCGTCCGTGCCCGCTCCGAAGAAGACCACCAGGCGACCCGCTCTGCTCGCTTCCGCCACACTGCTGTCGCTCGCCCTCGGCCTGGTCCTGCCCCTGACGGCCGGTACGGCCGAGGCGAAGCCGATCCGGCCGGGCTCCAGGACCGGCACCGGGACGACGGACTCCGGCTCCCCCTCCAAGGCGACGGGCACCCCCCGGGCCACCTCCACCCCGGCCGACTCCCTGGACGACGCGGACGACGTGGACGACGCGGACGACTCCCCGGCCTCCTCCGGCACCGGCAAGACCGGGAGCGGCACGAGCGGGAAGTCCCTCTCCAAGGTGGGCGGTCTCCGGCTGGGCGCCCCCGGCATCCAGGTCCAGCCCGGGGTGGGCGCCCCGAAGCTGCCCGAGGCCGAACTGTCGGCGAACTCGTGGATCGTCGCCGACGCCGAGAGCGGCGAGGTGCTCGCCTCGTACAACGCGCACAAGGAACTGGCCCCGGCGAGCACGCTGAAGATGCTCTTCGCGGACACGCTGCTGGGCCGCTGGCCCGGCACCCAGACCCACACGGTGACGAACGAGGACCTCGCCGGGATCGGCGCCGGCTCCAGCCTGGTCGGCGTCAAGGAGAAGGAGGAGTACACCGTCCGCGACCTGTGGCTCGGCGTGTTCCTGCGGTCGGGCAACGACGCCGTGCACGTGCTGTCCGCGATGAACGGCGGCGTCGACAAGACGGTCGCCGACATGAACGCCCGCGCCGAGGAACTCCAGGCGCTGGACACCCACGTGGTCAGCCCCGACGGCTACGACGCGAAGGGGCAGGTCTCCTCGGCCTACGACCTCACGCTGATCGCCCGGTCGGGCCTGCAGGATCCGGACTTCCGCGAGTACGCGTCGACGGTGCGGGCGCAGTTCCCCGGGGCGACGACGAAGGGGAAGGGCGGCAAGAAGACCCGCGGCACCTTCGAGATCCAGAACACCAACCGGCTGCTCACCGGCGCCGGGGTCGACCAGTACCCGGGCATCGCCGGCGTCAAGAACGGCAACACCACCAACGCGGGGGCGACCTTCACGGGGGTCGCCGAGCGGGACGGCAAGGTGCTGCTGGTCACCGTCATGAACCCGAAGAAGAAGGAGCTCAACCGGGTCTACAAGGAGACCGCGGCGCTGCTGGACTGGGGCTTCGCGGCGTCGGGGAAGGTGACGCCGGTGGGTGAGCTGGTGCCGCCGGCCTCCCAGGCCGCGGCCTCCGCCTCGGCCGACCCGGGCGCCTCCTCGGCCGCGGTGCCGGCGGGTGACCACGCGGGTGCGGGGGACGTCGCGGCCGCGAAGCAGGGCGAGGCGGGTCCGCTGTGGATCCCGCTGGCCATCGTCGGCGGCGTGCTGGTCCTCCTCGCGGGGGGAGGCTTCCTCCTCCACCGCCGCTGGCCCCTGCCGGGGACCGGGGCGCGGCAGGAGGCACCCACCGCGAACGGCTCGCCGACCGACGGTTCCGAGGGTTCGGGTTCCGAGGCTTCCGAGGGCGCCGACAAGGCGGCGGACACCGCGGAGGAGCCGAAGGACGGCGAGGACACGGCTCCGGCCGCGGATTCCGGCAAGGCCGACGCGACGGAGGCCGAGGCCGAGGCGACCGGGACCGACGCCGAAACCGACACCGACACGTCCTCCGCGGCGGCCGGGACCGGGAAGGACGAGCCCGCCGAGGACGACGACGCCGCCGAGGCCAGGATGCCCCAGCAGGCCACCGCCCCTCGCACCACCAAGGACGAGGACCAGCCCGCCTGATCCCGCCCCGCGGCCCGGTCAGGCGGGGACGGCGGAGTCCGGGGCGGCGGGCCCCGCGGTGCCGGACGCCCGGGCCTCGGAGGACGACTTCGGGGTGGCGGTCCACGCGGCGCAGTACAGGAGCAGCTTGCAGGTGAAGTTGATCCACAGCAGCAACGCGATCGGCACCCCGAAGGCCCCGTACATGCTCTTCGCCGCGACCCCCTGGATGTAGCCGCTGAGCAGCAGTTTCAGCAGCTCGAAGCCCACCGCCCCGATCAGCGCCGCCTCGACCAGGCGCCGCTTCGACGGGTGCGCCCCCGGCACCATCCGCAGCACGTACGTCAGCAGCAGGAAGTCGGCGAGGACGGCGACGACGAACGCGGCGATCCACAGCAGGACGCCGCCGACGCCGCCCTCGTCGAGCCCCATCGCCCGGGTCAGCCGTCCCACCATCCCGCTGGCGACGGTGGAGATCACCAGCGTCGCCAGCACCGCCCCGCCGAGCCCGAACAGCACGCCCAGGTCCTTGGCCTTGGTAAGCAGGATGTTCTCGTCGGGGTCCGGCATCTCCCAGACCGCCCGCAGGCAGCCCCGCATGGAGTCGACCCAGCTCAGACCGGTGAAGAGGAGCAGCGCGCCGGCGATCAGCCCGACCGTGCCCGCGTTGGCGACCAGCTTCTCGACGTCGAGCTGGTCGGAGATGCCGGGGACCTGTTCGGCCACCTTGTCCTGGAGGGTCCGCTGCTGCGCGGTGGAGAGGGTCGCCGCCCCGGCCGCGGCGGCGACGGTGAGCAGCGGGAAGAGGGCGACGAAGCTGGTGAAGGTCATGGCCGCGGCGAGACGCGTCCACTTCACCTCGTCCAGCCGCTCGAAGGCGCGCCAGGCGTGGGTCTTCATCAGCCGCGCGGCCCAGGGACCGACGACGGGCAGGTTCTTCAGCCAGTCCATCCGACGACCCCGTTCCGGTTACCGTCCCCGACCGCGCCCGCGTCTTCGCGCCGGTCGCGGAATACGAGGGTTCTGGTACCCCAGAATCGGACCGCCGTGCCCAGCAGCATGCCCACCCCCGCCCCGGCGATCAGGTCGGCGCGGTGCGAGGTCCACCCCAGGCCGTAGTGGCTGACGGCGAGACAGCTCAGCTGGACGACGGCCCCCGCCGCGTTGACGGCGGTGAACACGACCGCTTGGCGCAGCCGTTCGCGCCGCACCGGGCGAAGTGGGGCCGAGGCGGCTCCGGTTGCCGCGTCCTGACCCCGGCTCCCGTAGGTGCCCAGCGCGTTGCCGGTGTAGGCGACCGCGCAGGCGGCGAGGAAGGCCAGCCCCTTCGCCGGCACCGGCGGCACTCCGGCCGGGCCGAGGAGCGCGGTGAACACGGCGAGGTCCACCAGGTAGGCCGCCAGCCCGGCCGCCGCGAACCCGGCCAGCTCCCGCCGGGTCACCGGGGGCGCCGTCACCAGCCGGTCACCGCCAGGCCGTAGAGCACCGCCCAGACCGCCGCGACGACGGCCAGCGGGCGGTCCCGCAGGACGACGTCCTCCGGTTCGCCGGCCGTGCCGCGGTCGGCGAAGACGGCGTAGCGCAGGACGCCCAGGATGAAGGCGACCATGGACAGCTGCCGCCACGGCAGCAGTCCGCTCTGCGGGACGCCGCCGCCCTCCAGGGCCCACAGGCAGTAGCCGAGGACCGCGCCGCCCGCCGCGAGCTGCCAGACGAAGCGCAGGTAGCCGGTGGTGTACTCGGTGAGCAGCGCGCGGGTGGCCCCGCCCGTGCCCGCCATCTCGACGGCCTCCGAGTAGCGCTTGGCGGCGACCATGAACAGCGCGCCGAACCCGGTGGTGATCAGGAACCAGCGGGAGAGCGGGATGTCCATGGCGATGCCGCCGGTCATGGCCCGCATCAGGAAGCCGGCGGCGACCACCGCGAGGTCGACCACCAGCACCTGCTTGAGCCGCAGGCAGTACGCCAGCTGCATCACGACGTAGGCGGCCAGCACCCCGGCGGTCAGCGGAGGGCACAGCAGCACGGCGGTGAGCGGGGCCAGCACGGCCAGGGCGCCGCCCACCGCGTAGGCGACCGGCACCGGCACCTGTCCCGCGGCGACCGGGCGCCGGCGTTTGACGGGGTGGGCCCGGTCGGCCTCGGCGTCCCGGGCGTCGTTGACCAGGTAGACGGCGGCGGAGCAGGCCGTGAAGAGGACGAGGACCAGCGGCAGCCGGGTCAGGGCCGCGCCGGTGAAGAGCTGCCCGGCGGCGGCGGGCGCGGCCACCACCAGGACGTTCTTCACCCACTGGCGGGGACGTGCGGTACGCACCAGCCCGGCGAGCAGCACCCCGGGGCGGGGGCGGCGGGGCGGCGCGGGGCGCGGGGTCCCGGCCGGGCGGCCGCGGGGTCCGACCAGCCGGGGGCCGGTGGCCGCGACGCGTTCAGCCACGGCCCCTCCCCCGCGGTCCCCGCAGCCCGCGCGCCCCCAGGCCGCCGACGGCCGCGCCCAGCAGGGCGCCGGCGGCGACGTCGCTCGGGTAGTGCACGCCGGCCACCACCCGGGACAGGCACATCGCGACGGCCACCGGTGCGGCCACCGCCCCGGCCGCCGGGAGCAGCACCCCGGCCGCCACGGCCGCGGCGGCGCTGGAGGCGGCGTGCGAGCTGGGGAAGGAGTGGTTGGCCAGCACCGGCACCCGGGCCCGAACGGCGGTGGGCCGGGGGCGGCGCACCAGACGCTTGACGCCCACGCTGGCGGCCTGGGCGGCGGCGGTGAGCGCGGTGCCGCGCAGCCAGGCGGATCGGCGGGGCCGGTCCACGGCGGCCGCCGCGAGCCCCGCGGCCAGCCAGAGCGCGCCGTGCTCCCCGGCGGTCGACAGGACGCGGACGGCGGCGGTGGCGCGGGGGTGGGCGCCCCGGGCGTGCAGGGCGGTCAGCAGGCGGGCGTCGAGCCGCCGGAGCGCGGGCGGCTGCCGCAGGGCCGGCGGGCGGAGGAGGAAGGCGGGCGGGGAGAGGGGCGGGCAGGGGGCGAGGAAGGGGACACCGTGCATACGGCCCACTGTTCACCGGGACGGCTCCCGAACCCGGCCATTGCCGCACCAACCGTCATCAATCACCCGTTCCGGCGAGAATCGCGCGATATCCGCAGCAGTCGCCGCACAGGGGACGCGTCGCCGCTAGCGTCGCGCCCATGCCGCCCACGCAGCCCTCCCCGCTGGATCCGTCCCCGCCGCCCGCCGCCCGCGCCGTCCCGGTCACCGGGTGGGGCCGCACCGCTCCGACCGTCGCGCGGGTGGTCCGGCCGCGGAGCTACGACGAGGCGGTGGCCGCCGTCCGCGGCTGCGGGGCGCGCGGCGGCATCCCCCGGGGGCTGGGCCGGGCCTACGGCGACGCGGCGCAGAACGCGGGCGGCGCCGTGCTGGACATGACCGCGCTGGACCGCGTCCACGCCGTGGACGTCGCGGCGGGCGTGGTGCTGTGCGACGCGGGCGTCTCGCTGCACCGGCTGATGCAGGTGCTGCTGCCGCTCGGCTGGTTCGTGCCGGTCACCCCCGGCACCCGGTACGTCACGGTCGGCGGGGCGATCGGGGCCGACATCCACGGCAAGAACCACCACGTCTCCGGCTCGTTCTCCCGCCACGTGCTGTCCATGGAGCTGCTCACCGCCGACGGCGTCGTGCGCACGGTGGCGCCCGGCGACCCGCTGTTCGAGGCGACCTGCGGAGGGATGGGCCTGACCGGGGTCGTACTCACCGCCTCGGTCTCGCTCCAGCCGGTGGAAACGTCCTGGATGACGGTGGACACCGAGCGGGCCGGCGACCTCGACGACCTGATGGCCCGCCTCACCGCCAACGACCACCGCTACCGCTACTCGGTGGCCTGGATCGACCTGCTGGCCCGCGGCCGCGCCACCGGCCGCGCCGTCCTCACCCGCGGCGACCACGCCCCGCTCGACGCCCTCCCGGACCGCACCCGGCGCGACCCGCTGGCCTTCCGCCCCTCCCGGCTGCCCGCGGCGCCGTCCTTCCTGCCCGACGGCCTGCTCGGCCGCGCCTCGGTGGGCGCCTTCAACGAGTTCTGGTACCGCAAGGCGCCCCGGCGCCGCACCGGCGAGCTCCAGCGCCTGCCGGCCTTCTTCCACCCGCTGGACGGCGTGCCGCACTGGAACCGGATCTACGGGCGGCGCGGGTTCGTGCAGTACCAGTTCGTCGTCGGGTACGGCGAGGAGGAGGCGCTGCGGCGGATCGTGCGCCGGGTCTCCGAGCGGCGCTGCCCGTCCTTCCTGGCCGTGCTCAAGCGGTTCGGCGACGGCGACCCGGGCTGGCTGTCGTTCCCCACCGCGGGCTGGACGCTCGCCCTGGACGTCCCGGCCGGCCTGCCCGGGCTCGACGCCTTCCTGGACGAGCTGGACGAGGAGGTCGCGGCCGCCGGAGGGCGGGTGTACCTCGCCAAGGACTCCCGGCTGCGGCCCGAGCTGCTGCCGGCCATGTACCCGCGCCTCGACGAGTTCCGCGCGCTGCGCGCCGAGCTCGACCCGCGCGGGGTGTTCACCTCCGACCTGTCCCGCCGGCTCGGTCTCTGACCGCCACGGCCGTCTCCCCTACGTGAAGGAGCTCATGTGAAGGACGCGTTCGGCGCACCCCAGTCGATGCTGGTGCTCGGCGGCGCCTCGGAGATCGGCCTCGCGGTCGCCCGCCGCATGCTCGCCCGCCGCTGCCGCACCGTGTGGCTGGCGGGGCGCCCCTCCCCCGCCCTGGACGCGGCCGCCGCCTCGCTGCGGGCCCTGCGGCCCGGGGCCGAGGTGCGCACCGTGGAGTTCGACGCGCTGGAGACCGGGACGCACGAGGAGACGCTGGGCAAGGTCTTCGCGGAGGGCGACGTCGACCTGGTGCTGCTGGCCTTCGGCGTCCTCGGCGACCAGGCCCGCGACGAGCGGGAGCCGGCCGGCGCGGTGCGGGTCGCGCAGACCAACTACACGGGGGCCGTCTCCGCGGGCCTGGTGGCCGCGTCGGCACTGCGCGGGCAGGGCCACGGGTCGCTGGTGGTCCTCTCCTCGGTGGCCGCCGAGCGGGCCCGCCGCAGCAACTTCATCTACGGCTCCAGCAAGGCCGGCCTGGACGCCTTCGCGCAGGGACTGGGCGACTCACTGTGCGGGACGGGGGTGCACGTGATGGTGGTGCGGCCCGGCTTCGTGCGGACCCGGATGACGGCGGGCCTGCGGGAGGCTCCGCTCGCCACCACTCCGGGGGCGGTCGCGGCGGCCGTGGAGTCGGGCCTGCGGCGCCGGGCCGCGACGGTCTGGGTCCCCGGCACCCTGCACCCCGCGATGGCCGTCCTGCGCCGTCTCCCCCGCCCCCTCTTCCGCCGCCTCCCGCTCTGACCCGCGGCCGTTCGGGGTCGGGCCGGCACCAGGCGTCCCGGCACCCTACGGGGCGCCCGCCGCACCCGGAAGGTGCCGGTCGCGCTCAGTGCAGGGTGGGGTGTCTCTCCACGGTGGCCTGGGGCGGGACCAGGGCGCCGCCGAAGGGGAAGTCGCGCAGGCGGCGCCACACGCCGTCGGCGCCCTGCTCGTAGAGGGCGAAGCCGGTGCAGGGCCACTCCGCCGCGTAGTCGGCCAGCTCCGCGTAGGCGCGGTCCATGGCCTCCTCGTCGATGCCGTGCGCCACCGTCACGTGCGGGTGGTACGGGAACTGGAGCTCCCGGGCCACCGGACCGGCCTCGTCCCGGATGCGGGCCTGCAGCCCGGCGCACTCGTCCGCGCCGGCCACCACCCGCACGTACACCACCGGCGAGAGCGGACGGAACGTTCCGGTGCCCGCCAGGCGCATCGGGAAGGGCCGCCCGGCGGCCGCCACCTCGGCGAGGTGCGCCTCGATCTTGGGCAGCGCGGAGGCGTCCACCTCGGTCGGCGGGAGCAGGGTGACATGCGTGGGAATGCCGAAGGCAGCGGCGTCGCCGAAGCCCGTGCGCCGCTGCTGGAGCAGGGTGCCGTGCGGCTCCGGGACCGAGATCGACACGCCGATCGTTACGGTCCCCACGTCGTCTCCTGTCGTGTCGTCTTCCGTCACGCCGGGCCGCGCCCGACGGGTGCTGCCCCCGGCCGCGCGCCGGGGTCAGCCGTCCCCATCGACTGTACGGCGGCGCACCGCCGAACCGGGAGGATCGCGCCTGGATCACCGGTGGCGCGAGGGGCGCTCGGGCGCGGGGAGTATCCTGCCCGCCGCCTTCGGCGCGCCGCCCGTGCCGCCCGTGCGTCGGCGGCGGCCGGGTCAGTGCTTGGCCGGGACCAGGCCCATCCGCGCGTAGGTCGTCGCCAGCGTCTCGGCGGCCACCGCGCGCGCCTTCTCCGCGCCCTTGGCGAGGATCTGGTCCAGCGTCTCCGGGTCGTCCAGGTATTCCTGCGTCCGGTCGCGGAACGGCGTCACGAAGTCGACCATGATCTCGGCCAGGTCGGTCTTCAGGGCGCCGTACATCTTGCCCTCGTACTCCGCCTCCAGCTGCGGGACCGTCTTCCCGGTGAGCGTGGAGAGGATGGTCAGGAGGTTGGAGACGCCCGGCTTGTTCTCGCGGTCGAAGCGGATCACGGTCTCCGTGTCGGTGACCGCGCTCTTCACCTTCTTCGCGGTGACCTTCGGGTCGTCCATGAGGTTGATCAGGCCCTTGGGGTTGGCCGTCGACTTGCTCATCTTGGCGGACGGGTCCTGCAGGTCGTAGATCTTCGCCGTCTCCTTGAGGATGTAGGCGCTCGGGACGGTGAAGGTCGGACCGTACGTCGTGTTGAACCGCTCGGCCAGGTCGCGGGTGAGCTCCAGGTGCTGGCGCTGGTCCTCGCCGACCGGGACCTGGTCGGCCTGGTAGAGCAGGATGTCCGCGACCATCAGCATCGGGTACGTGAACAGGCCGACCGTGGTGCGGTCGCTGCCCTGCTTGGCGGACTTGTCCTTGAACTGCGTCATCCGGGAGGCCTCGCCGAAGCCCGTGATGCAGTTCATCACCCAGCCGAGCTGGGCGTGCTCCGGGACGTGGCTCTGCACGAAGAGGGTGCAGTGCTCCGGGTCCAGGCCGGCCGCCAGCAGCTGGGCGACGGACAGCCGGGTGTTCCGGCGGAGCTGCTCCGGGTCCTGCGGCACGGTGATGGCGTGCAGGTCGACGACCATGTAGAAGGCGTCGTGGGACGTCTGCAGGTCCACCCACTGGCGGACGGCGCCGAGGTAGTTGCCGAGGTGGAACGAGCCGGAGGTCGGCTGGATACCGGAGAGCACGCGAGGACGATCAGAGGCCATGCCTCTCATTCTCTCAGGTGGTCCCCGGATCAAGGGAACGGGTCGCGCAACCCTTTGCCGGACGCGGACGGCCTGTGCGCGGACGCGGACGGAGGGACCCGGGGGCGGACGAACGGCCGCCCCCGGTCCGCGGGCGTCAGCCCAGGTCGATCGTCGGGTACAGCGGGAAGCCGGAGACCAGCTCGGTGGCGCGGCGGGAGACCTCGTCGGAGACCTTCTCGTCCAGCACGTGCTGCGCCTTGGACGGGGCGCCCTTGGCGGTGGTGCCGGGGACGGCCTCGGTGAGCACGCGGTCGATCAGCGCCGCGATCTCGTCCATCTCCGCCGTGCCGAGCCCGCGGGTGGTCAGCGCGGGGGTGCCGATGCGGATGCCGGAGGTGTACCAGGCGCCGTTCGGGTCGGCGGGGATCGCGTTGCGGTTGGTGACGATGCCGGAGTCCAGCAGCGCCTGCTCCGCCTGGCGGCCGGTGAGGCCGTAGGAGGAGGCCACGTCGATCAGGTTGAGGTGGTTGTCCGTGCCGCCGGTGACCAGCGTCGCGCCGCGGCGCATCAGGCCCTCGGCGAGCGCCTTGGCGTTGTCGACGATGCGCTGCGCGTAGTCCTGGAAGGAGGGCTGACGCGCCTCGGCCAGGGCGACGGCCTTGGCGGCCATCACGTGCGGCAGCGGGCCGCCGAGCACCATCGGGCAGCCGCGGTCGACCTGGTCCTTGAGCGAGTCGTCGCACAGCACCATGCCGCCGCGCGGGCCGCGCAGCGACTTGTGGGTGGTGGTGGTGACGATCTGCGCGTGCGGCACCGGGTCGAAGTCGCCGGTCAGCACCTTGCCGGCCACCAGGCCCGCGAAGTGCGCCATGTCGACCATCAGGGTCGCGCCGACCTCGTCGGCGATCTCCCGCATGATCCGGAAGTTCACCAGGCGGGGGTACGCGGAGTAGCCGGCGACGATGATCAGCGGCTTGAAGTCGCGGGCGGTGGCGCGCAGCGCCTCGTAGTCGACCAGGCCCGTCTCCGGGTCGGTGCCGTAGGAGCGCTGGTCGAACATCTTGCCGGAGATGTTGGGGCGGAAGCCGTGGGTGAGGTGACCGCCGGCGTCCAGCGACATGCCCAGCATCCGCTGGTTGCCGAAGGCGGTGCGCAGCTCGGCCCAGTCGGCGTCGGAGAGCTCGTTGACCTGGCGGACGCCGGCCTTGGCCAGGTGCGGGACCTCGACCCGGTCGGCGAGCACCGACCAGAAGGCGACCAGGTTGGCGTCGATGCCGGAGTGCGGCTGGACGTAGGCGTGGCGGGCGCCGAAGAGCTCGCGGGCGTGCTCGGCGGCCAGGGACTCGACGGTGTCGACGTTGCGGCAGCCGGCGTAGAAGCGGCGGCCGACGGTGCCCTCGGCGTACTTGTCGCTGAACCAGTTGCCCATCGCGAGGAGCGTCGCGGGCGAGGCGTAGTTCTCGGAGGCGATCAGCTTGAGCATCTCGCGCTGGTCGGCGAGCTCCTGGCCGATGGCGTCGGCGACGCGGGGCTCGACGGCGCGGACGACGTCCAGGGCGGAGCGGTACGCGGCGGACTCGGGGGAAAGATCGGGCATGGCGGCCTCCGGCAGGGTGCGGTCACGGTGTGGCCCAGGCGCACGGCACGTGTGGTTCCTCCGGGCCGCTCCCCGATGGTCCGTCCCATCCCAGCGCGCCAGTCACGGCCCTGGGCCAGCCTACCGGGGACCGCCGGGCCCCCCGCCAGTCGGCCCGTCGCGTGAGACGCCGCCGGTCAGCGGCCCGGCAGGCGCGCGGAGGGTCGGCGGGAGGCGGGGGCGAGGGCGGCATCGGGGACCGGCGAGGGCGCGGTTCCGGGCGCGTCCGGACGGGGCGGGGCCGGGGGCGCGGGCGGTACTGGGGGCGCGGGCGGCGCCGGGGGCTCGGGCGGTGCCGGCGGCGCGGGCGGCGCCGGGGGCTCGGGGCGCAGCAGGAGGCCGACCGGGGGGTGGGTCAGCGGGCGGGCCAGCCGCCGGACCGGGGGCGAACCGAGCACCGCCGACAGCGCGACCGCGCACAGCACCAGAGCGGCCACCTCCACCGGCCGGTCCGCCTTCGCGATCCACCCCTTCTCGCGGAACGGGAGGATCACCAGCGGGTGCAGCAGGTAGATCGTGAACCCGCCCGCCCCCAGCGTGGAGACGAACGGCAGGCGCCGCCTGGGCATCACCCGCAGCAGGCACAGCACCAGCACGGCGGCGCAGGCGAGCACCGCCAGCCGGATCAGCCACGCCCACTCCAGCCCCGTCGGGTCGGCCGGCGAGTAGGGGTGCCGCATGGACAGCCACCGGCCCTCGACGTCCCGGTGCCACAGCACGCCGACGAGGACCGAGGCCAGGACGCCGGCGACCGCCACCGGCAGGGTCCACCGGCGGGCGAACCAGGAGCGCAGGCCGCCCTGGCCGACCCACCAGCCGAGGTGGAAGAGCGGCAGGTAGACCAGGGTCCGGGAGGCCGAGAACTGCAGGCCGAAGTCGGGCAGGTAACCGACCGCGAGCGCCACCGCCGTGGTGGTCGCCAGCGGGAGGCGCAGCTGGAGCACCAGGGGGTGCAGCAGCCGCCAGAAGAACAGCGACATCAGGAACCACAGGTTCCAGGGCAGTTGGGCGACGTGCACCCGGAACTCGGCGCCCAGGGCCCAGCTCTCCAGCGAGAACAGGAGCCCGAAGAGGAGGCCGGGCAGCGCCACGGACCGGATCAGGGCCCGCAGCGGCCGGGCCCCGAGCGGCCCGGCCTTGCTGAACACCCCGGCCAGCAGGACGAACGCGGGGACCCGGAACGCCCAGGCGCCGAGCTGGAAGGCGTGCAGGGCCTCCACCCGGCCCAGCAGGCTGCCCGTGGTGTGCAGCACGACGATCAGGGTGGCCGCGAGGAACCGGGTGTTGTCCCACCACGGGTCGCGCGCCGTGGCCACGCCACGGGGAGCGGCGGTGGCCGGGCCGGACGTGCCGGGCGCGGACCGGGGTCCGGGGACGGGGACGGGAACGGTGGTCATCGCTCTGCGGGCTCCTGGGCGGACCGGGGCGGGTCGTGCGGGCCCGGGCAGACTAGGAGGGCAACCCGACGGGGGCCCGTCCCCGGGATGAACACCGGGTGGCCCGCCGCCGCGAAGTGCGTCTCGGAGGATTCAGAGGATGACGTGCGGCAGGAACCGCGCGTACGTGTCCGTGACGAGCCCCGCGCTCTCCCGGATGCCGAGGCCCGCGGCCTCGCCCTCGACGACCCAGGCGCCCAGCACCACCCGGTTCCCGTCGAACGACGGCAGCGGCGCCAGCTCCTGGTAGCAGCAGGGCTCCTGCGGCTCCGGTGCGGCGTCCCCGGGCTCGTGCAGGGTGACGCCGGCCCCCTCGCGCCCGAGCAGCGGCTTGGCCACGTAGCCGGTGGTGCCGGCCATCTCGCGCGGGCCGTCCACGTAGGCCGGCAGCAGGTTGGGGTGGCCGGGGTACAGCTCCCAGAGCATCGCGAGCAGCGCCTTGTTGCTGAGCAGCATCTTCCACATCGGCTCGATCCACAGCGTGGAGCCGGTCCCGCCGCCGAGGTCCAGGGTGTTCATCACGTGCGGGCCGAACCGGTCGGTGGTCAGCCACTCCCACGGGTAGAGCTTGAAGCAGCTGCGGATGAACCGCAGCTTCTTGTCCACGAAGCGGCGGCTGATGCGGTCCCAGCCGATGTCCTCCATGGAGATCCACTCGGTGGGCAGCCCGGCCTGCTCGGCGGTCTCCATCAGGTAGGCGACCGTCATCAGGTCCTCGCCCAGCTCGTCCTCCGCGGTGTGGGCGAAGTACAGCGGGGAGCCGGGCGGCAGCAGGGGAGCCTGGCGGCGCCAGGCCTCCACCAGCCGCTCGTGCAGGGAGTTCCACTGGTCCGCGCCGGGGAAGCGCTCCTCCATCCAGAACCACTGCGGGCCGGCGGCCTCCACCAGCGAGGTGGGGGTGTCGGCGTTGTACTCCAGCATCTTGGCCGGGCCCGAGCCGTCGTACCGCAGGTCGAACCGGCCGTAGACGGAAGGGACCTCCTCGCGGCGGCGCCAGGACTCGGCGATCGCGGCGGCCACCCGCCGGTCGGTGACGCCGAGGTCGGCGAAACGGTTCTCCCGGACGATGAAGGCGGCCGCCTCCAGGCACATCGCGTGCAGTTCCTCGACGACCTCCTCGAGCGCCTCGACCTCGGGGAGGGAGAAGACGTAGTACGCGCTCTCGTCCCAGTAGGGGCGCAGGCTGCCGTCGGGGTGGCGGGTGAGCGGGTAGATCAGCCCCTGGGATTCGACGGTGCGCTGCCAGTCCGGGCGGGGCTCGATGGTGCGGCGTTCCATGTGCGGAGGTCAGCCGCCGCTGCTGCCGTGGCAGCCGAACCCGTTGCGGTCGACGGCCTCGTCGCGGTCGAAGGTGCCGTCCTCGGCCCAGCCGCCGTCGACGTCGGCGTCGTAGTACCAGTCGGCGGACGACGAGTACGACGAGCACGACGAATCGGCCACGACGCGGTAGCCGTTGGCCAGCTCGTAGCTGTTCGTGTCGACGCAGCGGCGGTCCGGCTCGGTCCCGCAGGACGTCAGCGTCGCCGCGACGACGCCCATCCCGCCGAGCACGACGGTGCTGGAGCGCAGCCGTCGGCGCTGCTTGTCTGCCATGGTGTTTCCCCCCGGATCGGTGCGAGCGATGACGGACGCCAAGACACCGGGAGAGCGCGTTCGGTTCCCGCGCAGGCGTGCGGCGTCCCGCCACGCCCGGCAGCCTAGGGAATACCTGCTCGCGAGAGCAATGTCAGCCACATGACAGAAACCGGTCGGATGCCATAGGGATGCCGTGCACCCGGGACCTCGCCCGGGATCGGACACGGGATCAGGCCCGGGATCAGGCCCGGGATCGCGAGGGCCCCGCGGGCGCCTCCCTCGCGAGGAGGGGGCGCGCCGCGGGGCCCGTCGGGCGGTGGTGTCAGGTTCACCGCCCGTCACCTCCCTACCCCTCGGGGCAGGGTGCGATACCTGCTCAGGCCACCCAGGACTTCCAGACGTCCTTGTTCTCGGCGACCCACTTCTCCGCGGCGTCCTCCGGGCTCATCTTCTTCCCGGCGATCATCGCGGCGACCTCGTTCTGGTCCTCCTCGGTCCACTTCATCCGCTTGAGGAACTCGGCCGCCTTGCCGCCGTCCTTCGCGAAGTCGGCGCTCAGGTACTTCTGCAGCGGGGTCTCGGGGTAGCCGCAGTCGACGGCCTTCGGGTCCTTGTCGCAGCCCTCGGTCCACTCGGGCAGCTTCACCTCGACCATCTTCACGTCCTCGTTGACCCAGTTCGGGGTCCACCAGTAGGTGAGGAACGGCTTCTTCGCCTTGTAGTCCTGCTGGATCTGGGTGATCTGGGCGGCCTCGGAACCGGCGTACACCGTCTTGAGGTCCAGCTTCAGGTTCTTCACCAGCGCGTCGTCGTTGGTGGTGTACGACGGCGAGCCCTCCAGCAGCTGGCCCTTGTCGCCGCTCTCCGCGGTCCGGAAGAGGTGGGCGTACTTGTCGAGGTTCTTCCAGTCGGTGATGTCCGGGTGCTCCTTCGCCAGGTACTCCGGGACGAACCAGCCGATCTTGCCGGTGACGCCCAGGTCGCCGGCGGAGACCACGCTCTTCTTCTGGTCGACGTACTTCTCGAGCTTGTCGGGGGCGCCGCCCCAATCCTCGAGGACGGCGTCGATCTTGCCGCTGTCGAGGCCGTCGAAGGCGACGGACTCGTCGATCTGCGTCTTCTCGACGCGGACGTCGTACTCCTCCTCCAGGATGTGCGCGGCGACGGCGGCGTTCGCCTCGGCGCCCACCCAGGACGGGACGGCGATGGTGACCTTGTCGCCGGCTCCGCCGGAGGAGGCGGCGGCGCCGGTGTCGGCCGCGCCGCAGGCGCTCAGGGCGGTGGCGGCCAGCGCGGCGGTGGCGGCCACGGCGACGCGGGAGGTGCGGGAGGTGAAGGCGGGGGGCTTCTTCATGGGAGGTCTCTCGTTTCCTTCGGTGCTTGTGCGTGGGGGAGTTCGGGTGGCCCGGGGTTCCGCGTCCCGTACGGGCCCGTCAGGCCGTGTCGGCGCGGCGCTGGGTGGCGCGGTCGAGGGTGACGCCGAGCAGGACGATGGCGACGCCGGCCGCGAGGCCGGTGCCCAGTTCGCTCTTCTGGAGGCCGAAGACCACGTCGTAGCCGAGGGCGCCGGAGCCGACGAAGCCGCCGACGATGACCATCGCGAGGACCAGCACCACGCCCTGGTTGAGGGCGAGCATCAGCGCGGGGCGGGCCAGCGGCAGCTGCACCTGGCGGATCTGCTGCAGCGTGCTCGCGCCCAGCGAGCGGGAGGCCTCGAGGGTGCCGGAGTCGACCTGCCGGATGCCCTGCACGGTGATCCGCACGACGGCGGGCAGCGCGTACAGCACGGCCGCGGCGACGGCGGCGGCCCGGCCCACGTTGAACAGGGCGACCACCGGGATCAGGTAGATGAACTGCGGGAGCGTCTGAAGGACGTCGAGCACCGGCCGCAGCGTGCGGTCCACCCAGTCGACCCGGGCGGCCAGGACGCCGATCGCGAAGCCCAGCACCAGGGTGAGGACCACGCCAGCGAGGGCCTGGGAGAGCGTGTCGAGGGACTTGTCCCACACGCCGATGACGCCGATCAGGGCGAGCGAGGCGGCGGCGGTGCACATCGCCTTCCAGCCGCCGGCCAGCAGGCCGAGGACGGCGGCGAGCAGCACCAGCGACCACCACGGCATGGCCTGGAGGCCGTCCCGCAGCGGGGAGAGCACGCCGGTGGTGAAGCCGTCGGCCCACACCCGGGTGCCGCCGACGACCGGGACGCCGGTGGCGAGGTGGGCGGTGAACCACTGGACCGCCTCGTTGACCGGGCGGGCGATCTCCACCACCCAGAGCTCCGGCCACTCCTCGACGAGGAACTTCCGGCCCAGCGGCACGATCACGGCGAAGGCCGCTGCCACCAGGGCCCAGGCGCGCCAGCCGTGCAGCAGGCGGCGCGCGCCGGTCGCCTCGTGGTCGGCGCCCTCGGCGACCCGCTGCCCGGCGACCGCGGTGGTGCGGTCCAGCCAGACGGCGAGCAGCACGATCGGGATGCCCGCCGCCAGGGCGTTGCCGACGTCCACGGTGGACAGCGCGCTGAAGACCTCCTCGCCGAGGCCGCCGGCCCCGACGACCGAGGCGATGGTGACCATGGACAGCGCCATCATGATCGTCTGGTTGAGGCCGAGCAGGATCTCCTTGCGGGCCAGCGGCAGCCGGGCGGTGACCAGCCGCTGCACCGGGCCCGCGCCCAGCGAGCGGACGGCCTCCAGCACGCCCTGGTCGGCGCCGCGCAGCCCGAGCGAGGTGAGGCGGGCCATCGGCGGGACGGCGTAGATGACGGTGGCGATCAGCGCGGCGGGCACGCCGATCTGGAAGAGCAGCACCAGCGGCAGCAGGTAGGCGAACGCCGGCATGATCTGCATGGTGTCCAGCACCGGCCGCAGGACGCGGTCGAAGCGGTCGGAGAGTCCGGCGGCCAGGCCCAGGACGAGGCCGGCCACCACGGAGACGCTCACCGCGACCGCCATGAGCGCCAGCGTCTCCATGGTGGCTTCCCACATGTCGAGGACGCCGCAGACGGCGAAGGCGGCGAGCGCCACGGCCGCGGTGCGCAGTCCGCGCAGACCGGCCCCGCCGATCCGCCAGGCCAGCAGGACGGCGGCGGTGATGACGCCCAGCCAGCCGAGCTGGAGCAGGAAGCCGGTGACGGCGTCGACCGAGATCTCCGCCCAGTTGCTCAGGTGGAGCAGGAAGTAGAGGAAGACCGGGTTGGTCTCGCGGTGGTCGACCACCCAGTTGTAGGCGTCGTCCAGCGGCGTCTTCACGTCGACGGCCAGCTGCTGCGGCCAGCCGCCGCTGCCCCACAGGGCGGCGGCCACGGGAACGAGCACGAGGGCGGCGGCCAGCAGCGGGAGCAGACGGCGCAGGGCGGGCCGTGCGGCGAGCGCGGCGCGCAGCCGGCCCGGGCCGGCCGAGGTCCGAGCCGTGCCGTGCGGGGTGCGGGTGGGCGGCGACGCGGAGTCGGTCCCCCGCCAGGTGGTGGCGCGGGCGCCGGGTCGGGCGCCGGCCGCGGAGGCGCGCCGCTCGGCGCGGGGCGAGTCGGTGGCGGTACTCATGCGCGTCGCCCCCTTCCGCCGGGAGCCGTGCCCCGCGTCCGGGTCACGGGCGGGGGGACGGTCAGGGACGTGGGGGTCGGGGCGGGGTGGCGCATCAGGCGGCCACCTCCTCGCGGCCGGCGCCCAGGCCGGCGATCACCCGGAGCAGCCCGTCCTGGTCGACGACGCCGAGGCAGCGGCCGTTCTCCACGACCCGGGCGGGCGCCCCGGAGCGGGCGACGGCCTCGATGGCCTCGGAGACGGTGGCGGTCGGCGCGACCACCGGCCCGGTGGCGTCCTCCGCCGCGGCGACCGGGCGCATGGCGCGCCGCACGGTCATCACGTGCTCGCGCGGCACGTCGCGGACGAAGTCGCGGACGTAGTCGTCGGCCGGGGAGCCGACGATCTCCTCGGGCGTGCCGATCTGCACGACCTCGCCGTCGCGCATCAGCGCGATGCGGTCGCCGATCCGCAGGGCCTCGCCGAGGTCGTGGGTGATGAAGACCATCGTGCGGCCCTCCTCGCGGTGCAGCCGGATGACCTCCTCCTGCATGTCACGGCGGATCAGCGGGTCGAGGGCGCTGAACGGCTCGTCGAAGAGCAGGACCTCGGGGTCCACGGCGAGCGCGCGGGCCAGGCCGACGCGCTGCTGCTGGCCGCCGGAGAGCTGCCCGGGGCGGCGGTTCTCCAGCCCTTCCAGGCCGACCTTGGCGACCACCTCGAGCGCACGGGCCCGGCGTTCGGCGCGGCCCACGCCCTGGATCTCCAGGCCGTAGGCGACGTTGTCCAGCACGGTGCGGTGCGGCAGCAGGCCGAAGTGCTGGAAGACCATGGAGGCGCGGCGGCGGCGCAGTTCGCGCAGCTTGTCCTTGTCCATGGCGAGCAGGTCGTCGCCGTCGAACTCCAGGGCGCCGGAGGTCGGCTCGATCAGCCGGGTGAGGCAGCGCACCAGGGTGGACTTGCCGGAGCCGGACAGCCCCATCACGACGAAGACCTCGCCCTGGTGGACGTCGAAGGAGACGTCGCGGACGGCGGCGGTGCAGCCGGTGCGCTCGCGCAGCTCGGTCTGCGAGAGCGCGGTCAGCTCCTGGTCGCCCGGCACGCGCTCGGCCTTCGGGCCGAACACCTTCCACAGGTTGCGGACCGAGAAGACGGGCGCGGCGGCCGTGGACCGGTCGTTGCTCATGCTGATGGACTCCGTCCGCCCTGTGGGCTCCGTGGGTTCCGTGCGGTGGGGGTGCTCCGTGCGGTTCATGCGCTCCGTGTTCGTCAGGTCGTTGGTCAGGTCGTTGGTCAGGTCGCTCGCCGGATCGCTCATCGGGTCGTTCGCCGGGGCGTTCACCGGGTCCCGCCTCCGACCAGTTCGGCGGCCTTCTCGCCGACCATGAGGACGCCGATCATCGGGTTGACGGCGGTCATGGTCGGGAAGACCGAGGCGTCTGCGACGCGCAGGCCACGCAGGCCGCGCACCCGCAGCTCGGGGTCGACGACGGCCATGGGGTCGTCGGCGGCGCCCATCCGGCAGGTGCCGGCCGGGTGGTAGACGGTGTGGGCGACCTTGCGGGCGTACTCGCTCAGGTCCTCGTCGGAGGTGACCTCCGGGCCCGGGCAGACCTCGCGCTTCAGCCAGCCGGCCAGCGGCTCGGTCCGCGCGATCTCGCGGGCCAGCTTGATGCCGTCGACCAGGGTGCGGGCGTCGTAGTCGTCCTCGTCGGTGAAGTACCGGAAGTCCAGGGCCGGTTTGACCTCGGGGTCGGCGCTGGTCAGGTAGAGACGGCCGCGGCTGCGCGGCTTGGGGATGTTGGGTGTCATCGACACGCCGTGCTCGGGCCGGCGGTAGCCCAGCCGCTCGGGGTTGTCGGTGAACGGCACCTGGTAGAAGTGGAACATCAGGTCCGGGCCCGCGTGCTCGGGATCGCGGCGGACGAACAGCCCGGCGTCGGAGTCCATCGCGGAGTTCTCCGGGATCGGCCCGTCGGTCTCCCAGACGATCACCGATTCGGGGTGGTCGAGGAGGTTCTCCCCCACGCCCGGCAGGTCCCGCACGACCGGGATGCCCAGCGCCTCCAGGTCCTCGCGCGGGCCGATGCCGGAGTGCATCAGCAGCCGCGGCGTGTCGACCGCGCCGGCGCACAGTACGACCTCACGGCGGGCCCGCACCAGGTGCTCCTCGCCGTCCTTGGTGCGCACGTGGACGCCGTCGGCGCGGTCGCCCTCCAGGTGGAGCCGGTAGGCCCAGGTCTCCAGCCACAGGTGCAGGTTGGTCCGCTCGTCCATGACCGGGTGGAGGTAGGCGACCGAGGCGGAGGAGCGCTTGTTGTCCTCCGGGTGGTAGGCCAGGTCGAAGAAGCCGACGCCGTCCGCGAACGGCTTTTGGTTGAAGCCCTCGACGCGCGGCACGCCGGTCGCCTTCTGCGCGGCGTCCACGAAGTCGCGGGCGATGGCGTTCCGGTCCTTCTCGTCGACCGGGACGATGTTGTTCTCCAGGCGGGCGAAGTAGGCCTCCATGGCCACCGCGTTCCACCCCCTGGCGCCGGCCTGCTCCCACTCGTCCCAGTCGGAGGGCAGCGGCTTGAAGGAGATCAGCGTGTTGTGCGAGGAGCAGCCGCCGAGCACCTTGGCGCGGCTGTGCCGGATGTGGGAGTTGCCGCGGGGCTGCTCGACGGTCGGGTAGTCGTAGTCGAGGTCGCCGCCGAGCAGGCCCATCCAGCGGCGCAGCGTCAGCACGTCCTCACGGTCGCGGTCGCTGGGTCCGCCCTCGATGACGGCGACGGTGACGTCGGGGTTCTCGGTGAGCCGGGCGGCGATCACCGAGCCGGCGGTGCCGCCGCCGACCACCACGTAGTCGTACTCGGTGGGGCGCGGCGCGGCGGGATCGTGCGGGGTGGTGCGGGAGGTGGTCATGGGGAGGAGGTCCTCCTGAAACTTGGGTGAACGAAGCCGGGCACGCCGACGCGAGGTGCGTCGGCCCCCGGGTGGGGTGACTGGGGAAGGGGAGCGGTCAGCCCGCGAACCAGCGGACCGGGCGGGGCGCCAGGTTCTGGTAGACGTGCTTGGCCTCGCGGTACTCGGCGAGCCCGGCGGGGCCCAGCTCGCGGCCGACGCCGCTCCTGCCGAAGCCGCCCCACTCCGCCTGCGGCAGGTAGGGGTGGAAGTCGTTGATCCAGACGGTGCCGTGACGCAGCCGCCCGGCGACCCGCCGGGCGCGGCCCGCGTCGGCGGTCCAGACGGCGCCGGCCAGCCCGTACTCGGTGTCGTTGGCGAGCGCGACGGCCTCGTCCTCGGTGCGGAAGGTCTCCACGGTGAGGACCGGGCCGAAGACCTCCTCGCGGACCACGCGCATGGAGCGGTGGCAGTCGTCGAGGACGGTCGGGAGGTAGTAGTAGCCGCCCTCGGGGCGCTCCTCGGAGGGCTCGGGGCGTCGGCCGCCCGCGCGCAGCACGGCGCCCTCGGCGAGCGCGGAGGCCACGTACTCCTCGGTCCTCGCGCGCTGCTGCTCGGAGACCATGGGGCCCGTCTCGACGCCCTCCGCGGTGCCGCGTCCGACCCTGATCCGTGCGGCGCGGGCGGCCAGTTCGGCGACGAAGCGCTCCTTGACCGTCTCCTCGACGATCAGCCGGCCGCCGGCCGAACAGACCTGGCCGCTGTGGATGAACGCGGCGTTGAGGGCCTGGTCGACGGCCGTGTCGAAGCCCTCCTCGGTGGCGCAGGCGTCGGCGAAGACCACGTTCGGGTTCTTGCCGCCGAGTTCCAGCGCGACCTTCTTGGCGGTCTCCGCGGCGGCCCGCGCCACCTTGGTCCCGCTGACCGTTCCGCCGGTGAAGGAGACCAGGGCGACGTCCGGGTGCTCGGAGAGCCGGGCGCCCACGGTGTGGCCGGGGCCGGTGACGATGTTGGCGACCCCGGCGGGCAGTCCGGCCTCGGTGAGCAGACGGATCAGCGCGACGGTGGAGAGCGGGGTGATCTCACTGGGCTTGACCACGAAGGTGTTGCCCGCCGCCAGGGCGGGGGCGATCTTCCAGGAGGCCTGGAGCAGCGGGTAGTTCCAGGGCGTGATCAGTGCGCAGACGCCGACCGGCTCGTGCACGACCACGCTGTGGATCTCGTCGCTGCCCGCGTCGACCACCCGGCCGGGAGCCTCGGCGGCGACCAGGTCCGCGAAGTAGCGGAACGCGTCGGCCACGCAGTCGATGTCGACGCGGCCTTCCTCGAGCGTCTTGCCCGCGTCCCGGGCCTCGAGCCGGCCGAGTTCCTCGCGGTCGCGCCGCAGCAGGTCCGCGGTGCGCCGGAGCACGTCGGCGCGCTCACGTGCCGGGGTGCGCGGCCAGGCGCCCTGTCCGCCGTCGAACGCGCGGCGCGCGGCCTCCACCGCGACGTCCACGTCCTTCTCGTCGCCCTCGGCTACCTGGGCGAAGGGCTCGCCGTCCGCCGGGTCGAGGACTTCCCGCATCGCCCCCGTGATCGCGTCGCGCCATTCTCCCCCCGCGTGAATGGTGCGACGTTCCTGTTCCTGGCCTTCGATTCTGCCGTCCATGGTGCGTTGTTGCCTTCCGTTGCTATGCCATGCCGCCGAGTCACCACGGTGTGACTCCTGGAGACCGGCTGCGCCTGCCCGGGCGGCGGGGGCGCATGCGAAACGGCGGGGGAAAGTGGAATGAGTCACCGAATCCGGTGGGCATTCCGGGCATACCCGTGGCAATTATTAGGTGTGCATGACAAACCGGGGGTGGGGGGCAGGGTTCTCCGGGCACGCGAAAGGGGCGGTTCCCTGTTGCGGGGAACCGCCCCTTCATGTGGTCGCTGTGAACGCTCGCTGGTCAGGACCTGCGCTCACCCCGGCGGAGCCGGGTCACCCGGCCCGTGGGTCAGGCGGTCTTGCGCTTGCGCAGCACCAGCATGGTGACGCCACCGACGACCACCAGCGCGACGGCGACACCGGCGATCACCGGGGTGGCGCTGTTGCTGCCGGTCTCGGCCAGGTTGCTGTCGGCGGAGTCGCCCTTGTCGCCGGCCGGGCTCGGCGCGGCCGAGGGCTCCGGGCTGGCGGAGCCGCCCTCGCTGGCGGTCTGGCAGTCCAGGACACCGGTGAAGGTCTGGTCGAGACCGTTCGGGCCGGTGACGGCGATGCTGTACTCGGCGTCCTCCTTCACCGGAACGGTGACGGTGACGTCCTTGCCGGCCTCGACGGTGTGCTTCTCGCCGCCGATGGAGACCTCGCCCGCCTCGTCACCGGTGTTGGTGACCTTGACGTCGACGCCGCCCTTGGCGCAGTTCTTCACGGCCTCGGCCGCGAGCACGGCGCCCACGGTCTGCTTGTCGTCCCAGGAGGCGGTGAAGGAGGACGCGACCTTGTTCTCCGAGGAGCCCGCGAGGATCTGCGTCTGGGTCTTCACGCCCACGCCGGTGAAGGCGCGGCCGACCGAGAGCTGCGCGGAGCCCTCGACGGTCACCTGCGCGGTACCGGCCGCGGTGCCCTTCGGGACGTCGACGTAGAGCTCGGTGCCGTCGGACGCGCTGGTGATCGCGTTGCCCGAGGCGTCGACGACCTTGACGCCGGCGCCCTCGACCTTGACGGCCGCGCTGCCCGCGTTGGTGTCCACGGTGACCGGGCCGAGCTTGTCGCCGGCCTGGCCCGCCACGGCGTTGGAGCTGAGCGACAGCGAGACGCCGGGCTCCTGGAGGGACTGGGCGGCCTTCTCCAGGTAGTCGGCCAGCTGCTCGGCCTCGGCGTCCTTGGCCTCCGCCTTGACGTGGTCCGAGTAGCGCCAGATGGCGACCTGGGTGCCGACGGCGGCGTCGTTCTTGGTGAACTCGCCCGTGATGCCGGCGGACTTGGCCAGCGCGGCCACGTCACCGACCTGCGGGAAGGAGTTCTTCAGGATCCAGTGGATCTTGCCCGCGTCCTGGTTGGCGTGCAGCGAGGACTGGGCCCAGGCGACTTCCTGGTACTGCGCGTTGGTCTTGGTGGGCGTGTGGGCGTCGATGCAGTAGCTCTGCAGCGTGCCACCACCCTGCACGTCCATGGTGAACAGGCCGGCGCTGACGTTCTTGCCGTCGATGGTGGCGCCACCGCTGAACGAGAGGCCGGGCTTCAGCGTCGCCAGCGTGCCGCCGGCGGTGGTCTGGCCGTCGGCGGCGGCGAGGCCGGCCGTGGCCAGGGAGCCGCCGACACTCAGGCCTGCGACGAGGATCGCGGCGGACAGCCGCGCGGTGGCACGTCTCCGTACACGGAACATACGTTTCCCCTCCGGGCATGGCGGCGTCACGTCGCGTCGGGGCAACGAGAGACTGACGGAAGGCGCACACCAGCCCGCGAAATCTGCAACTCCCCGCAACATGGGGGTGCTTGTGAGCGGCCGCGAACGCGGCCGAGTGCCACATGATAATCACACGTCGGAACCTGTGGTTCCTACGGGACGCAAAATCCCTGCCGTGACCGCCCGTTGTCCGAGTTGCGCACGGTACGGCCCGGTTCAGTCCACTGCGAAGTGCGCCAGGGCGACCGCGAGTTGCTCCTCCTGCACCGGCCACTCGTCGGCCGGGCCGGCGACCAGCACGGCGTACATCGTCCCGTCCCCGGCGGTGAAGACGCAGTCCACGACCTGCTTGCGGAAGCCGAGTTCCTCGCTGTCGTACGCGTAGACCAGCTCCGCGGCGTCCGTCCCCACGGCGTCCGAGGCGCCCTCGGGGCGGCCCGTCCCCTCGAGGGAGATCTCCTGGTAGCCGGGCTGGGCGTCCAGGTGCTCCGAGGCCGCCTCCAGCGACCTCCGCGGCGTGATCCCGGGCTCGGTCACCTCGAAGACCTGGATCAGGGAGCCGTCGTTCCCCGGCGTGTAGAAGACGCCGCTGTCCCGCTCGTCGCGCGTCCAGTCCTCGGGCACCGCCAGGGCGAAGCCGGCCGGGTCCTCCACGAGGCGGTAGCCGTCGGGCGCCCCGCTCGCCTCCGGGGAGGGAGACTCCTCCGGCGTGGCGGCCGGTTCGGGTGCGGCGGCGGTGCCGTCGGTGCTCCCCGGCTCCGCGGCCGCGCCGGTCGCCCGCGCGGACCCGGCGGCGGGGGCGGCCTCGTCGTCACGGACCAGGTGCCATCCGAGCGCCGCCCCGGCCAGCGCGCCGACGACCAGGACCGGGACGGCCACCCGCAGCATCCGCCGGCGGCCGCCGGGCGGCGCGCCGACGCCGGGAGCCCCGTCGCCGGGCGCGCCCGGCATGCCGTGAGCGGGCGGATGGGGCGTGCCGTCGCCGGGCGGACCCGGCAGGACGACGGTCGGCGAGAAGGCGGAGGGCAGCGGCAACGGCGGGCCGGGCGCGTCCGGCGGGGCGGCCGGCGTCGGCGGCGTCCGCGTGAAGGCGACCGGCGCGCCGGGCGCCACGGGCGGGGCGCCAGGGTGCGCGGGTGCGTTCCCGTCGGCCGGTGGCGCGGGCGGCACCGGCGGCGTGGGCGGCTTCGGCAGCAGCGTCGTCGTCGACAGGGGAGACGTCGACGGCGGAGACGGGTGGGGCGAGGGGAGCGGCGGGGACGACACCGTCGCCCGGCCCGCGCCGTCGCCGGGGTACTCCCACCGTTGCGCGTCCTCGTTCCAGCGCTGCGCGGCGCCTGTCCCTGCGGGTCTCATGACGCCCCGCCCACCCCCAGCATCGCGGCCACCGTGGCGGCGGCCGAGATCCAGCTGGTGATGCCCTCGGCCGACTCCAGGCGCTCGCGCAGCCGGGCCCGGCGGCCCTCACCGGCCCGGCCGGTGCGGGTGATCTCGTCCTCGGCCTCGTCGATGGCCTCGTTGATCCCGGTGACCGCCGGCGACTGGGGACGGCCGGTCAGCTCGGCCCTCAGCTCCCGCAGCGCCTCCAGGAGTTCCTGGTCCTGGACCTCCTCGCGGCCCGCCGCGTGGTGGTGGGACTCGGCGTGGGCGTGGCTGCCGACGGCGAAGGTGCTTCTGGTGACCTTGCCGAACCGGACGGTGGGCTCGTCACTGCTCATGACCCTGGGATCCCTTCTGCGCCGCCTTCCCGCCGGAGACGGCGGGGGCGCTGGTCGAGGCGGAGGCGGAGGCGGGGGCGCCGGCCGAGGTGGTGGAGGACGCGGTGGCGTGCTCGCCGACGGCGAAGGTGCTGCCCTCGACGCTGTCGATGTGCACGCCCCCGTTGCTGACGTTGACGATCTGCTGGACGAACTCGTCGGTCTGGTAACCGCCGTCCGCCAGGGCCTGCCGCACGCCGTGGGCCACCCGGTCCTGCACGGCCTTCAGGTACCGCGCGGCGTCCATCCGCTGGAAGAGCGAACCGTCGTCCGCGGCGCCCAGCTCCCGCACCGAGCGCGCGGGCCCCTCGGCGAGGGCGGCCGCGTTGCCCCCGGTCGCCAGCGCCCAGCTGTCGGCGAGGTACTTGCCCACGACGATCAGCGAACGGACCAGGGAGCTCGGCACCCGTGCCATCGCCCAGGCCGCCTTCGCCAACAGGTTGCTCGACAGCAGCCGGTGCGCGGCGCGGTCGACGTCCTGGAAGTCCTGGCGCACCGGCGCGAGGACGTGCGGGGCGACCTCGAGCATGAGGATCTTGCCCTGGGTGTGCACCCGCACGAAGACGGTGACGACCAGTTCCTCCTCCCAGCCGCCGACCCGGATCCGCAGGAAGTGGCGCCGCCGTTCGGCGCCCTCCTCCACGGATCCTTCGATGTGCTCGGCGAGCGAGGCGTCGCCGTAGGGCGCGTCGTCCCGGCGGCGCAGCCCTTCGGCAGGGAGGAAGACGCACTCGTCGACCTCCAGGCCGCGCAGCCGGTCACGGCCGGGACGCCCGCCCTGCGGCGGCCTGCGCAGCTCCTCCAGCAGCGGCCGCACCCGGTCGAGCACCACCCGGTTGCTGATCGGCGCGGGCTTGCTCGTCCGGTCGGCCGGGCGCAGTTCGACGGCGAGGATCCAGGTGTCGACCGGCGTGCCCGCGCCGCAGAACGGCCGGGCCACGTTGTACATGACCAGGTTCTGGTGCTGTTCGCGCCGGATGCGGCCCATCAGCCGCTGGAACCGCGGCCCTTGCGGGAGCTCGGCGGGGTCGGTGGCCGCGTCGGGGAACCGGGCGGGCGAGAGCTCGTTGGTCACCGCGCGCGCGAACCGGCCGCGCTGGGCCGCCGCGCACAGCGCGAGGCCGGCGAAGACGACGATCAGCAGCCAGGCCTGCGCCGCGGTGCCGGACGACGAGCCGGTGCCGGTGAGGAACCCGGCCACGCCGTCGAAGTCGACCGGGGCGTCCGTGGAGCCGTAGCCGTAGCCGCCGTAACCGGACTCCCCGTACGAGGAGTCGCCGTAGCCCGGTCCGCTGTCCTCCTCACCGAGGCCGAACGCCGCGCCGAGGGTGTTCCAGCCGAACAGGACCAGGAGCAGCCGTCCCCACCAGCGCATCCAGAACGCCGGGATCCGCCGGTACAGCGGCGCGGTCCGGTCCTCGCCGCGCAGCCGGGCGGCCAGGGCCAGCAGCACGCTGGGGACGAGGAAGACGACGAGCATGCCCTGGGTGGCGAGCATGCCCAGGGCCCACAGGGCGGTGATGCCCAGCGCCCAGGCCAGCTCGACGCGGCGGGCACGCAGGGCGTGTGCCAGCACCCGGGCGGCGTCGAACCCGAGCGAGGGCGCGGCCACCCGCTGTTCGTTGAGCCACAGCTCCTCGATCACCCGGTCGCGGTAGCGGGAGTCCAGGTAGGCGCCCGCGCACAGCAGCCGTCCGGCCTCGCTCGCGTGGGCGGCACCGCGACCGGCGTCACGGGTTCGGGAGGGGGCTGCGGAAGGCCCGTGTCGGAGGGCTGCTGAGGAAGGCCCGGCCCGGTGGGCTGCTGCGGGACTGACGGGACGGTCAAGCGGATCCCCCGATACGCGAACACGCTTGCCACGCGCGGTAGTTGAAGCGCACGGCAGTTGAGGCGTGAAATCTAGGCGACGGGAGTGACAGGTGCAACCGGGAAAGGTCACGCAGCGATCAGGACCGGTCACCGGACGCACGACCGCCCCGGCGGCCCGTGAAGGGCGGCCGGGGCGGTCGGGGAGTGCTCCGCGAGGGGGTCGGGGAATGCTGCTCCGCGTGGCTCGGGCTCAGATGAGGCCGAGGGAACGCACGGCCTCGCGCTCCTCGGAGAGCTCGGCGACGGAGGCGTCGATCTTCGCGCGGGAGAACTCGTTGATGTCCAGGCCCTGGACGATCTCGTACTTGCCGTCCTTGCAGGTGACCGGGAAGGAGGAGATCAGGCCCTCCGGGACGCCGTAGGAGCCGTCCGACGGGATCGCCATGGAGGTCCAGTTGCCCTCCTCGGTGCCGTTGACCCAGGTGTGGACGTGGTCGATGGCGGCGTTGGCCGCGGAGGCGGCGGAGGACGCGCCACGGGCCTCGATGATCGCGGCGCCGCGCTTGGCGACGGTCGGGATGAACTCCTCGGCCAGCCACTTCTCGTCGTTCACGACCTCGACGGCGCTCTTGCCGCCGATGGTGGCGTGGTAGATGTCGGAGTACTGGGTGGCGGAGTGGTTGCCCCAGATGGTCAGGCGCTTGATGTCGGAGACCGAGGTGCCGGTCTTCTTCGCCAGCTGGGTCAGCGCGCGGTTGTGGTCCAGGCGGGTCATCGCGGTGAAGCGCTCGGCCGGGACGTCCGGGGCCGAGGCCTGGGCGATCAGGGCGTTGGTGTTGGCCGGGTTGCCGACCACCAGGACGCGGATGTCGTCGGCCGCGTTGTCGTTGATGGCCTTGCCCTGCGGCTTGAAGATGCCGCCGTTGGCCTCGAGGAGGTCACCGCGCTCCATGCCCTTGGTGCGCGGGCGGGCGCCGACCAGCAGGGCGACGTTGGAGCCGTCGAAGGCGACGTTCGGGTCGTCGGTGATCTCGATGCCCTGGAGCAGCGGGAAGGCGCAGTCGTCGAGCTCCATGGCGGTGCCCTCGGCGGCCTTGAGCGCGGGGGTGATCTCCAGCAGGCGCAGCTTGACCGGCACGTCCGCGCCGAGCAGCTGGCCGGAGGCGATGCGGAAGAGCAGGGCGTAACCGATCTGGCCGGCCGCGCCGGTGACGGTGACGTTCACGGGAGTGCGGGTCATGGCGTTCTCCGTAGGACAGCAGGCGGTGGGGCGGTCCGCCCCGGGGTGCGGGATCCCCGGCGCCTGTCGCGAGGCGGCTCCCGGACGGTCGGCCCGGCTGCCCACCATGATGATCGATCGACCATACAAATGATCGATCTCTTGGCGTCAAGAGATCCGGGCGTCAGGCTATCGCGCCTCCGCCGCCCCGTTATGGACGGGTGACTGTGGCCCGGACCACAGGCCGTCCGGCGGTGCGATGCTCCGCGCGGGCGCACCACGGGCCGTACGTGCCCGGCGCGAGGGCGATCCGCGAGGCGCCGCCTCGCCGGGCACGCATCCCGTGGGGGGATCTGGCTTGCCTTCCCCCACCGGACGAGGTTATGCGCGCGGCGCGCCGACGTGAGCCGAACGGGTCAACCCGTGCACGCGGTACGCCCCTTGGCGGGGGTGATGCAGGCCTTCGCGTCCTGTGCGCGCCGCACCGCCACCATCGGCGTGTACGCGTCCGGATCCTGGCCGACCTCCGTCCTCCGCTCCCGGGCGCGGGCGCCCTCGGCGCCGATCGTCACGGCGTCCCCCGTCGCGGCGCCCGTGACGCGGGCCCAGGCCGCGCCGCACACCTCGCTGAACCGCACCTCCAGCACGGCGGCGCCCACCGTGATGCTCCGGCCGGTCGTCGCACGCTGCCCGCCGCAGCCCATGGCCTCCGGGTCCTCACCCGCGCATCCCGCACCCTGGCACCGCACCCCGTCGGGCAGCGACGCCTCCCCGCCGGCCGGGGCGGACGAGCTCCCGTGATCGGCTGCCCTGGCCTCGTCCTCGGGGTCCGCCTGGGTGAGGAAGACCGCCGCCCCGACGATCAGCAGCGCGCCGACCGTCCCGGCGAGGAAGGTCACCGCGCGGTTCGCCCGGCCGGGAGCGCGGGGGGCACCCGTGTCGCCGGTTCCGGTTCCGGTGCCGGCACCGGCGGTGGACGTGGGCGCGGGCGCGGGCGGGGGCGGCGCCTCGGCGACGGGGGTGGTGGTGCCCACGGCTGCCGGGGTGCCCGCGGATGCCGGGGTGGACGTCCGCGCCTGGGCGGCCGCGGCGCCCGGGAGGTCGGGCGCCGCGGCGCCCGGGGCGTCGTACAGCTCGTGCGAGGCGGCGCTCGGCGCGGGGGCCCCCGTGGACGGCGGGGCGGCGGCGGAGTCCGGCGTGGTGACCGGGCCGGCGGAGGCGGTCGCGGGAGGCCGCGCGGCCGGGCCCGCGAACTGGTCCAGCCCCTCGCGGGCCTGGGCGATCCGCATCGCCTCGATGGTCAGGTCGTGCCGCATCTCCGCGCGGCTCCACGACCGCTCCGCCAGTTCCCACAGCGTGGTGAGGTGCAGCGGGTTGACGCCGGTGACCTCGGCGAGGGCGATCACCGCACCCTTCGGCGGCAGCAGCCGTCCGTTGAGGTAGCGCTCCCAGGACGTCCTGCTGTACCCGGTGCTGTCGGCGACCGCCGCGATACCCGGTCCGCCGCGGTCCACCAGCATGCGCAACGCGGCCGTGAGCTCCCTGACCTCGGGATCGAGCTCCTCCGGCAACGCCTTCCAACGCGGCATGGTTCCCCCCTCTGCCCGAGCGTCCGGCCCCCTGCCGCGTGCCTCCCCCGCACACGGCATTTCCGGACGTCCCGACCACGTTAGCCCGATACGAGGCGTTGTGGGAGAACACCTCCCGTACCCGGCACCGGCGCGCGGGAGCGCGCGGGGTGGGGCGGGAGCGGAGGGGCGCGAGGGGCGCGAGGGGCGGGGAGCCGGGCGGGCGGCCCCCCGCGGTCAGCCCTCGTCGACGGTGAAGTGCAGCAGGTCCTTCAGGAAGGGAATCTCCAGCCCCTCCGGCTCGACCATCAGCGCGAGCAGCACGATGACGACGCCCAGCAGCCCGTACGTCACCACGTCGGTGAACCGCGAACGCACCGCCAGGATGCCGACGTTCGGCACCGTCCAGCGCAGCGCCGCGCCCAGCAGGAGCCCGCAGCCGATCACCACGGTCCCGGCCCGGAACAGGCCGAAGGCGGTGATCAGCAGCCCGATCGCGGCCACCGTGCTGACCAGCAGGATCGGCCACTGCCGGGCCGGCGCCGGCGCGTCCTTGGGCGCGGCGCGGCCGCCGCCCTCGGGTCGCGCCGTGTCCCGGGTGAACAGCGGGAACCGGCGGGTGACCCGCCGCGGACGCCCCTGCGCGTCGGGCGCGCTGACCGCGTCCCGCACCACGGGAGGCCCGGCGGGGTCCCCTGCACGGGGCCCTTCGGCGTCGTCCCGCGGCCCGGCGCCGTCGGAGGCCTCGGCGGACTCCCCCGGCTCGGCGGCGTCGGGGACATCCCCGGAGCCCCGCGCCTCCGCGGCGCCGGAGTCCCGCGCCTCCGCGGCGTCCGCGGCTTCGGTGGCGTCCGCGGCTTCGGTGGCGTCGGACACCTTCGCGGCGTCAGGCGCCGCCGGGGCGCCAGGCGCCCCCGCGGAGGCCGCGGTCGAGGCCGAAGCCCTCGGGGTGTCCCGCGTCTGCCGGGTGTCCGGGGAGGGCGAACCGTCCGGCACTCGGTCCGCGTCCGTCGCCCCGTGCCCGCCCCGCGACTCAGCCGGCACGGCGCTCCGCCGCCTCGACCACGTTGACCAGCAGCAGCGCCCGGGTCATGGGGCCCACGCCGCCCGGGTTGGGGGACAGGAAGCCGGCCACCTCGGCCACGTCCGGGTGGACGTCGCCGACGATCTTGCCCTCGTCGTTGCGCGACACGCCGACGTCCAGCACCGCCGCGCCGGGCTTGATGTCCTCGGCGCGGATCAGGTGCGGCGAACCGGCCGCCGCGACGACGATGTCCGCGCGCCGGAGGTGGGCGGCCAGGTCCTTGGTGCCGGTGTGGCACTGGGTGACCGTGGCGTTCTCCGAGCGGCGGGTCAGCAGCAGCGGCATCGGACGGCCGATGGTGACGCCGCGGCCGACCACGACCACCTCGGCGCCCTTGGTCTCCACGCCGTAGCGGCGCAGCAGCGTGAGGATGCCGTTGGGGGTGCAGGGCAGCGGGGCGGGCTCGTTGAGCACCAGGCGGCCCAGGTTCATCGGGTGGAGGCCGTCGGCGTCCTTGTCCGGGTCCATCAGCTCGAGGATGCGGTTCTCGTCGATGCCCTTGGGCAGCGGGAGCTGGACGATGTAGCCCGTGCAGTCCGGGTCCTCGTTCAGCTCGCGGACGACCGCCTCGATCTCCTCCTGGGTGGCCGTGGCGGGCAGCTCGCGCTGGATGGACGCGATGCCGACCTGGGCACAGTCACGGTGCTTGCCGGCGACGTACTTGTGGCTGCCGGGGTCGTCCCCCACCAGCAGGGTGCCGAGACCGGGCGTGACGCCCTTCTCCTTCAGCTTCGCCACACGGGCGGCAAGCTCGGACTTGATCTCGGCCGCGGTGGCCTTGCCATCGAGAATCTGGGCGCTCATGCCTCCATCCTCCCGGATGGACCCGGCCCTGTTCAAAACAGGTCCACGGCCGGCCGGGGCGCGCCGCCGGCCCGCCGGCCCCCCGTCATCCCCAGGTTGCGCTTCCGCAACAGGTCACGCCTGCGGGTGGACAGCACAGAACGGGTGCAGAACGATGAAACGGCAGTGCAGCGGGCAGTACCGGGGGGCCACCGCCACGTGCACCTTCCTCCGCAGACGTTCGCCCGTCGTCGCCCTGTCGAGCGTCGAGTACCCGGAGAAAGGCAACACCCATGAGCTATGGCGATCCCAACAACCCCTACGGCGCGCCGCAGCAGCCGTCGGGCGGCCCCTACGGCCAGCCCCAGCAGCCGGCGGGCAGCCCGTACGGCCAGCCGCAGCAGCCGCAGCCCGGGTACGGCTACCCGCAGCAGGGTCAGCAGCCCGGCATCCCGCCGCAGTCCGGCTACGGCTACCCGGCGGGCGGCCAGGGCGGCTACCAGCAGGGTCCCCCGCCCGCGTCGATGGGCATGCGCTTCCTGGCCCGTCTGATCGACGGCGTGATCATCGGCGTCATCTACGGCATCCTGCTGGGCGTCGGGGTCCTGGGCGCGAGCGACTCGCTCTCGGAGTGCGAGAGCCTCATGGGCACGCCGTCCTACCAGTCCTGCATCGACGATGCCGCGAGCGACATGATGGGCCCGATCTTCGCGGTCATGGGCTTCTTCGTCATCTTCACCCTGCTCTACGAGTGGCTGATGATCGGTCTGGTCGGCGCCACCGTCGGCAAGCTGGCGCTCGGCCTGCGCGTGGTGAAGGCCGACACCGGCCAGAAGCCCGGCCTGGGCTCCTCCTTCATCCGCTGGATCATCCCGACGGTCGGCGCCTTCCTCTGCGGCATCGGCCAGCTGCTGGTGTACCTGTCCCCCTTCTGGGACAACTCCGGCCGCCAGCAGGGCTGGCACGACAAGGCCGCGTCGACCATGGTCCTCGGCAAGCACTGACGGATCCCCGCCCGTACGACGGCGGCGCACCCCGGAGCTCCGGGGTGCGCCGCCGTCGTTCGTTCCGCCTCGCGGCGGCCGGTGGATCCGTCAGTGGAAGAAGTGCCGGGTACCGGTGAAGTACATGGTGACGCCCGCCTTCTGCGCGGCCTCCACCACCAGCTCGTCACGGACCGAACCGCCCGGCTGCACCACGGCCTTGACGCCCGCCGCGGTGAGGATCTCCAGCCCGTCGGGGAACGGGAAGAAGGCGTCGGAAGCGGCGTAGGAGCCACGCGCGCGCTCCTCGCCGGCCCGCTCGACGGCCAGCTTGGCGGAGTCGACGCGGTTGACCTGGCCCATGCCGACGCCGACCGAGGCGCCGTCCTTGGCGAGCAGGATCGCGTTGGACTTCACCGCGCGGCAGGCCTTCCAGGCGAACGCCAGCTCGGCGAGCTCCGCCTCGGACAGCGCCTCGCCGGTGGCCAGGGTCCAGTTGGCCGGGTCGTCGCCGTCGGCCTGGAGCCGGTCGGTGACCTGCAGCAGCGCGCCGCCGTCGATCGGCTTCACCTCGACCGGCGCGGACGGGGCCTCAGGAGCCCGCAGCACGCGGATGTTCTTCTTCCGGGCGAGGATCTCGACGGCGCCGTCCTCGTAGTCCGGCGCGACGACGACCTCGGTGAAGATCTCGGCGACCTGCTCGGCCATCTCCTTCGAGACCGGCCGGTTGACCGCGATGACGCCGCCGAACGCGGAGAGCGGGTCGCAGGCGTGCGCCTTGCGGTGCGCCTCGGCGACGTCGGCGCCCACCGCGATGCCGCAGGGGTTGGCGTGCTTGATGATCGCGACGCAGGGCTCGTCGTGGTCGTACGCGGCACGGCGCGCGGCATCCGTGTCCGTGTAGTTGTTGTACGACATCTCCTTGCCGTGCAGCTGCTCCGCGCCGGCCAGGCCGCCCTCGGCGCCCTCGGAGAGGTAGAGGGCGGCGGGCTGGTGCGGGTTCTCGCCGTAGCGCAGGGTGTGGCTGCGCTGCCAGGTCGCGCCCAGGAAGTCCGGGAACTGCGAGTCGGCGTCCGCCGGGGCGTAGTCGGAGGCGAACCAGGAGGCGACGGCCACGTCGTAGGAGGCGGTGTGCTGGAACGCCTCGGCGGCCAGCCGCTTGCGCGCGGCCAGGTCGAACCCGCCGCCCTTCACCGCGGAGAGCACGTCGGCGTAGCGGGCCGGGCTGGTGACCACGGCGACCGAGGGGTGGTTCTTGGCGGCGGCGCGCACCATGGAGGGGCCGCCGATGTCGATCTGCTCGACGCACTCGTCGGCCGAGGCGCCCGAGGCGACGGTCTCGCGGAACGGGTAGAGGTTGACGACCACCAGGTCGAACGGGGCGACGCCCAGCTCGTCCAGCTGCTGACGGTGGCTCTCCAGCCGCAGGTCGGCCAGGATGCCGGCGTGGACCTTCGGGTGCAGCGTCTTCACGCGCCCGTCCAGGCACTCCGGGAAGCCGGTGAGCTCCTCGACCTTGGTGACGGGGACGCCTGCGGCGGCGATCCGGCCGGCGGTGGAGCCGGTGGAGACCAGCTCGACGCCCGCCTCGTGGAGGCCCTGGGCGAGCTCCTCGAGACCGGTCTTGTCGTAGACGCTGACCAGTGCGCGACGGATGGGCCGCTGGGTCGTGACAGTGCTGTCGGCGGTCACGGGATAACTACCTTTCGTCCCTCAATGCGGTGGCCGTTGCGGGCGATACGCCCCACGACATCGACGAGCAGCCTTCGCTCGACTTCCTTGATGCGCTCGTGCAGAGCGCCTTCGTCGTCCTCGTCCCGGATCTCGACCACGCCCTGGGCGATGATCGGGCCGGTGTCGACGCCGTCGTCGACGAAGTGGACGGTGCATCCGGTGACCTTGGCGCCGTACGCGAGCGCGTCGCGCACGCCATGGGCTCCGGGAAAACTGGGCAGCAGGGCAGGGTGCGTGTTGACGAACCGCCCGCCGAAACGGGCCAGGAACTCCTTGCCCACGATCTTCATGAAGCCGGCCGAGACCACGAGGTCGGGCCGGTGGGCCGCGACGGCCCCGGCGAGCGCCGCGTCCCACTCGTCGCGGGTGGCGTGGTCCTTCACCCGGACGACGAAGGTCGGCAGCCCGGCGCGCTCGGCACGGGCCAGTCCCTCGATCCCGTCACGGTCGGCGCCGACGGCGACGATCTCGGCGCCGTACTCCTCGGTGCCGGTCTCCTCGATCGCGTCGAGGAGTGCCTGGAGGTTCGTACCGGATCCGGACACCAGCACGACGAGGCGCTTGACGCCGGTGGACTCGGGCGCGGGCGGCTGGGCGGCGGCCACGGCGGGGGCCTTTCTCGGGAGAGCGGCGATACCGGCCGGTCGTACGCGCGGCTTTGTGCGGACGTACGAATGCTTCGCGCCCCGGTTTCGGGGAAGTCTACGAAGCGGTCGACCGGCAGCAACGATACCCGGCACTTCGGACGCCCCCACGGGACGGGGGCGGAGCCGGGCGGTACCGTCTGCCGTGTGCGACGCGGCACCGGGCGGGAACGTCCCAGGTGCGCCACACGTTCCGAAGAGGGCAGGGGGCCCGGGCCTGGGGTCGTCCCCGGCGCCGGATGTGCCGCACGGCACATCGGCGACGCCCTTCCCCTCGCTCTTCGGGCGGCGCCGCCAAGACCTCAGGCCGCCCACCGGATCCAGCCGTCCCGCCTCCACCCACCCGAGACCCGAACGCCGCCGCTTCCGCAGACCCGCCGCCGCTCCGCATCCACCGCACCGCCGTTCCGCATCCCGCTCCACCCAGTTCCAGCCAGTTCCAGCCAGTTCCAGCCAAGGGGAAGACGCACACCCGATGCCCGACCGCCGCAGCCCGCGACTCCTCACCCTCGCCACGCGCCTCGCGCCCGGTACGCGAGGGCATGCCTCGCCGGGAGGGGAGCGTGGCGGCGTGCTGCTGCGGAAGCCCTCCGAGTCCGGCTCCCCCGCCCGCGACGACCACCGTGACGCCGACGGCCGCCGGCCGGCCGACGAGGACAACCCGTTCGCGCCGCCGCCGGAGAACCAGCCCTCGCAGGAGGGCCGCTGGAGCGACCGGCAGCCCGAGGGCGGCGGTGGCGGCGGCTGGGCCGGCTGGGGGCAGCGCCCCGAGGGATCCGGCCAGGGGAACCGATCCGGCCAGGGCGGCTCCGGCGACGGACCGGGCGGACCCGGCCTGCGCTGGGACCCCACCGACCCCGCCCAGCGGCGCGCCCGCTACGCGCTGCTCAGCGGCACCTGGGCCCTGATCCTCATGCTCTTCGGGCTGCCGTACGTCGCGCTGCTGCTCGGTGTGCTCGCCCTCTACTGGGGCATCAGCGCCCTGCGCACGCCCTCCCGCCCGCAGGACCCGGACCGCCCGGCGGACGGGGCCGCGGCCACCGCCGCCGGATCCCCGGCGGCCTCGAGCGGGCGCAACCCGCAGCGGCGGGCGGCGATCGTCGGCATCGTCACCGGGTCGATCTCGCTGCTGATGGTGCTGCTGTTCATCCTCGCCCAGCAGGTGTTCCTGCGGGACTTCTACGTCTGCACCGACGACGCGCTCACCCGCGACGCCCGCCAGGCCTGCGAGAGGTACCTCCCCGACAGCGTCCCGGACAACCTCCGCGACAGCCTCACGGCGTCCATGTGAGAAGCGTCCAGGTGAGAAGCGGGAGGCTGACGAGCTGACCAAGGGGCGCCGGCCCACCGGCGCCCCTTCCCCCTTTCCTGGCGCCGATCCCGTTCCTCCTAGCGGGTGGCCGCGGTGACCAGCCCGGCCAGGATCAGCACCCCCAGCACCGCCGTCACGACCGCCGCCGCAGCGGTCCACCACCGGGCCAGCCGCTCCGCGCGGTGCCGGACCACCGGCGGACGCGAGGGCCTGGTCCGGGTCCTGGAGGTCGCCACCTGCGCGGCCTCCGCCATCCGCCGCCGCAGCGTCCCGGGGTCGGCCAGCTCCGGCAGCCGGACCGCGACCGCCTCCCGGGCCCGGCACAGCCGGCTCGCCGTCGCCGCGGTGGAGGCCTCGGTCTCGGCGGCCGTCTCGGGCAGGTCGAGCCCGAGGCCGTCGTAGAGCAGCAGCGTGCGCCGGTGCAGCGGCGGCAGGTCGCGCAAGGCGGCCAGCAGCGCCCGGTCCGCGGGGGCCACCCGCGGACCGGCGAGGGTCCGCTGCCGCCGTCGGCGCCGTCGTCCGGTGCGCCGCCAGGGCGACAACGCGTGGTCGTGGGCCACCGCCCTCACCCAGCCCGGCGGGTCGGGGTCGAGCGCCACCTCCGGCCAGCGGTGCCAGGCGTCCCGGAACGCCCGCTCCACGCACTCCAGCGCGACACCGTGCCTCCCGGTGAGCAGGTACGTCTGCCGGACGAGGGTCGGGGCGCACGACGCGTACAGCGCGTCGAACGCCTCCTCCGGCGTCAGGGACGTCACCTCGTCACCCGTCCGCTCGATAAAACCCATAAGCGCATGATGGGCGACACGTCCCGTATGTGCCTGTTACGCGAGGAATGCGGGTGCCGTTGGGAGCATGGCGAGGTGTCCCAGACCGCGCCTCCCCCGCCGCCTTCTCCCCCGCCGTCCTCCTCTCCACCACCGCCCCCCGCGGTCTCGTCCGCGTCCTCCCCCGCGGATGCCGCTCCGGGTCCTGCTCCGGACCCGGCTCCGGGTCCTGCTTCGGACCCTGCTTCGGGTCCGGCTTCGGACCCTGCTTCGGGTCCGGCTTCGGCGCAGCCTGGCGGTGCGCCGCCCGTGGGGACACAACCCGGCGGAGCCCAGCCCGTCGGGGCTCAGTTCCGCGGCGCGCCGCCCGCACGATCGGCCGCTCCGCCGTGCGCGACGCCGTCCGCGCCCCGGCGGTTCCTGGTCGGGCTGCTGCTCCGGCTGGTCCTCCGCCTCCGGCTGCGGCTGCTCCTGGGCCGCGCGGCACTGGGCGCGGCGGTCGTCGGCGCGGCGGGCAGGGGCACGGGGGCGGACCGGGAGTCGGGCGAGGGCACGGACCGCGCGGGGTGGCGCTCCCGCGTCCGCCTGGAGTCGCTGCCGCCCTTGTCGACGCCGGTGGCCGGCCTCACCGCGGCCGGCACCGGCCTGGTCGTCCTCGCCGTGCCGGTCCTGTTCCTCTGGATGACCTCGCCCTATCCCGGCAGCGGCCCGGGCAACGCGCTGCACACGACGGCAGCGCTCTGGCTGTCGGCCCACGGCGTCGACCTGATCCGCACCGACACCCTCTCCGGCGTGCCCGCGCCGATGGGCGTCGGCCCCTTGCTGCTCACCGCCCTCCCGGTGTGGCTGCTGCACCGGGCGGGACGGTCCGTCGCCGAGGACGGCGACCGGACCGACGACGACGCTCCCCCGGCCCCGGGCGTCGCCTGGGCCGGGGTGACGGCGGGATACGTGGCGGTCGGCCTGCTCGCCGCGCTGTACGCCACGGGCGGCGGGTACCGACCCGGCTGGGGATGGACCACCCTCTGGCTGCCCGCGCTGGCCGCCGGGGTGTCCCTCTCCGGCATGTGGACCGGGTCCGACCACCTGCGGCGCGCGGTGGACCGGACCGGCGGACGTCTGCCCGACCTCCTCCTCGGCCGCGCCGACCGGGGCCGCCGGCTGGGCGCCGCGTTCCGGGCGGCCGGGGAGGGCGCGGCGGTGCTGGTCTGCGGCGGAGCGCTGTTGTCGGTGATCGCGCTCGTGCTGCACGCCGGCGACGCGGGGGCGGCCTTCGGCCGGCTCGCCGGAGGCTGGGTGAGCGGCGTGACCCTGCTGCTGCTCTGCCTGGCACTGCTGCCGAACGCGGCGGTGTGGGCGGCCGCGTACGCGACGGGCGCCGGCTTCCTGCTCGGGCCCGCCCTGGTCGCGCCCCTCGGGGCCGGAGGAACGGTGCCGCGCCTGCCGGTCTTCCCGTGGCTCGCCGCGGTACCGACCGGGACGGCCCCGCGGGAGGGCGCGGGCCCTGCCGGAGGGACCGGGGCGGACGTGGCGGCCGGCGCGGACGCCGCGAACGGGGTGGGTGCCGCCGTGAACGGGATCGGTGCCGTGAACGGGGTGGGTGACGTGGTGGCCTGGCTGCCTGCCGTGCTGCCGCTGCTGGCGGGGGTGGCGATCGGCGTGTGCGTCGCCCGGCGGGCCGCCGCGGCTCGGACGCCCTGGCCCTGGCTGCGCACCGCCGTCCTGGCAGCCCTCGGCTGCCTGCTGTGCGGCGCGGCGCTGGCGGTCCTCGCGGGCCTGGCCGGAGGTCCGCTGGGCCACGGGACGCTCGCCGCCTTCGGCCCCGTCTGGTGGCGGACCGGCCTGGCCACCACCGCCTGGACCCTTGTCCCCGCCCTCCTTTCGGCCCTCCTGACCCGTTGGGACCGCCTCCGCCGGTGACCGGCCCGCGACCCCGCCGGGGCGGTCACCGGCGCAGGCAGGAAACGGCGGCGGGCAGGAAACGGCCGCGGGCCCGCGCCCGGGGGTGTACCCCGGGCGCGGGCCCGTCGGAGAGGAGAGGCGGCGTCAGCCGGCGAGGATCTCGCGGGCCAGCTTCGCGGTCTCGGTCGGCGTCTTGCCGACCTTCACGCCCGCGGCCTCGAGGGCCTCCTTCTTCGCCTGCGCGGTGCCGGACGAGCCGGACACGATCGCACCGGCGTGACCCATGGTCTTGCCCTCCGGCGCCGTGAAGCCCGCGACGTAGCCGACGACCGGCTTGGTCACGTTCTCGGCGATGTACGCCGCGGCACGCTCCTCGGCGTCGCCACCGATCTCACCGATCATCACGATGAGGTCGGTGTCGGGGTCGTCCTGGAACGCGGCCAGGGCGTCGATGTGCGTGGTGCCGATGATCGGGTCGCCACCGATACCGACGGCGGTGGTGAAGCCGATGTCACGCAGCTCGTACATCATCTGGTACGTCAGCGTGCCGGACTTCGAGACCAGGCCGATGCGGCCCGGCTTGGTGATATCGCCCGGGATGATGCCGACGTTCGAGCCGCCCGGCGTGATGATGCCGGGGCAGTTCGGGCCGATGATCCGGGTCTTGTTGCCCTTCTTGCCGGCGTACGCCCAGAACGCGGCGCTGTCGTGCACGGCGATGCCCTCGGTGATCACCACGGCCAGCGGGATCTCGGCGTCGATCGCCTCGATGACCGCGTCCTTGGTGAACTTCTCCGGGACGAAGATGACGGTGACGTCGGCGCCGGTCTTGTCGATGGCGTCCTTGACGGAGCCGAAGACCGGTACCTCGGTGCCGTCGAAGTCGACGGTCTGACCCGCCTTGCGCGGGTTGACGCCGCCCACGACGTTGGTGCCGTCGCCGAGCATGAGCTTGGTGTGCTTCATGCCCGTGGCACCGGTCATGCCCTGGACGATGACCTTGCTGTCCTTGTTGAGCCAGATAGACATGGTGTGTGGATGTCCTCGTCCTCGGTGCTTACTTGGCGGCGGCGAGCTCGGCGGCCTTGGCGGCCGCACCGTCCATGGTGTCGACGCGCTGGACCAGCGGGTGGTTGGCGTCGCTGAGGATCTTGCGACCCAGCTCGGCGTTGTTGCCGTCGAGGCGGACGACAAGCGGCTTCTCGACCTTCTCGCCGCGCTCCTCGAGGAGCTGCAGGGCCTGGACGATGCCGTTGGCGACCTCGTCACAGGCGGTGATGCCACCGAAGACGTTGACGAACACGGAGCGGACGTCCGGGTCGCCGAGGATGATCTCCAGGCCGTTCGCCATCACCTGGGCGGACGCGCCGCCACCGATGTCGAGGAAGTTGGCCGGCTTCACGCCGCCGTGGGCCTCACCGGCGTACGCGACGACGTCCAGGGTCGACATGACCAGGCCGGCGCCGTTGCCGATGATGCCGACCTCGCCGTCGAGCTTGACGTAGTTGAGGCCCTTCTCCTTGGCAGCGGCCTCGAGCGGGTTCGCCGCGGCCTTGTCGTGGAGCTCCTCGAAGTCCGGGTGACGGAACTCGGCGTTGTCGTCCAGGGAGACCTTGCCGTCGAGGGCGAGGATGTCACCGGAGGCGACCTTGGCCAGCGGGTTCACCTCGACCAGGAGGGCGTCCTCCTTGATGAAGACGTCCCACAGCTTCACCAGGACGGCGGCGACCTTGTCGGCGACCTCGGCCGGGAACTTGGCGGCCTCGACGATCTCGCGGGCCTTCTCCGGGGTGACACCGTCGATCGCGTCGATCGGGGTCTTGGCGACGGCCTCGGGGCGGTTGGCCGCCACCTCCTCGATGTCCATGCCGCCTTCGACGGAGGCGATGGAGAGGAAGGTGCGGTTGGCTCGGTCGAGGAGGAAGGAGACGTAGTACTCCTCCGCGATCTCCGGCGCCAGCTCCGCCAGCATGACCTTGTGGACCGTGTGGCCCTTGATGTCCATGCCGAGAATGTCGTTGGCGCGGGCGACGGCCTCGTCGGGCGAGCCGGCCACCTTGACGCCGCCGGCCTTGCCGCGGCCACCGACCTTCACCTGCGCCTTGACGACAGACTTGCCGCCGAGCCGCTCGGTGATCTCGCGCGCCGCCTCAGGCGTGTCGATGACTTCACCGGCAAGCACCGGTACATCGTGCTTGGCGAAGAGGTCCCTCGCCTGGTACTCGAACAGGTCCACGCGCTTCCGTCCCTATCAGTGATCTCGCGGTTCGTTGGATGCGTGGGCGTGCCGCGAAGGGCAACGTGACGTCCGCTGTTGTCACAAGGGGGGCGCACACGGTGTCCGAGCGCGCGGCATGTCCGTCCGGCAGGGTATCCCCGCCACCCGCGAGGGCTCTAATTAGGGCATCACACATGAGCGGTGATAACGGTCACATGTTGTCGCAGGTGATCACCGGTTTTGGCCCCTTCGGCCCCCCTCGGCCGACCTCACCGCGTCAGTCCCGTTCGGGTGAGGAAGTCCCCCTCGCCGGGTGGACGGTGGACGGGGTGACCTGGGGACCGGTGAGGTAGGTGGCACCGGGGCCGGGGCGGACCCGGGGGTGAGCCGATGTGTGTCCTGGGGGCCGGGTGGGTGGCCTGGGGGGCCGAGTGGGCGGCGCTCCGGGGCCGGTGCGCGGGCTGGGACCCGAGTGAGGGGCGCCGTGGGGCCGGTTGCCCGGCCCGAGGGTGATCGAGTGCCTGGCCCGGGCAGGTGAGCGGGTGGCCGGCCCCGGTGGGCGAGCGGGTGCCGTCGGCGCGCCGAGGCCGTCAACCTCGGGGCCCGCCGCCGCAAGCCCGTCGACCGCGTGGCTCGAGGGCGCGCGGCGGTCCTCTGCCGCCTGCGGCTCGGGACACTCGACGTTCCCGCCGCCCGCGCCTGGACCAAGCACCGCAAGCCCGAGGCCACCCCAGCTCTCCCGCCTCCACGCCTGGGCGGCGGTCGGTCGCCCAGGAACCGAGGCCTCAGCTCTTCAGCATCCCGGCCGCCGAGGTGGGGCAGAACCGGCGCAGCGGCATCCACTCGACGGACCCCCGCCGATGGCGGAGCCGTGCCCCGGGAGCCGTATCCCCAGGCGGCCAGAGAACTGCGCCTTGCGCCCCTGCCCCACGCAGCGTCCGGCCGGACCCGTTCGACCTCCCGCAGGAGACCGGGGACACCCGCCGGTGGGAGGCGCGGCCCCCCCGGACACCGAGGCAACCCCCACCACCCCGCCCGGACGCCGGGGATGCACGCAACGCCCCCGCAACGCGGCGGGGCCCCCGCCGCGTGCCCCGCCGGAACCCCGCACCGGCCAACCCGGCAGTCAACTCACCGCCCGAAACCCCACCCGGAAGGGTGACCCCTCACGACGCAGCCCTGCACGGAACCGTCCTGCCCGCTGCCGGCACGCGGTGTCCCCCGACTCGGACCGCCCGAACACGGCTCACCCCAGCCCGGCACTGCCGCGGCACCGTCACCGACCCGCGGTTCGGGCACCCCGGCGGCCGGCCCGCTCAGGCCACGTCGGGTATCGGCAACGGCCGCTTCTCCAGCGCCGCCGCCATCACGTCGGGGAACAGGTCCGGCGTGCAGGCGAACGCCGGCGCCCCGAGCGCGGCCAGCGCCGCCGCGTGTTCGCGGTCGTAGGCGGGTGCCCCCTCGTCGGAGAGCGCCAGCAGCGTCACGAACTGCACCCCGGCCGCCTTCATCGCCGCCACCCGCTTGAGCATCTCGTCCCGGATGCCGCCCTCGTACAGGTCGCTGATCAGCACCACCACCGTCTCGGCGGGGCGCGTGATCTGCGACTGGCAGTAGGCGAGCGCCCGGTTGATGTCCGTGCCGCCGCCCAGCTGGGTGCCGAAGAGGACGTCCACCGGGTCGTCGAGCTGGTCGGTCAGGTCGACGACCGAGGTGTCGAAGACGACCAGCCGCGTGGCGATGGAGCGCATCGACGCCAGCACCGCCCCGAACACCGACGCGTACACCACCGACGCGGCCATCGAGCCGGACTGGTCGATGCAGAGCACGACCTCCTTCTTCACCGACTGCGACGCCCGCCCGTAGCCGATCAGCCGCTCCGGCACCACGGTGCCGTACTCGGGGAGGTAGTTCTTCAGGTTGGCCGCGATCGTGCGGTTCCAGTCGATGTCGTGGTGACGCGGCCGGCTGACCCTGGCGCTGCGGTCGAGCGCGCCGGTCAGCGTCGCCCGGGTCCGGTGGGCGAGCCGCTTCTCCAGGTCCTCGACCACCTTGCGCACCACCGCCCGCGCGGTCTCCTTGGTGGTCTCCGGCATCGCCCGGTTGAGCGAGAGCAGGGTCCCGACCAGATGGACGTCCGGCTGCACCGCCTCCAGCATCTCCGGCTCCAGCAACAGCGCGGACAGGCCCAGCCGGTCGATGGCGTCCTTCTGCATCACCTGGACGACGGAGGAGGGGAAGTACGTGCGGATGTCACCCAGCCACCGGGCCACGGAGGGCGCCGATCCGCCGAGGCCCGCCGACCGCTCACCGCCGCGCGGCCGGCCCCCGGGCCGCGCCTCCTTGCCGCTGCCGTACAGCGCGGCGAGGGCCGCGTCCATCGCGGCGTCCCGGCCACCGAGCGCGTGACCGGTTCCGTCGGCCCGGTCACCGCCGAGGACCAGCCGCCAGCGCCGCAGCCGCTCCACCGCCGCGTCCTCCGTCATGCCCTCCGCCACCCCGCCTTCCGGAGCCGCTGCGGGCGCGGCCGGGACGGAAGCCGTCGGGGTGGAAGCCGTCGGGGATGTGGTCATGCCGCTGCCTCCACGAGGTGGTCGGGGTGAGGGTCGGGCGCCGGGCCGGGATCCAGGCCCAGCAGGAGCCGGACGACCGGCAGGACGGCGTCGGCCCGGGCCGTGTCGAGCCCGTCGCCGAAGCCCGGGGCGGCCGGAACGGTGGCGGACCCCGGTGTGCCGCGACCGGCCGCCGGTCCGCGGCGGACCAGCTCGCCCAGGCTGCGGCGCACCCCCGGTTCGTAGGCGGAGAAGGTGCGGCGCAGCAGCGGCAGCACGTCGGTGAAGGCGTCCGCCGGCACCCCGGTGAGCCAGGCGTCGACCAGGGCGAGCAGCCGCTCGTCGTGCACCAGCAGGAGTCCGCCGGAGCCCCCGCCGACGAAGCCCTCGATCCAGGACGCCGCGTCGGCCGGCCCGGTGCCGGGCGACAGGACCAGGCCCATGCGCCGGGCGGCCTCGTCGGTGTCGAGCGCGCCCTCGTCGAGCAGCAGCCGCACCGAGCGGCCGCGCAGCACGCCGGGGGCGCTCTCCCGGCCGGCGAGCTTGCGCAGCACGCCGTGCCAGCGGGTGCGCAGCCCTTCCGGGTCGACTGCGGGAACGCCTCCGAGCAGCCCCACCGCCGCGTGCACCGCGTCCACGTGGCGGCGCATCTCCTCCGCCGCGTCCGTGTCGAGGGCGGAGCAGGCGGGCGGCAGTCCGACGAATATCCGCTCGGCGAGCCCGGCGGCGACCCCGGCGAGCGCCTCGGTGTCGGTGCCGCGCACGTCGCCGTAGCGCAGGGTGCGGACCAGCGCGGGCAGGGCGGCCGCAAGGTGGGCCACGTCGGTGTCCAGCGCGGCCCGGTCGGCGAGGGCCTTCATGACCGTGGGCAGCGCGTCCGGAAGGTCCGCGAGCAGGCAGTGCTCGGCGAGAGCCGTGACCTCGGCCAACGCGGTGGCGTCCACGGCCGCGGACTCCGCCTTGGCGGTGGCCGCGGACAGCACGGTGGTGCCCCACACTCCGGCCTCGGCCACCCGGACGGCGAGCTCCGGTTCCCAGCACAGCCGCCAGGTCTCCCGGAAGGTACCGGTCCCGCCGCGTGAGGCGACGGGTTCACCCCACCGCACCGACAGGAGACGGAGCCGGTGCAGCAGGCGGCTGCGGGCGGCGTCGTTCTCCTTGCGCAGGTCCAGCTCCAGCTCCCGCTCCAGCGCCTCGGGCTTGAGGCGCAGCGCGCGCTGCTGCCGCTCGAGATCACGGCGCAGGGGCACCGCGGGCGCGGTGGACGGCACCTCGCCGAGCGTGTCGCCGACGATCAGCCGGTCGCGGACCAGCTCCAGCGGCACGTCGGAGCCCTCGCACATCACCGCGCGGATCGCGTCGATCGTCTCGCCGAGGCCGGCCAGCGGGCGTCCGCGCATCACGGCGAGGGTCTCGGCGAGCCGGACCGCCTCGATGACATGGGCGGAGGAGACGCTCAGGTCCTCGTCGCGCAGCAGGCCGGCGACCTTGGTCATCCACCGCTCCACCGGGCGGTCGGGCGCGGAGAACAGGTGCCCGTACCAGCCCGGGGAGTCGATTCCGGCGCCGTAGCCGCTGAAGCGGGAGAGCCGGCGGTGCGTCCAGGGCACCCAGGTCATCTCCGTCCTCACCTTGGGCAGCCCCTTCAGCAGGGCCCGGTCGGCGGTGACGGTGGACCTCTGCCGCAGCGCGGGGACGTGCCAGGCGCCGCAGACCACGGCGACCTCGTCGCCGAACTCCTTGCGCGCGGCGCGCAGCTGCAGGCGCATGTAGGCCTCGCGGACCGGGTCTCGGTCGTGGCCGCCCGTCCCGTAAGTCTCGCGGAGGGCTCCCATCGCCTCCTCCACGGCGGCGAACGGCGCCAGCGGGTCCTCACCCGCGCCGCGGTGTTCGACCACGTCCTCCCACCAGCGCTCCGGGTCGTCGTACCCGGCGGCCTCCGCCAGCACGGCCAGCGGATCCACCCGCACGCCGTCGACGGGGTCCCCCTCCCCGTCCGGCCCGCCCCCGGGAAGAGGGCCGTCAGCACCGTCGGCGGCCTTCACCGGGTCGGTGTCCCGCTCCGGCGCCGGGGGAACGGGCGTCTCGTCCTCCCCTTGCAATGCCAGGACATGGGCTGCGGGCAGGTCGACGAACCGCACGGGCACGTCGTGTTCGACGGCCCAGCGCAGGGCCGCCCACTCGGGGGAGAACTCGGCCAGCGGCCAGAACGCTGAGCGCCCGGGCTCGTCCACCGCGTGGGCGAGGAGGGCCACCGGAGGCCGCATCTCCGTGTCGCCGGCCAGGGCGACGAGCGCGTCGGCCTCGGGCGGGCCCTCGATGAGCACCGCCCGGGGACGGGTCGCGTCCAGCGCGGCGAGCACCGCGCGGGCCGACCCCGGCCCGTGGTGCCGCACCCCCAGCAGCAGCGGCTGCGCGCCGGGTCCGCTCATGCCGACACCTCCCGGCAGGCGCGGTAGAAGTCCTTCCAGCCGTCCCGCTCGCGCACCACGGTCTCCAGGTACTCCTGCCAGATCACCCGGTCGGCGGCCGGATCGCGCACCACCGCGCCGAGGATGCCGGCCGCCACGTCGGCGGGCCGCAGCACGCCGTCGCCGAAGTGGGCCGCCAGCGCGAGGCCGTTGGTGACCACCGAGATCGCCTCCGCGGTGGACAGTGTGCCGCTGGGGGTCTTCAGCTTGGTGCGTCCGTCGGTGGTCAGGCCGTCGCGCAGCTCGCGGAAGACCGTGACGACGCGGCGGATCTCGTCGATGCCGTCCGGCGCCTGCGGCAGGTCGAGGGAACGGCCGAGCTGGTCGACCCGGCGGGAGACGATCTCCACCTCCGCCTCCGGGCTGTCCGGCAGCGGGAGCACGACGGTGTTGAAGCGGCGGCGCAGCGCGCTGGACAGGTCGTTGACCCCGCGGTCCCGGTCGTTGGCGGTGGCGATCAGGTTGAAGCCGCGCACCGCCTGTACCTCGTCGCCCAGCTCCGGTATCGGCAGCGTCTTCTCCGACAGGATGGTAATCAGGGTGTCCTGCACGTCCGCGGGGATGCGGGTGAGCTCCTCGACGCGGGCGATCATGCCGTCGCTCATGGCCCGCATCACCGGGCTGGGCACCAGCGCGTCGCGGCTGGGGCCGTGCGCCAGCAGCTGGGCGTAGTTCCAGCCGTAGCGGATGGCCTCCTCGGGCGTGCCGGCCGTGCCCTGGACGAGCAGGGTGGAGTCGCCGCTGACGGCGGCCGCCAGGTGCTCCGAGACCCAGGTCTTGGCCGTGCCGGGGACGCCGAGCAGCAGCAGGGCACGGTCGGTGGCGAGCGTGGTGACGGCCACCTCGACGATGCGGCGCGGACCGACGTACTTCGGCGAGATCACCGTGCCGTCGGTCAGCGTGCCGCCGAGCAGGTAGGTGGCGACCGCCCACGGCGAGAGCTTCCAGCGTGCCGGGCGGGGCCGGTCGTCGGCGGCGGCCAGCGCCTGGAGTTCCTGGGCGAAGGCGTCCTCCGCGTGCGGCCGCAGAGCCTGCTCGGTGTTTGCGCCCTTCGCGGGCGCGGGGTCGTCGGACCGCGTGGTGACGGACGTCGGTTCGATGGACACAGACATGGCTGAGGCCCCCTCCAGCTCGGCCGGTTCGGATCTGCTGACCACCTTGCACCACGACACTGACAATCGGTCATGACCTGCGGAACCAGCAAACGTTGGGCCATCCGTGGAGGCGTTGTCAGTGGCGGGTCGTACCGTCGGTGTCATGACTCAGCAGGGGGTGCGCTGGAGCGCGGAACAAGTGCTGGCCCTGGCGCCTGACGCGGCGTCACGCAAAGCCGGAAGCAAACTCGCCGCGTCCGGGCCGTGGTCCGGCGCGGGCAGTGACGACGAGGGGGCGGTGTGGGGACTGTGCAAGGGAAGCGGCAGCACGCCGTACCGGGCGATCGTGGACATGGGGGACCCGTCGGCCCCCGCCTTCAAGTGCAGTTGCCCGAGCCGTAAGTTCCCCTGCAAGCACGCGCTGGGGCTGCTGCTCCTGTGGTCGGGCGACCAGGCCGCCGTGCCCGGCGGACAGGAGCCGCCCGACTGGGTGCGGCAGTGGCTGGACGGCCGCCGGCAGCGGGCGGAGCGCAAGGAGACCGCAGCCGCGGGCGGCGCCGCGGTCGACGCGGAGGCGGCGCGCAAGCGTGCCGAGCGCCGTGCCGCCCGGATCGACGCGGGCGCGGGTGAGCTGGAGCGGCGCCTCGCCGACCTGCTGCGGTCCGGCCTGGCCGGCGCCGAGCAGGCCGGGTACGCGCTGTGGGAGGAGACGGCGGCCCGCATGGTCGACGCCCAGGCGCCGGGGCTGGCCGCGCGGGTGCGGGAGCTGGGGGCGATACCCGGCTCCGGCCCGGGGTGGCCGGTACGCCTCCTGGAGGAGTGCGCGCTGCTCCACACCCTCGTGCAGGGCTGGCTGCACCGCGAACGTCTGCCCGCGCGGCTCGCCGCCACGGTCGGCGCCCGGGTCGGCCTGCCCGCCTCCGCCGACGGCCCGGCGGTCCGGGACCGGTGGCTGGTGCTGGCCCAGTACGACACCGCGGACGCCCGGCTCACCACCCGCCGTATATGGGTGCACGGCGAGGAGACCGGCCGCACCGCCCTTCTCCTCTCCTACGGCGCGGCGGGCCGCGCGCCGGAACTGGCGCTGCCGACAGGGCTCGCCCTGGACGCGGAGCTGTCGACGTACCCGGGCGGGGGGCAGCCGCGGGTGGCGTTGGTCAAGCAGTTCGCCTCCCCCGCTCCGAGTTCGCTGCGGCCCGCGGGGCTCTCCGCCGCAGAGGCCGCCGCCCTCTACGGCGACGCGCTGCGCGACGACCCGTGGCTGGAGACGGTTCCGGTGACGCTGGAGGCGGTCGTCCCGGTGCCGCACGACGGGGGGTGGCAGCTGGCCGACCCCGCCGGCCGGGCGTTGCCGGTCACCACCTCGGCCACCTCGGGCACCGGCTTCTGGCGGTTGGTCTCCCTCTCCGGCGGCGCGCCGCTGCGCGTCTTCGGCGAGTACGGCCACCGTGGCTTCACCCCGCTCACCGCCTGGCCGGCGGCTCCCGGTGATCCGGTGACGGTGCGATGAACGGCCGCCCCGCCCGCCCTGTCGGCGCCGTCCGTCCCGCCGGCCAGGGCCGGCACCGCCATCACCGCCGGCACCGCCGCCCGGCCCACCACCACTGTCACCGTCACCTCGGCGAAGGGACGCGTATCCGATGACTGCCACCGCTTCCGAGTGGGAGGACCTGGTCACCACCGCCCTGCTCGGCACCGAGCGCCGTCCGCCGTCCGTGCCGTCGCACGGACGGGAGGCGCCGGTGGCCCTGCTGGACGAGGCGGCGCAGCAGACACTGCGCCGCCGGGCCGGGCTCCTCCCCGCGCAGGCCGCACCCCTCCCCCGCCCGGCGCCCGCCGATTCGCGGCCGCCGCTTCCGCCCGCCGCGGCGCGCCGGCTGTCCATGCTGCTGACCGCCCGGCCCGGCACCGGTGGCGGCGGCCGCCGCGGCACCACCCCCGACCTGGTCGAGCTGCTCCCGCAGTGGCTCTCGCTGGCCGACGAGCGCGGATACGCCGCACCGCCCGAGACGCTGCCCGCCCTGCTGGAGGCCGCGCGCGGCCGCACCGACCTCCGACCCGCGGTCATCTCCTTCGCCGGACCCCGCGCGCTCTGGCTGGCCGGGCTCAATCCCGAGTGGCGCTTCGCCCTGCGGGCTGCCACGGGGCGCCGCGAGTCCGCGGCCGTGGCCGATCCGGAGCGGGCGCGCCAGTTGTGGGAGGAGGGCCTGTTCGCCGAACGGGTCGCGCTGCTGACCGCACTGCGCGGCAAGGACCCGGCCGCCGCCCTCGCGCTGCTGGAGTCCACCTGGCCGACGGAGCGTGCCGAGGACCGGCTGATGTTCCTCGACTCACTGCGGTCGGGGCTGAGCGCGGAGGACGAACCGTTCCTGGAGCGCGCGTTGGCGGACCGCAGCCGGAACGTCCGGGCCACCGCCGCCGAGCTGCTGTCGGCGCTGCCCGGCTCCGCCCTCTCCCTGCGCATGGCCGCCCGGGCGGCGAGCTGCGTGGCCCTCGACCGCTCGGGTGAGGAGCCGTGCGTGGCGGTGGAGGCTCCGCACGCGTGCGACGCGGAGATGGAGCGGGACGGCGTGGTCGCCAAGGCCCCGAACGGCCGGGGCGAACGGTCCTGGTGGCTGGGCCAGCTGGTCGAGGCCGCGCCGCTGGCGACCTGGTCCGAGCGGCTGGGGGGACACACGCCCGAGGAGATCGTGGCGCTGGAGGTCGCCGACGGCTGGGAGGGCGAGCTGCACGCCGCCTGGTGCCGGGCAGCGGTCCGGCAGGGCGACGCGGCGTGGGCCCGGGCGCTCCTCGGGTCGCCGTCCGCACCGGAGGCCGCCGGTCCCGGCGCGGTGGGTCCGGCCCAGCGGGCCAAGCTGCTCACCACGCTGGGCGCCGGGGAGCGCGCCGACTGGGTCGCCGCCTTCATATCCGCCCACGGACTGTCGGAGGCGTTCCAGCTGCTCGGGGTCTGCGCGGTGCCGTGGTCGGCGCCGCTGGGACGGGCCGTCGTGGACGCCCTGGACATCGCCCGGGACGCCGGCAGCTACCCGTGGAGCTTCAGCGGGGTGATGGGGCTGGCCGAGCGCTGCCTGGACCCGGCCGAGGCGGCCCGCCTCGCTCCCCTCACAGCCACCCCGGACGAGGCGGAGAACACGGCTCCGGGGGCGGGCGGTTACTGGTCCGAGGCGTTCCAGCGCCTCGAGAGCACCCTCCGCCTCCGCGCCACCATGGCGGAGGAGCTGGGCGCCGCCTGATCCGCTCCCGCGCGGCGAACGCCACGGTCACGACGTGGCGGGAGGGTCACGCTCCCGGCGACCGGTTCGCCACCGCGGCCGAGCACGGGCCTCCGCGGGTCCGCGCGTATCCGGGTCCGGGCAGGGCCTGAGTCCGGGGCACGGCCCAGGGCAGGTCCGGCCCGCCCTGGCTTTCGGGGTGGGCCGGGTCAGGTCGGGGCCGGAAGGCCGGGTCAGGTCAGGGCCGGAAGACAGAGGGACGCGGCCGGTGGACACCCACCGGCCACTCCGGCGCCGTTCCCGGTACCGCCCGGGCGCACCCGCCCCCGCGCCCGGGAAGCCCTGGCGGCGGCGGCACCCGAAGCGACGCGACGTCAGGAAAACGCGCCGTCAGGGCAACGGACCGCCAGGGAACGACCCGCCAGGGGAACGAGACGTCAGACGTCCGCGCCCGCCCGCACGTTCGCCCGCACCCAGTCGACGACCGCCTGCGTCGGCGCGCCCGGCGTGAAGATCTCCGCCACACCCTTCTCCTTCAGCGGCGCGATGTCCGCCTCGGGGATGATCCCGCCGCCGAACACCAGGATGTCCGCCGCGTCCCGCTCCTTGAGCAGGTCGATCACCTTGGCGAACAGCGTGTTGTGCGCGCCGGAGAGGATGGAGAGGCCGATCGCGTCGGCGTCCTCCTGGATCGCCGTGTCCACGATCTGCTCGGGGGTCTGGTGGAGGCCGGTGTAGATGACCTCCATACCCGCGTCGCGCAGGGCCCGCGCGATGACCTTGGCCCCGCGATCGTGACCGTCCAGTCCCGGCTTGGCTACCACCACACGGATCGGACCGACTGCCACACCCATCAACGCCTCCATCAACCGACTCAAGCCCGCCGCACCGGCCGGGGAAGTGAACGCACGTTATCTACAGCATCCCCCAACCGTCCGTTCCCCGGTGAAGAGGGAGGGCGAAATCACACAGCGACACGCCGGGACGACAGGCCGCGTACCGGCGTTCGGGGGACACAGTGGGGACTCGTGGCCGTGACGGTGGCATAGGCGAACGGCCTCTGCACCCCGAAAGAGGGCCGTATTCCTCGAACATTTGCCGAACACGGTGCCCCGGACACGCCCGAGGGGCCCCGAAACAGGCACTCCTGTCCCTTTGGTGCCCACACGTTGGCCGCCGAAGATTGTCCAGTCCGCATACCGCCGGGTACAGTCGCCGCACTGCTCTGGCAGCCCCTGTCGTCGAGGCGAAAGAGAAGTTGGTGGACGAGCGTCACCCGTCGGGGAGCATGACGACCCCGGCCCCGGCCTCCGACTCGGCGTCGGCGCCCTACCCGGCGTACGGCACGTCCGAGGCCTTCTACGCGGACTTCACCCAGTACGACGGTCAGGTCTCCCGGGACTACGGCACCGGTTCCTACGACACCCGTACCCCTCAGGGCGCCGGTTACGACACCGGTTCCTACGCGACCGCGAACGCCCCCTATGACGCGGGTTCGTACCCGAGCGGTTCCTACGACGCGAGCGGCTGGACCGACCCGTCGATGACCGCCCAGTACGCGGGCGACGGTTACGCCTCCACCTCCACGTACGACAGCGGCCAGTGGGACAACGGCTCCCAGTACGACGCGTATGCCGCCCAGTACTACGCGGAGCAGCACTACGCCGGTCAGGAGACCGGGTCCTTCGACGCCACCGCGTGGGCCAGCGGCGAGCAGTACTCCGCCGAGATCCCCCAGCAGGCCTCCGCCGGCCCCGAGGGCCCCGGCGGGTGGGACTGGAACGGCCAGGACCAGGACACCGGCGCCCACGACGACACCGCCTGGAACTCCGCGGACGGCACGGACGGCGACGACCAGCACTCCCACGGCGAGGACGCCCACGCCGCGCGGGAATCCGCGGACGGCCGTGCGGACGACGCGAACGACACGGACGACGACGAGTACGAAGGGCCGCGAGGCCACGACGACGAGCCCGACGACCGGCCGCGGCTCCTGGACGACCAGGAGGAGGCGCTCGCTCACTCCTCCCGCTCCGGCGCCCGCGGTTCCTCCGGCCGCAACGGCCGTCGCCGCACCCCCGCCCGCCGTTCCGCCCTGCTGACCGTGGCGGTGCCCTCCGTCTGCGTGATGGGCGTGGCCGGCGTCGCCGCCGCCTCGGTGGGCGGCACGGTCGAGGAGACCACCACCCAGGCGGCCTCGGACGCCCAGCCGGTGAAGCCCTCAGCCGCCAACGACGAGATCTCCGCGCAGTTCAGCGAGGTGACGGTCGCCGCCGCCGACTTCGGCGACCGCGCCAGCCGCGAGCAGGAGCGCATCGACCTCGAGGCCCAGCGCGAGGCCGAGATGAAGAAGGCGGCGGAGGCGGCGGCCAAGAAGGAGCGGCTGCGCCCGAAGTTCATCAGCCCGGTCGCCCAGCGCGGTCTCAGCGCCTACTACGGCTCGGCGGGCGTGAACTGGATGTCGACCCACACCGGCATCGACTTCCCCGTCTCCTACGGCACGCCGGTGATGGCGGCGACCGACGGCGTCGTCCGCACCCAGTACAACAGCGCGTACGGCAACATGATGATCGTGACGGCCAAGGACGGCACGGAGACCTGGTACTGCCACCTCTCCACGTACAAGCTGTCCGACGGCATGGTCGTGAAGGCCGGCGACACGATCGCCTACTCGGGCAACTCCGGCAACTCCACCGGCCCCCACCTGCACTTCGAGGTCCGCCCGGGCGGCGGCGGGGCGATCGACCCCCTTGCCTGGCTGCGCAGCCACGGCATCGACCCGACCTGACGGCCCCGGCCGCCGGCCGTCGTGCCGAATCCCTCCCGCACGAGCCGCACGAGTCGCGCGCCCACGCGACGGCAGGGCGAGCTCCCGCCGACAGGAGGCGGCAGGGCGGGCTCCCGCCGGCAGGACCCCCCGCCGAGACACCCGCCGCAAGTTACCCGCCGCGTAACGCCCGGGCGTGACGCCGGCGTCGTGCGACACCCGCCGCGACCCCCGCCGCACGACGCCCGCCGAACGACCTACAGCTTCTCCACCGGCGCGTACCGCAGCAGCAGCCGCTTCGCGCTCCCGTCGCCGAAGTCGATCGTGGCCTCCGCCCGGTCTCCCTCGCCCGCGACCCCGACCACCGTGCCGAGGCCGAACTGGTCGTGGGTGACCCGGTCGCCGACGGACAGCGCGACCACCGGCTTGTCCCCCGCCCGGCGCGTGGCGAAGCCGGATCCGCCCGCCGCCGAGGACCGCGACCGCGAGGACGACAGCGAAGCCGCCACGCCCGCCGCGGGACCGGACGCGAAGCCGCCGCCTCCCGCCGAACCGCCCTTGCGCCGCCAGTCGAGGTGGGTCTCCGGGATCTCCTCCAGGAACCGCGACGGCGGGTTGTACGACGGCTGCCCCCAGGCACTGCGCAGCGCCGCCCGGGTCAGGTACAGCCGCTCACGGGCCCGGGTGATGCCGACGTAGGCCAGCCGGCGCTCCTCCTCGAGCTCCTTGACCTGGCCCAGCGCCCGCATGTGGGGGAAGACGCCGTCCTCCATGCCGGTCAGGAAGACCACCGGGAACTCCAGGCCCTTGGCGGTGTGCAGCGTCATCAGCGTGATGACGCCGTTGCCGTCCTCCTCGTCCGGGATCTGGTCGGAGTCGGCGACCAGCGCGACCCGCTCCAGGAAGTCCGCGAGCGAGGCGGTCTCGCCTTCCTCGGCGCCCTCCGCCTGCGCGTTCTCCTGCTCGAACTCCAGGGCCACCGCGGCGAGCTCCTGGAGGTTCTCGATCCGCGTCTCGTCCTGCGGGTCGGTGGACGCCTGGAGCTCGGCGAGGTAGCCGGTCCGCTCCAGCACGGCCTCCAGCACCGTGGCCGGACCGGCGCCGGACTCCACGACGGTGCGCAGCTCCTCCATCAGCGTGTTGAAGCGCCTGACCGCGTTGGTCGACCGGGCCGCCATGCCGTACGCCTCGTCGACGCGCAGCAGCGCCTGCGGGAAGCTGATCCGCTCCCGCCGCGCCAGCGCCTCGATCATCGCCTCGGCACGGTCGCCGATGCCGCGCTTGGGCACGTTGAGGATGCGGCGCAGCGGCACCGCGTCCTCCGGGTTGGCGAGCACCCGCAGGTACGAGAGGACGTCCCGGACCTCCTTGCGCTCGTAGAAGCGCACTCCGCCGACGACCTTGTACGGCAGGCCGACGCGGATGAAGATCTCCTCGAACACACGGGACTGCGCGTTGGTCCGGTAGAAGACCGCGACGTCGCCGGGCTTCGCGTCGCCCGCGTCGGTGAGGCGGTCTATCTCCTCGGCGACGAACTGCGCCTCGTCGTGCTCGTTGTCGGCGACGAAGCCGGTGATCCGGGCGCCCGAGCCGGCGTTGGTCCACAGGTTCTTGGGACGGCGGGACTCGTTGCGCTCGATGACCGCGTTGGCGGCGCTGAGGATGGTCTGCGTGGAGCGGTAGTTCTGCTCCAGCAGGATCGTCGTGGCGTCCGGGTAGTCCTCCTCGAAGTCGAGGATGTTCCGGATGGTCGCGCCCCGGAACGCGTAGATCGACTGGTCCGCGTCACCCACCACGCACAGCTCGGCCGGGGGCACGTCCTCCGGGCCGGGAGGCACGTCCTCGTCGACCGTCTCCGAGGCGCCACCGACCAGCTCGCGCACCAGCGCGTACTGGGCGTGGTTGGTGTCCTGGTACTCGTCGACGAGGACGTGCCGGAAGCGGCGGCGGTAGTGCTCGGCCACGTCCGGGAACGCGCGGAACAGGTTGACCGTCGTCATGATCAGGTCGTCGAAGTCCAGCGCGTTCGCCTCGCGGAGGCGGGACTGGTACATCGCGTAGGCCTGGGCGAGGGTCTTCTCGAATCCGTCGGCGGCCTGGGCGGCGAAGTCCTCCTCGTCGATCAGCTCGTTCTTCAGGTTCGAGATCTTGGCGCTGAACGACTTCGGCGGGAACCGCTTCGGGTCCAGGTCCAGGTCACGGCAGACCAGGGCCATCAGCCGCTTGCTGTCGGCGGCGTCGTAGATCGAGAACGACGAGGTGAAGCCGAGGCGCTTGCTCTCCCGGCGCAGGATGCGCACGCAGGCGCTGTGGAACGTCATGACCCACATCGCGGAGGCGCGCGGGCCCACCAGCTGCTCGACGCGCTCCTTCATCTCGCCGGCGGCCTTGTTGGTGAAGGTGATCGCCAGGATCTGCCCGGGGTGCACGCCGCGCTCGGCCAGCAGGTAGGCGATGCGGTGGGTGAGCACGCGGGTCTTGCCCGAGCCGGCTCCGGCCACGATGAGCAGCGGGGAGCCGGCGTGCGTCACGGCGTCCCGCTGGTTCTCGTTCAGCCCCTCCACCAGGGCCGCGCCGCTGAGCACCGGGCGGTGGGCGCCGTCGCGGTAGTGCGCGTCCCTCGCCGGGGGCACGTCGAAGCGGCCTGCGAACAGGTCGTCCGGGATCGGCTCCGGAGCGTGCTCGTCGTGCTCGTCGTCCGGCGGCGGGGGCACCTCGTCGTGGGCCGGAGGTGCCTGGAGGCTCGCCAGGTAGCTTTCGTCAAAGAGGCTGCTCATCGCCCTCCGAGTCTAGGACCCCCCGCCGACACCCGTGGCCCCTGTCCGAAACCGGTGCCGCCCGGTGCGGGCCGCGTGGGCGGGCGCGTGAGCCGCGGGCGGGCGAGGCGTTCTCCGCACACCGGTAGAATTGGGCGGACAGACCCACACCCTGACGCCGGAAGGCCCCCCGTGTCATCAGCGCCCACCGCTGCGTCCGCCGCCCCCGACACCGTCCTGGTCGTCGACTTCGGTGCGCAGTACGCCCAGCTCATCGCCCGCCGCGTCCGTGAGGCCCGGGTCTACAGCGAGATCGTGCCGGGCACCATGCCGGTCGACGAGATCCTCGCGAAGAATCCGGCGGCGATCATCCTGTCCGGCGGCCCGTCGTCCGTGTACGAGCCCGGCGCGCCGTCCATGGATCCCGCCCTGTTCGAGGCCGGTGTCCCCGTCTTCGGCATGTGCTACGGCTTCCAGCTGATGGCGCAGAGCCTGGGTGGCCAGGTCGACAACACCGGCGCCCGTGAGTACGGCCGCACCCAGCTCCACGTGAGCCGCTCCGGTTCCACCCTCTTCGAGGGCACCCCGGACGAGCAGCCTGTGTGGATGTCGCACGGTGACGCCTGCTCCGCCGCCCCCGAGGGCTTCGAGGTGACGGCCTCCACCGACGTGGTCCCGGTCGCCGCCTTCGAGAACGACGAGAAGAAGCTGTACGGCGTGCAGTACCACCCCGAGGTGATGCACTCCACGTTCGGCCAGCAGATCCTCGAGCACTTCCTGTACCGGGGCGCGGGCATCAGCCCGGACTGGACCACGGGCAACGTCATCGACGAGCAGGTCGCCACCATCCGCGAGATGGTCGGCAACAAGCGCGCCATCTGCGGCCTGTCCGGCGGTGTGGACTCCGCGGTCGCCGCGGCGCTGGTCCAGAAGGCCATCGGCAAGCAGCTGACCTGCGTGTACGTCGACCACGGCCTGATGCGCAAGGGTGAGACCGAGCAGGTCGAGAAGGACTTCGTCGCCGCCACCGGCGTGGAGCTCAAGGTCGTCGACGCCGAGGAGCGCTTCCTCGACGCGCTGAAGGGCGTCAGCGACCCCGAGCAGAAGCGCAAGATCATCGGGCGCGAGTTCATCCGCGTCTTCGAGCAGGCGCAGGCCGAGATCGTCGCCGAGGCCCCGGGCGACCAGCCCGTCGAGTTCTTGGTCCAGGGCACCCTGTACCCGGACGTCGTCGAGTCCGGCGGCGGCACCGGCACGGCCAACATCAAGTCCCACCACAACGTGGGCGGCCTGCCGGAGGACCTCGAGTTCAAGCTGATCGAGCCGCTGCGCCAGCTGTTCAAGGACGAGGTCCGGATGGTCGGCCAGGAGCTCGGCCTGCCGGAGGAGATCGTCCAGCGCCAGCCCTTCCCGGGCCCCGGCCTCGGCATCCGCATCGTCGGCGAGGTCACCAAGGAGCGCCTGGACCTGCTGCGCGAGGCCGACGCCATCGCCCGCGAGGAGCTCACCGCGGCCGGCCAGGACAGCCTGATCTGGCAGTGCCCGGTGGTCCTGCTCGCGGACGTCCGCAGCGTCGGCGTCCAGGGCGACGGCCGCACCTACGGCCACCCGATCGTGCTGCGCCCGGTCTCCTCCGAGGACGCCATGACGGCCGACTGGTCGCGGCTGCCCTACGAGGTGCTGGAGAAGATCTCCACCCGCATCACCAACGAGGTGCGTGACGTCAACCGCGTCGTGCTGGACGTCACCTCCAAGCCGCCGGGCACCATCGAGTGGGAGTGACCTCTCCCAGCACCGCGTGACGACGGGGCGCCGTCCGGACAGCCGGACGGCGCCCCGTCGTCGTGGTCACGCGCCGTGGTCACCCGTCGTGGTCACGTCCGGCGCACGCTGCGGAGCGGCTCGCCCGGCTTCCAGGTCTGCACGACCATGTACTCGTCGTTCTCCACGGACACCCGCACCACCTCCGTGAGGTCGACGCGGAACAGGTGGAAGGCGTCCGGGTCGGGCGGGGAGACCTCCCCGACGTAGCGGCTGCGGGCCTCGCCGTCCTCGACCGGGACCGCACGGCCGGCGATCCGCACGTCGCCGCCGCCCATCCCCACGCCCGGACCGGGATTGGCCTGGAGGTTGAAGCGCGGGTCGCGCAGCAGGTCCCGCGCCTTCAGCGAGCCCGGCATCATGCCGAGCCAGAGGTCACCGTCCAGGAACCGCACCTCGATGCCGGTGGTGCGGGGCGACCCGTCACGGCGGAGGGTGGCGAGGACGTGGTGGGTGAAGTCGCCGAACCGCTTCTCGACCACCTCGGCGAGTTCGGGTTCGGCCAGGGAGAACGCTGCCCAGTCGGTGATGCTCGTCATGGCCGTCAGTCTGCCTCCCCGCCGAAATCGCTCGGCACGCTCCGCGAAAAACCGGGCCGTCCGTCCTCCGCCAGGATCGGCACGCAGCCTGCGGCCCTCAGCCGACGGGCGAGGCGCCGGCGGCGGAGGCGGTTGCCCGCGATGCCGCCGTAAGGCATCAACAGCATCAGCAGCGCCGCGGAACCCATCACCGCGTACTCCCCGGTCGCCACCATCAGCAGCAGGATCGGCGCGGTCATGGCCCAGACGAGAGCCTGCCCACGGCGCAGGGGGAGCCGGGTCAGCACGTCGAACGTGACGTGGGCCCTGATCAGGTCGAGCTGCGCCTCCGGGTCCGGCCGTCGAGGCAGCCGGCCGGGCCGCAGCCCCGGCAGCATGCCGCCGGTGGCGGGCGGGAGAGTCGCCACGGTCGCCGCGGCACGCCGCCTCCCACCGGGCGAGTCGTCGCGGTGCAGCACGACGACGACCGGCCAGTTCATGATCCCGTTGCCGACCCGCACGTGGGAGTACCGGAACCCGTAGCACTCGGCGACATGGACCAGGGACGCCAGTGGTGCCGGGTGCGCGACCGGACGCGGGATCTCCACGCCGGCCGCTCCCACGGCGACCTGCCGCATCAGGTGCACGAGTCCGGGGTCGTCGAACAGGGAATACACCGGTGCCTCCGAACAAGTCGAAAATCTTGTGGCCAACCCGAGACCCGCGGCCCCCTGGGACGGTTGTGCAGGAAGAGGCCACGAGCGTGGCCTCTGGTTCCCCCGCACGCCCGCGCCGACGTGGGCCCCGGGGACCGGACGGGGCGGGCGGTACGGCACAATTCCCCTACTCGGCAGCGGAGTTGCCGTAGGGACGATCGGGTGCGGGAAGGCGGACACGGCGTGGCGGTGCAGGAGGCGAGGCAGGGCGCCGACGCGGCGAGGGACGCCCACGGGGGCGGCTGCACGTGCGGGGACTGCCCGCACGGGGCGCGTGCGGGGCATCGGAAGGCCGTGGCGGCCTTCCTCCACCAGCGGGACGAGTTCGCCGCGGGGAAGGGGCTGCCGGCCGCGGTCGCCCATTCGGCCTCCGCCTCCCGGCAGTGGGTCTCCGACGAGCTCACCCAGTCCGCGGCCGAGGTGGCCGAGCGGAGCCGGTCCGAGGGGCAGGCGTGGCTGGCCCGGCTGTGGCGGACCACGCTGTACGCGGTGTGGGGCGCGGCGGTGGTGCTGCTGCTGGTCCAGGCGCTCACCGCGATCGGCGCCGGCTGGACCGCGGCGCGCACGGCCGGACTGCTGGCCGCGCTGCTGACGGGCGCCGCGCTCTCCGCGGCCTCCTGGTTCCACCGCGACAAGGGCGGAGTGCTCGCCCCGGTGATCGGCGAGGACAACCGTCTGTCCACCTCCCGGGCGGTGGCCGCCGCGTGGGTGCTGTTCACCGCCTTCGCCGTGCTCACGCTGGCCGGTCAGCTGGCCGCCGCCTCCGGACACCGCAGGCGCGACGAGCTGATCGCGGGTCTGGATCTGGCCCGGGGCGCGGGCGTGGTGACGGTACTGGCCGTGGTCTGCGCCATCGCGGTGCTGGTCCGGCGGGTGGTGAGCCTGCGGGTGCAGGGCCAGCGGCTGCAGAAGGTCCGCGCCCACCGGCCCCGGGCCGCCGACCTGCTGACCGACGACTCCGGCCGGGGCAGCTTCGCCGACATCCAGTACGTGGCGATCTCCGCCGTGGCGCTGGTCTTCGGCCTGGTCCGGCTGGCCCGGCGCCCCGAGCAGCTGCCCGACCTGCCGTGGGGGCTGGCCGTCGTGGTGCTGGTGTCGGCGGCGACATACCTGGCGGGCAAGTACGCGGAGGGCGGGCGCGCGGTCGTCCTCTCCGTGGTGCGGGCGCGCGAGGCCGGTGACCTGGACGGTCCGATCCGCACCGGCGACGACATCGAGATCCGTGGCGCGGGCTTCGTCCCGCCCGGCGCGCAGAGCGCGGACCGGCTGTCGCGGATGGTCGTCCGGATAGGAGCGGTCAACGTCCACGTGCCGCTGGTCCCGGTCGCGGGCGGCTTCAGCAACCCGTCCGACACGGTGCTGACCGTCCCGGTGCCGGCCGACGTGGAACCCGGCCGGGTCGAGGTCCAGGTCGTGACGGCCGCGGGGCTGGAGACCAACAAGGTGGTCGTCGACATCACCGAGTGACCCGCCCGGCGCGCCGCGCGCGGGCTCCGCGTGGGCGCACGGCGCATGGTGCGCACAGCGATTGGTACGGGCGGCGCGTGATACGGGCGACGCGTGGTGTGGGCGGCGATTGGTACGGGCGGCGCGTCGATGGTGACCGCACGCCGCACATCCGTCACGCACCGCCACACTCACCCCAAGGTCACGAAAACGTATCGGGCATATCGAACACCGTCCTTCACAGGGACCCCACAGGTTGGCTAACGTGCCCGCGGGCCGTCCGATCCCGACCGGCGAACCTCGCCGGTCCGTGCGGCCCCCGCCGAGTCCGGCCGCGCGCCGGAGCCGGGGACCCGCACGCACCACCTGGGGTGAATCGGTCCGGCCGCCCCGCCGGACCGTAGGGCAATCCTTCCGGACGTCACGCCCGAACCCGACAGCTAACCCGGTAGGCGGGAGACGGAAGGAGTCGCCGCCTTGGCGTCGCACCGAAAGCCCCGCCCGGCGGGCCTGCTCGCGGGCATACGCACCCCCGCGCTGGCGACCGTCGCCCTCACCTCCGTGGCCCTGCTCGCCCAGACCGCCCAGGCCGCGCCGTCCGACCGCCCCGGCCTCGAAGAGGTGCAGGAGAAGGTCGACCGCCTCTACCGCCAGGCCGAGGCCGCCACCGAGAAGTACAACTCGGCCAAAGAGCAGAGCGAGAAGCAGCGCAAGGACCTGGACAAGCTGCTCGACGAGGTCGCCGAGCGCACCGAGGAACTGAACGAGGCCCGCGAGAAGCTCGGTTCGTACGCCGCCGCCCAGTACCGCTCCGGCACGGCCCTCCCCGACACCGCCACCTTCCTCCTCTCCGACGCGCCCCAGGACTACTTCGACCAGGCCCAGCTGATGGACCGCCTGACCGGTCGCCAGCAGGACGCCGTCGAGGAGTACGTGGAGAGACAGGCGGACACCGCCGAGAAGCGGCAGGAGGCCACCGAGAGCCTGGAGACGCTCAACTCCTCCGAGAAGAAGCTGCGCACCAGCAAGGCGACCGTCCAGAAGAAGCTCACCGACGCGCGTGAACTCCTGGCCGAGCTCACCGCCGAGGAGAAGGCGCGGCTCGCCGAGATCGAGCGGAAGAAGGAGGAGGAGGCTCGCCGGAAGGCGGAGGAGCTGGCCAAGCAGCAGGCGGCCGAGGAGAAGGCCCGCCAGGACGCGCTCGCCGAGCAGGAGGCCGAGGAGGCCGCCGGCGGCAGCGGCTCGGGTACCGGCTCCGGCGGGACCACGGAGGCCTCCACCTCACTGGGGCAGAAGGCGGTCGCCTTCGCCGAGGCGAAGATCGGTCTGCCGTACGTCTGGGGCGCGACCGGCCCGGACTCCTACGACTGCTCCGGCCTCACCCAGGCCGCCTGGAAGTCCGCCGGCGTGGACCTGCCGCGCACCACCTACGACCAGGTGAACGCCGGAACCACTGTCCCCGTCTCCGACGCCCGCCCGGGCGACCTGGTCTTCTTCTACGACGACATCACCCACGTGGGCCTCTACATCGGCGGGGGCATGATGATCCACGCCCCCAAGCCCGGCGCGTACGTGCGCGAGGAGTCGATCTACTACGACGGCGAGGGCTCCATCCACAGCATCGTCCGCCCCGCCTGACCGGGACGACCGAACGCGGACGGACCTACGCGGACGGCCCGCACGCTCGATGCGTGCGGGCCGTCCGCGTACCTGCCTCACCGGCGTCACCGGCCTCACCGGCGCCGGATCACGTCCACAGCACCGCGATGAAGATGTTCACCGTGGTCAGCGCGCCCACCAGGGCGAACTGCCCCTTGTCCACCCGCTCCTCGTCCCGCTTCACGTAGACCAGGCCGAGGATCACGATCAGCAGCAGCAGCTTGATGCCGATCTTGATGTGGTTGACCGAGCCGCCCTGGGCCTCGTTGAGGCCGACCAACACGATGCCGGTGACCAGCATGGTGAGGGCGCCGTGCAGCATGCCCGGGGTGAAGCGGGCGGTGCCCTGACCGATGGCCTTCATCTGATGGAAGAAGCCACCCAGGAGCGCGGCGATTCCGATGATGTGAAGACCGACGAATATGTGCAGGAGAACGTCCATGGCGGGGAGCCTAGCCACCGCCGTCGAGGGCCCCGGCAGCGGGCCGCCCGTAGCACCCCGCCCGCCACATCCGCCCCATAAGTATGCATTCGGTCATCCCGCCTCACGGTTCCACCAAGATCGAACCTGGGCCCGTCACCTCCACACACCATCGTGACTCTTTGCATTCATCTGCGCACAAACCGTTACCGGACGGTGACGTACCGGATTAGCGTCCTCCTCCAGGTGCCCGACTCCCCTCCGTCGTCCTGACCGGGACGGCGTCGGACACCCCATCGAAGGCTCCGGCGGCGGCCCGCCTCCCCTGTGCGGGTCGCCGCCGGATGCGTGACCGTCCCGCCCGGGGACGGGACGTACGGAAGGACTTGGACTCGACGTGGCAGCGCACCGCAAACCCCCACAGCACAAGCGGAGCGGCAGCAGGGCACGCTCCCTGCTCACCGCGGTTCTCGCGGGTGCGGCCGCGTCGGCGGGACTGGACGGAGTCGGACACGCGGCGCCGAAGCCGACTCCGGAGCAGGTGCGCGAAGAAGTCGACCGGCTCTACCAGGAGGCCGAGGCGGCCACCGAGAAGTACAACGGCGCGAAGGAGCGGACCCAGGCCGCCGAACGCCGCGTCGACAAGCTCCAGGACGAGGCGGCCCGCCGCACCGAGGACCTCAACGCCGCCCGCGAGTCACTGGGATCGGCCGCGGCCGCTCAGTACCGCTCGGGCAACGGCCTCGGCCCGACGATGCAGCTGGCGCTCTCCTCGAACCCGGACCGCTTCCTGCGGGACGCCGGAATGGCCGAGCGAGCCGGCGCCCTCCAGGCCACCGAGATCGCCTCCGTCTCCCGGCAGATGCACGAGCTGGACGAGGTGCGTGAGGAGGCCCGGACCGAACTGGAGAAGCTGCGGGACCAGCAGGAACGGGCGGAACGGCACAAGAGGACCGTCACCACGAAACTGACCAAGGCCCGCCGCCTGCTCTCCCAGCTCACCGCCGAGGAGCGCCGGCGCCTGGCCGCCCGGACCGGCGGCGGCACCGCCGAAGGCCCGTCCCGGCAGAGCGGCGACGGAACCGGGAACGGCAACGGCAACGGCAATGGCTCCGCGGCCAACGGCCGGCAGCCCTCGGGCGGATCGGGCGGTTCGGGCGGAAGGATCACCGCGCCCAACTCGCGCACCGCGGCGGCCATCGCCTATGCCCAGCGGAAGCTCGGCAGCCCGTACGTCTGGGGCGCCACCGGCCCCAACGCCTTCGACTGCTCAGGCCTCGTCCAGGCGGCCTACCGCTCCGCCGGCGTCTCGATCCCGCGCACCACCTACGCGCAGATCGGCGCCGGACAGCGCGTCACCCGGTCCCAGCTCCGCCCCGGCGACCTGGTGTTCTTCTACCCTGGCGTCACGCACGTGGGCATGTACATCGGCAACGGCAAGATGATCCACGCCCCCAACCCCTCGGCCCCGGTGCGCATCGCCCCGGTCGACGAGATGCCGTTCGCCGGAGCGACCCGGGTGGTGTGAGCCGGGGTGACGGGTCCAGGGGAGACGGGTCCGGGGCGACGGGTCCGGGGACGGGCTCGGGGCGACGGCCGGGCCGGGCCCTCACACCAGTCGCCGCGCCGTGGCCCAGCGGGTCAGCTCGTGCCGGTTGGACAGCTGGAGCTTGCGCAGCACCGCGGACACGTGGGACTCCACCGTCTTCACCGAGATGAAGAGCTGCTTGGCGATCTCCTTGTAGGCGTACCCGCGGGCGATCAGCCGGAGCACCTCCCGCTCCCGCTGCGTGAGGCGGTCCAGGTCCTCGTCGACCGGCGGGGCGTCCGTCGAGGCGAAGGCGTCGAGGACGAAGCCTGCCAGCCGGGGGGAGAAGACGGCGTCGCCCTCCTGGACCCGGAAGATCGAGGCGACCAGGTCGGACCCGGTGATCGTCTTGGTGACGTAGCCACGGGCGCCGCCGCGGATGACACCGATCACGTCCTCCGCGGCGTCGGAGACCGACAGGGCGAGGAACCGCACCGGACGCTCGACGTCGGCCGCCAGCCCCGCGCACCGGCGCAGCACCTCGACACCGCCGCCACCCGGCAGGTGGACGTCGAGCAGGACCACCTCGGGCCGGGTCGCGGTGATCACCTCGACGGCCTGGTCGACGTCGGCGGCCTCGCCCACCACCTCCACACCGGTGCGCTCCGTCTCGCCGATCTCGGCGCGCACCCCCGTGCGGAACATGCGGTGGTCGTCGACGAGCACGACCCTCACCCGGCGCCCGGTGTCCGGCGCGCCGCCCTGCTCGCCGCCGACACCCGCCGCCCCGCCGGCCGTGCCCTCTGCTCCGCTGGCTCCGGTCGCCTCGCTCATGACGTCTTCTCCGCCCTCTCCATCTCCAGTTCGACCTCGGTCCCCCCGTCGGGCGCGGCCCGAACCCGGGCCGTTCCGCCGTTGCGTTCCATACGGCCGATGATCGACTCCCGGACGCCCATCCGGTCGGCGGGTATCGCCTCGAGGTCGAAGCCGGGGCCTCGGTCGCGGACGGACACGAAGACCGTCCTCCCCTCCACCTCGGCGTAGACCTGTACGGGCCCGCCGTCGCCACCGTACTTGGCGGCGTTCACCATGGCTTCCCGGGCGGCCTGGATCTGCGCACCCAGTTTCTCGTCGAGCGGGCAGTCACCGACGACCACGACCTCCAGCGGGACCCCGTGGTTGTCCTCCACCTCCGCGGCGGCGCCCCGGACCGCCTCGGCGAGCGTCTCCGGCTCCGCCTCCTCGTCCTTGCCCGAGCCCTCCGGCCGGTACAGCCAGGCGCGCAGCTCGCGCTCCTGGGCACGGGCCAACCGACGGACCTCGCCGGGGCTGTCGGCGTTGCGCTGGATCAGCGTCAGGGTGTGCAGGACCGAGTCGTGCACGTGGGCCGCCACCTCGGCGCGCTCCTGGGCCCGGATGCGCATCAGGCGCTCCGCGGAGAGGTCCTGCGTCATCCGCACCAGATAGGGGCCGGCGAGCAACGCCACCCCGACCAGGACGGCGAGCGCGGCCTGCAGCACCGAGCCGAGGTGGGCGGCCGACCCCTGGAGCACGAACATCCCCGAGACGCCGGCCGTCACCAGCAGGACTCCGGCCGCCGCGCGGGCGAGCGTCACCGTCCGTCGGCGTCGGCCCACCTCGACCCAGCGGGCCCGCCGCGCGTTGTCCGCCTGGCGCCACACCAGGGCGACGCCGGCGCCGACCAGCACCGCGGGCCACAGGTAGGCCCGGGCGCCGCCGCCCAGATCCACGCTGCCCACGAAGACCAGGGCGACCACGACCATCAGGAGCAGCGCGACCAGCTGGCCCCGGTCGGGCTTCCGCGGGGCCAGACGGCGGGGCGAGGAAGCTCCCGGCACCGACGCGCCCCGCGGCTTCCCACCGTCCGCGCCTCCCCTGACACCCGTGCCGCCCGAGTCGCCCACGCCGCCACCGACGCCACCGACGCCACCGACGCCCAGCGGCACGAAGAACCAGAAGGCCGCGTACAGCAGCGCGCCCATCCCCTGCGCCACGAACAGGCCCACGAAGGCCAGGCGGACCCAGGCCACGGGCAGCCCGAGGTGCCCGGCGAGCCCCCGCGCCACGCCCCCGAGCCAGCGTCCGTCGCCGCTGCGGTAGAGCTTGCGCGGGGGCCGCGGTTCGTCGAGTACTGCTGCGGCTTCCGGCATGCACTGATCGTCACACGGCGCGGCTCCGGGGTCATCAGGGTCCACCCCCGAGACGTCCCTGATCCGTTCCACGGCGCGCCTCGAACGGTTCCCCCTGCACCTGTCCGGGGGCGATTTCAGGGTTCTCCCAGGGTCGTTCCCGCTCCCACGAAGCCGTCCCGCCCGTCACCATGAACACATGACGGATCACCACCACGCGTCGGCAGCCGCGTCCCCGGACGCGGAGCGGCGTCCCGGTGCGTCCGCGACCGATGCCGGGCCACCCGAGCAGGAGCCGCGGCCGCTGCGCCGGGACCGCCGCCACAAAATGCTGGGCGGTGTCTGCGCGGGCCTGGGGCGGCACTGCGACATGGACCCGGTGATCTTCCGGATCACCCTCGCGGTGCTCTCGGCCACCGGCGGGATCGGTCTGGCCTTCTACGGCTTCGCCTGGCTCCTCGTCCCCTACGAGGACGAGGAGGAGAACGAGATCCGCCGTCTGCTCACCGGACGGGTGGACGGCCCCGCGCTGGCCTCCGTGCTGTTCGCGCTGGTGGGCTGCGGGGTGTTCCTCTCCATGCTCCACGACGGAGGGCTGCTGACCTTCGGCGCGGTGCTCTCCCTGCTGCTGGCGGGTGCGGGCTACTGGTCCCGCCGCAGGACCGCCCCGGGGCCCGACCCGCTGGCCGCCCAGGCGGCCGCGGACGCCCCACCGGAGGCGCAGGCTCCCCCGGTCGCGGCATCCCTCCCCTCCTGGTGGCGGGAGCCGATCGTCAAGGACGGCACCTACGTGGGGGGCACAGGCTACCTCTGGGGCCCCGGTGACCTGGGAAAGGCTTCCGACCGCGACCTCGCCGCGGCGTTCGCCGTCTCCCGCAGCGCCGCGACCGCCACCGAGGACGGCACGGACCGCCCGGAGGAGGGGATCGGCCGCAGCAAGGAAGGGACCGGCCGCAGCAAGGTTCGCCCCCGTTCGCTCGGGGGGACGACGTTCCTGCTGGCCGTGGTGGCGGGTTCCCTGGCCACCGGTCTCACCTGGTCCGACGAGGCGCCGGTGACCGCCCTCCAGCAGGGCCTGGCCTGGGCTCTGCTCGTCTTCGGCGCCGGCTTGGTCGTCAGCGCCTTCCTTGGCCGGACGGGCGTGGGGACGATCTTCTGGAGCCTGGTCACCGCCGGCCTGCTCACGGTGACCGCCGCCCTCCCGCCGGACGCCGACGCGGACTGGATACGCGTGGAGTGGCAGCCCCGCAGCACCGCCGAGGTCCGCGAGGGTTACCAGCTGGGAGCGGGCCTGGCCCGGCTGGACCTGACGGACGTGCCGGTGAAGGACGGGCGGACGGTTCCGGTGCGGGTCGAGTTGGGCGCCGGACGCCTCGAAGTGGTCGTCCCGGACGACGTGACGGTTCGGGCGAGGGTCGAGGTGGGCGTGGGCGACATCCACTCGCCGGCGGCCGCCGGTGAGGACACCGGCCCCGGAGGCGGACTGCTCGAGGAGTACACGCTGCCCGCGCAGAGCGGCGGGGAGCGGAACAGCACCGAGGACAGCAGGCGGGACGGGAAGGCGGGGACGCTCGATCTGTGGCTCGAGGTCGGCGCCGGGAGTGCGGAGGTGACCCGTGTGGCGTCATGAGTTCCAGCCGGGGCGCTGCATATCGGGCCTGGTCCTGGTCACCGCCGGAGTGCTCTACACGGGTGACGCCGCCGGGGAGTGGGAGGTGCCGTGGTTCGTGGCGATCCCCCTGGTCGCCGTCGGGTTCTTCTTCGCCGCCGTCGCCGGGCTCACCGCCCACCTCATCCGCGGCGCACGGCGGGACGCCCACGGCCGGCGCGGTCCCGCCGCAGACGGCGGCAGCAGCAGCGACAGCGACAGCGGCAGCGGCAGCGGCAGCGCTGGCGATACCGGTGACGGCCGGGGCGGGGGCGCCCACCTCGCGGGCTGAGCCGGGCAGGTGCGGCGGGGGCTGCCGTGAACTCCGGGTCTCACGATGCGAACCTCGGTGGAGACGACGCGTGTCCGCGGTCCATACTTGCCGCATGTCCGCATACTCGAGCTTCGCGTTTACCTATGGCACCCGGTCCGCCGGCTGCCATGGTCGTGTTGCTCACCGCGGATAACCGCAGAGCGACTTCCCAGGCGCCCCGGGCCGGCAAGGCCCGGGGCGCCTGTCGTTTCCCGGACCCGACCGGCGCCGGGGCCTCACCGCATCAGACGGAGGAGACCCCGATGAGCATCAGCCCCACCACCACGCGCACGTCCGGCCCGTCGACCGCTTCCACGGACAGCCCGGCGTCCGCGACGTCCGCCCCGGCCGTCGTTCCCGCCGCCGTCCCTGCCACCGGGTCCGCGCTCGATCCGGCCGCCGTCATCGCCGACGCCCGGTCGCGGATCGACGCGCTGGACGATCACATCCTGGGGCTGGTGCAGGAGCGCATGGCCGTCTCGGCCGTCATCCAGCAGACCCGGATCTCCGCGGGCGGACGCCGGGTGAACCTGTCGCGTGAGATGGAGGTCCTCTCGCGCTACCGCGACGCGCTGGGCCGCCCGGGCACGTCCCTGGCGATGACCATCCTGGAACTCTGCCGCGGCCGCGTCTGAAGCCGCGCCCGCGCCTACACCTACACCCGCAACCGCACCCGCACCCGCACGCACACCTGCGTTCGCCTCACCCCGGGCAGGGCGGGGCGGCCCCGGACCACAACGCCCCCGGGCCGCCCCGCCAAGAACCGCCGCGCCCCCGTCTCGCCCCGCCCCGCCCGCACACCGTCACCCGTCCGGGACCGTGACCGTCCGCCCGCGCGCTTCGTTTATCCGGTTGTCCGTGCCGGCCAGGCACGGCTCCCGAGAAAACCACGCGTGGCTTGCTGGAGCGGCGAGGCGTACGGATCACCATGTCGTGCGCCGTGGGACCGTCGCTCCAGGGTCGTGACCGGACGGCAGGGGACAGCAGCCCGGTCACCCAACAAAAACGGCCGGCTCCGGGGACGCCCGGAGCCGGCCGACGGGGCCGCCACCCACGGCCCCTGTCTGAGGGTTGGACTGCGGAGTCGCGGCAGAGCGGCCAGGACCGCTCCGCCTACCTGCACCGACCTCCGCCTACATCTCCGCCTACCTCCGCCTACCTCCGCCTACGCGGTGGTTCCCGCGGTCTCCACGGTTACTCGGTGGTCCCCGCGGCCTCCACCGCAGCCGGCGGGTCGACCGGGTCCGCCGGACCCACCGGGTCCGCCGGGGCGGCCGGCTTCGGCATGGTGACCTCGGGCGTCGGGGCGTCCGCCTTCGGCGGCACCGTCGGCATCCCCAGGAACGGCAGCTTCAGTGCGGCGAAGGCCTTCTCCGGCACCACCGGAGTCCGCGGCGGCACCGCCGACAGCCGCCGATACGCCTCACCCTGCGCCGGCCGCGGGTCGGCCTCGCCCTTGTTGGGCCAGAACGACATCGCCCGCTCGGCCTGTGCCGTGATGGTCAGCGACGGGTTGACGCCCAGGTTGGCGGAGACCGCCGAGCCGTCGACCACCGAGATCGCGGGGTGCCCGTACAGCCGGTGGTAGGGGTCGATGACGCCGGTCGCCGATGAGTCGCCGATGGGGCAGCCACCGAGGAAGTGCGCGGTCAGCGGCATGCCGGTGAGCTCGCCGATGTTGCTGCCGGCGAAGCCGTTGATCTCCTCCGACAGCAGGGAGGCCGCCTCCACCGCTGCCTTGATCTGCTTCGGGTTGGGCGCACCGTGACCCTGCCGTGCGGTGAGCAGCCCCTTGCCCAGGCCCTTGCGCTTGAGGTGGGTGGTGAGCGAGTTGTCGAGCGACTGCATGACCAGGCCGATGATGGTCCGCTCGGACCAGCGCCGGTTGGAGAGCGACCGCAATGTCAGCAGGGGGTGGCGCAGGGAGTTGCCCAGCCAGCCCAGCAGCCGCGCGGTGCCGGTGTCCTTGGCCGCGTACGGCACCTGGAGGACGGTGAGGGCGCCCATGGCGTTGGAGCCCTTGCCGTAGCGCACCGGCTCGATGTGGGTGTTCGCGTCGGGGTGGATCGACGAGGTGATGGCGACGCCCTTGGTGAAGTCCGCCTTGGTCCCTTCGCCGACCCGGCGGTAGCGCCGGTCGTCGGTCTGCGCTCCCACCAGCGCCTCGGAGTTGGTGCGGGTGAGCATGCCGAGCTTGCCGGAGATGTGCGGCAGCTGCCCGCCTTCCTTCATGCGGTGCAGCAGCGTCTGGGTGCCGTAGGTGCCGGCGGCGATCACGACCCGGCGGGAGCGCAGGACACGGCCGCGGTCGGCCCGCTTGCGGTCGGTGCCGGTGGTCTCGACGACGAGGCCGCCGTGGCCGTCCTCGGTGACGGACCGCACGGTGGTCATCGGGTGCACCGTCGCCCCAGCCTTCTCGGCGAGGTACAGGTAGTTCTCGTTGAGGGTGTTCTTGGCCCCGTGGCGGCAGCCCGTCATGCACTCGCCGCACTCGGTGCAGGCCTTGCGGGCGGGGCCGACCCCGCCGAAGTACGGGTCGGCGGCCTCCTGGCCGGGCTGCGCGGTGACGCTGCCGTCGGCGTCCTCGCCGTCGCCGAAGAACACGCCCACCGGGGCGAGGTGGAAGCTGTCGCCCACGCCCATCCGCTCGGCGGTCGCCTTCAGGTGGACGTCGGAGGGCGTCATGGTGGGGTTGAGCCGGACGCCGAGCATGCGCCGCGCCTGGTCGTAGTAGGGCGTCAGCTCGTCCTGCCAGTCCGTGATGTCCTTCCACTGGGGGTCCTCGAAGAAGGGCGTCGGCGGCACGTAGAGGGTGTTGGCGTAGTTCAGCGACCCGCCGCCCACGCCCGCGCCGGCCAGCACCATCACGTTGCCGAGCAGGTGGATGCGCTGGATGCCGTACATGCCGAGCCGGGGGGCCCACAGGAACTTCTTGAGGTCCCAGGAGTTCCGGGGCAGCGAGTCCCGGGTCCAGCGGCGGCCCGCCTCCAGGACGCCGACGCGGTACCCCTTCTCGGTGAGACGGAGCGCGGTGACGGAACCGCCGAAGCCGGAGCCGACGACGATCACGTCGTAGTCGTAGTCGTAGGGCGGACGGCCCTCGGTGCTGTCGGGAAGGCCGGCGGTCTTCTCCTGCGAAGCGTTCTCCTGCGACACGTGCGCGCTCCTCACTGAGAACGGTTGACCGGGAACGGTCAATAACCGGGACGGTCACGAACCCGGGCGGGCGGTGGATACGGCGTCGGTGAACTGCTGGGGCGTTGGACCGCCGGGGCGGTGGACCGCCGGGGCGGACGGTGGCCGCCCGGTGCGAGCAGGCGGCGGGCGGCGGGCGGGGCCGGTGGTCCGGGGACGCGGCCCCGCCCGGTGCGCGGTCAGCGGATGCGGAAGGCCTTCATCAGCTTCAGGCCGATGGTGAGCACGTTCGCGTACTGCTCGTCGCTCAGGCCGAACGACGGCGCCAGCGGCATCACCCGCTGCACGGCGACGGTCTGCGCCTCGGTGTACTTGAGGATGCCCTCGGAGCCGTGGCGGCGGCCGAGACCCGAGTCCTTCATGCCGCCCATCGGCGACCGGGCGCTCCCGTAGGCCGGGGCGAAGCCTTCGTTGATGTTGACGGTGCCGGTCTGGAGCCGGGCCGCGATGCGCCGTGCGCGGCGGGTGTCCTTGGACCAGACCGAGGAGTTGAGCCCGTACTCGGTGCCGTTGACCCGCTCGACGGCCTCGTCGGGGTCGCTGAAGCGGTAGACGGAGACGACCGGGCCGAAGGTCTCCTCGGAGCAGACCGCCATGGGGGCCTCGACACCGTCCAGGACGGTCGGCTCGTAGAAGTAGGGGCCGACGTCCGGCCGGGCGACGCCGCCGGTGAGCACCCGGGCGCCCTTGGCGACCGCGTCCTCGACGTGCCGGGTGACGGTCTCCAGCTGGCGCTCGCTGACCAGGGAACCCATGCCGGCGCCGTAGCCGATGAAGTTGCCCAGCCGTACCGCCCGGGTGCGGGCGACGAAGCGCTCGAGGAAGGCGTCGGCCACCGCCTCGTGGACGAAGAGCCGCTCGATGGAGATGCAAAGCTGGCCGGCGGTCGAGAAGCAGGCGCGGACGGCGCCCTCGGCGGCCTTGTCCAGGTCGGCGTCCTCCAGGACCACCATGGCGTTCTTGCCGCCGAGTTCCAGCGAGACGCCGACCAGGCGGGCAGCCGCGCGTTCGGCGACCTCGCGGCCGGTGCGGGTGGAGCCGGTGAACGAGACGTAGTCGGCGTGCCGCACCACCTCGGGTCCGACCACCGGGCCCTCGCCGAGGACGACCTGCCAGACGTCGGCGGGCAGTCCCGCCTCGATCAGCACCTCGCGCGCCCACAGGGCGGTCAGCGCGGTCTCGGTGTCCGGCTTCATCACCACGGCGTTGCCCGCCGCGAACGCGGGCAGCGCGTCGCCGACGGACAGCTCCAGCGGGTAGTTCCACGGGGCGATCTGGCCGATCACGCCGCGCGGGTGGCGCAGCTCCTCGACCTTGGTGAGCAGCGGCACCGCGCCCAGATGGCCCTTGGGGGCCAGGTAGGCGGGGGCCTTGCGTCCGTAGTGGCGGGCGGCCATGGCGACGGCCTGCAGCTCTTCGTGGGCGTGCAGGCGGGCCTTGCCGGTCTCGGCCTGGACGATGTCGAGGATCTCGCTCTGCCGCTGGAGCACCAGGTCGTGGAAGCGCAGCAGGACGGCGGCGCGGCGCCGTACAGGGACGGCGGCCCATGCCTTCTGGGCCACGCGGGCCCGTGCGAACGCCTCCTCGACCTCCGCCACGGAGGATTCCGGCAGCTCGGCGAGCCGTTCACCGGTGAACGGGCTGTGGTTGTACGTCCGGCCGGAGCCGGCCACGCCCTTGGTCAGCCTGGCCACCAGTTCCGGCGTGACCGCCTCCCCGACGGCACGCGCGCCGGACGGGGCGGCGGCCACCGGATTGGCGCCGACGCCGTTGTGGTCTGTCTCCCGTGCCTGCGAGGCCTGCGTGTCCGTCATGAGGCGCAGGGTATGACGGCCGAAACACTTTGGGTACCCATCGGTAACCCCCCTTCACGTCGTAATCACATTGTGCCAGTGATCGCTGGCACAAAAGCGCTGATCAGGGGTTGTGTGACGGGGGACGCGTCCGTAGAAGTCTTTTCGGCGGCAGGCCCGACATGTCAGGCCGGATCGAACTGCAGGGCCTCGATCACATGCCGCGCCACTTCCCTGCCGCGCTCGGTGACGTCGCCCTTGCCCGGATAAAGGATCACTGCCCGGTACATCTCGTTCTTGCTGTTCTCGTAGTAGAAGATCCGCATCTCGATCGGGCGCGGGTTGTTGTACTCGGTGCTCTTGAACCTGACCGTGTTCTCGGCGGCCGGGTGGCCCTGGTGCTCCCGATCGGCCGAGGTACGGGTCTCCGGCTTCTCGGGCATCTGGAAGTCGGACTCGCCGGACTTCGTGAACTGTTCGTTCTCCGCGTACATCTGGGCTTCCGGGCTGGCGGTGACCTCCTGAAGGGCGTTCTCACGGGAGTACCGCTCGACGAGCACCTCGATGACGCCGCTGGGGTCGGTGTACCTCACCCACTCCTCGTCGTCGTCCTCCTTCGGGTGGCTGACCTGGTAGGCGCCGGGGACGCTGACGGTGAGGCCGAGGGCCTTCTGCGGGCGCGGCTTCCAGTCGTCCGGCAGGGACCCGCCGAAGGGATCGGCGAGCACCAGCCAGGTCGCCAGCGCCGCGGCCACCACGGCGGCCACCGCGCCGAACAGCACCTTGCGCGGCACCCACACGCCGCCGGCGCGCGGGGACGCGGGACGCGGCGGGGCCGGCGGCGCCGGCGGACGCAGCGCGGCCTCCAGCAGGCGGCGCGCGCCCGCGTGGTCGAGCCGGTGCGCGGGGTCCTTGCGCAGCAGTCCGGTGATCACCTCGGCGAGCGGGCCGGGGACGCCGGTGGGCGCGGGCGGCTCCGCGTTGAGGACGGCCTGCAGGGTGGCCGGGACGTTGCTGCGGCGGAACGGCGAGACGCCCTGGGTCGCCGCGTAGAGCACCACGCCCAGCGACCACAGGTCGGAGGCCTCACCGGGGCGCTGCCCCAGCACCCGCTCGGGGGCGACGTACTCGGGGGAGCCGACGAAGGCGCCGGTGTCGGTGAGGCTGGTGTCGCCCTCGGCCTGGGCGATGCCGAAGTCGGTGAGCACGACCCGGTCGTGGTTGCCGAGCAGCACGTTCTCCGGCTTGACGTCCCGGTGCAGGATCCGCGCCGTGTGCACGGCCTCCAGCGCGCCGAGCACCTCGAGACCGATCCGGGCCGCCTCGGGGGCGCCGAGCGTGCCCTCCCGCAGGAGGTCGCCCAGGGAGCGGCCGCGCACCAGCTCCATCACGATCCACGGCCGGCCGTCGACCAGCGCCACGTCGTGGACGTTGACCACGGCGGGGTGGTCGGTGCGGGCGGCGGTGGTGGCCTCCCGCCGCATCCGGGTGTACAGGTTCTCCTGCTCGGCGGCGGGGAGATGGTCCGGGACCCGGGGTTCCTTGACCGCGACCTCACGGCCCACCGTCTCGTCCGCAGCCCGCCAGACGGTGCCCATGCCGCCGTGCCCGAGGCGGGAGAGCAGCCGGTACCGGCCCGCGATCAGCCGGCCCGCGCCGGGGTCCTGGGCGCCGGACTGCTGCGGCACCGCCTGGGTGGGCGTCTGCGGATGGGGCTGGGCCTGCGACGGGTACGGAGGAACCGGCCCGTGCGCCGCGGCCTGCTGCGGCATGGGCTGTACCGGAGGCTGCGACGCGGCGGCCTGAGACGCGGCGGCCTGAGACGCCTGCCGGTCGGCCTGCCGGTCCGCGGGGTGCGGCAGGTGCTGTTGCCCTGCCGCGTACGGTGACTGCGGCCGACCGGCCGCCCGGGGTGCGGGCGGCTGCAAGCCGTAGCTGGTCGGTTCCTCGGGCCGGTTTCCGGCTCCCCCGTTGCTGCTCATGACACATCCCTATCGCGGCGGACCCCCACGGGGCCACAGCCTGCGGAGGGTGGTCACACAGCCGTGACCGTCAGCGGACGTACTCGTAGGTCGCGGACGCCTGCTCGAAGAGCCTGGTCACCTGGTCCTTCTCCGCCTCGGGACCGCGCAGCTGCACCACGTGGTAGCGGCCGCCGTCGAGGATCGCCAGGTTGCGCACGAAGAGCTTGCGGCCCTGGTCGTCGGTCCAGGTGAACTCACCCTCGGCCATGACCTTGCCGCCCACCTCGATGCGGCGCAGCCCGCCGGAGCCGGCCCAGGTGGAGTCGCGGTAGGGCTGGAGCTCCGGCTCGTGCTCCTGCTGGTAGACCTGCGGGTCGCGGCCGTACTGCTCGGCGCTGTCCCGGCCCGGGACCACGATCAGCCGGAAGTCGCCCTTGGAGAACACCACCTGGCCCCGCCCGTTACGGGGCGCCCGCTGCCAGCCGCTCGCCACGGCGACCTGGAAGCCCTCGGGGTCCTTGCGCAGGGTGAAGCCCTCCGCCACCTCTCCGCCGGCCTCGCCGGTATCCTCGGGGGACTCCGCCGGAGCCTTCTTGGAGGGGGACGCGGACGGGGTGGGTTTCTCGTCCGGGTCCTTGGCCTCCCCGGAGTCGCCGGTGTCCTCGGTCGGCGTCGTGTCCGCGGGGAACGAGTTGCCGGAACGGTCCTGACCGCCCGCCTGCTCCCCGGACTTGGGCATGAAGAACATCGCGTAGGCGATCGCCCCGGCCAGCAGGAGCAGGACCAGGGTCAGCAGCGTCCGGCCGAGCTTGCGCGGCGAACGCTCGTGGTCCCGCGGCTCCGGACGGTCCATGTGGTCCATGCGGTCGACGCGCTCCGCGCGTGCGGAGCGGGCCGTCCGGTCCGCTCCGGCACGGCGGTGCCGGGCGCGCGATGCCGCCGCGTCGCGGCGTGCGTCACGACGGCGGCGCACCAGCTCGCCCTTGCGGCGCACCATCGGCAGGCGTTCCGGGTCGGCCGGTGGCAGCGCGACCAGGTGCGCGCCGGCCTCCGGCTCGGGCGCGGACCGCACGAGGGAACGCAGCCAGCCGCCGAGTTCCTCGATGTCGGGCCGGTCGGTCGGGTCCTGACGCAGCAGCGACTCCACGACGGGCCGCAGCGGGCCGCACTCCTCGGCGAACGCCGGGGGTTCGGAGCACACCAGCTGCACCAGCTCGGCGGTGGAGTCCTCGGGGTACGGGGCGTGTCCCTGGACGGCGCGGAACAGCAGCGCGCCCAGCGCCCACAGGTCCGTGGCGGGGCCGACGGGCGCGGCCAGCTGCCAGTGGTCGTGGACCGGGTGCGCCTGCTCGGGCGCCCACCGCTCGGTGACCGCGCCGACCACCGTCATCCGTGCCTGCCGGGCGCGTTCGGCGGCGAGGAGGGTCGCCGGACCCCGGCGCGGAGCGGAGGGCGCAGGCGCGGACGGCGCACCCTGCCCGGACGGAGGCACCGGCCCCCCGGACGAGGACGCGGACCCGGCCGAAGGCTCGAGTTCCGACGACGACGCCGGCTCGGGCAAAGCCGCGGGCATCGGTGCCGCGGGCGGCAGGGGAGCCGGGGCGGGCAGGTTGGGCAGGGGCTGCCGGGCCTGGAGCGGCACGGGAGCGATGGCCGGGCGGGACCCCGGCCCGGTGGAGGGCGGGGAGTCCGGTGAGGCCGGCCATGTCGCGGGCGCGCCGCTGCGGGGGGTCGCGCCGTGCCAGGCGGGGCGCCCCTGGACGCCGTAGGGATCCGCGATCCGGCCGGGCGGGTTGCCCTGTTCCTGCGAGCCGGACGCCCCCTCGACCGGCGTGCGCGCGCCCGGCAGCGCCGGACGGTCGCCGCCACGTTCCTGGACGACCTCCCGCTGGGCGGCGCGGGCCTCCTCCACCCGGGCGGCGGCCGCGCGGACACCGTCCCGGTAGGCGGCTGCCGAGCCCGACGAGGCTCCGCGCCCCGGCTCGCCGTTCGGCCCGGAACCGGCCGGTGCGGGCCAGTACGGCGGGACCGGGTTGGGGGACCAGCGGTCGGAGGAGGGTGAGGGGGCGGGCAGACCGGCGGCGGGAAGCGCACCGGCGGACGCCGACGCCTCGAGCTCCGTGCCACGGCCCTGAGCCCCGGCACCGTACGCCCCGGCCCCTGACGTCCCGGCACCGAACGTCCCGGCACCCGACGTCTCCGAGCGGTACGACCCGGCTCCGTACGCCCCTGCCTCGGACGTCCCGGTGCCGTACGCCCCGGCCTCGGCGCCGTACGCGCCGGCACCGTAGGTCTCGTGCCCGGCACCGGCCGTCCCTGATCCCGGCCCCAACTCGCGGGTGCCCGCACCGGCGTCGATCCCGGCGCCGCCGTCGGCCCCGAAGGTCTCGGGCTCCGCGCCGGGCGGTTCGGGGGCGTCCAGCGGCGGCGTCTCCGGCGGGACGGGGTCGTACCCGCAGAGCGCCTCCTCGGCGGCGCCGGCGGCGAGACCGGTGAGGACCACCCGCCCGTCCTCGCAGACCACGACGGTGCGCGGCGTGATGTTGCGGTGCACCCAGCCGTGACCGTGCAGTACCCGGATCGCCATCAGCAGGTCGGCGGCGACCTCGGCCGCGCGGTACGGCGTCAGCGTCCGCTCGGCGAGCAGGTCGCCCAGCGGACGCCCGGGCACCGCCTCGCCGACCACCCAGAGCGAGCCGCCCTCGGCGAACACGTCGTAGACCTGGTCGAGCCGGGGATGGTCGGCGAGCCTGGCCGCCTCCCGGGCGGCCTCCAGCGCGCGCCGCACCGCCGGCTCGACCGGCTCCCCGCCCTCGCGGCCGCCGCGCCCCTGGGCCGCGCTGTACCCCTCGGGCAGGCCGTCCGCGTCGAGCACCTCGGCCTCGACGACCTCGGGCAGCGGGATCTGACGGACCCGCACCTCCTGCCCGCTGTACGTGTCGAACGCCAGGCTCTCGGCGAGGTCGTAGCGGTCCTCCCCGGACGGGTGCACGGGCAGGCGATAGCGATCGGCGAGTATCCGTCCCGCGTAGTCGTCCACCACACCCTCCCCGCTCCGCCCGGCCGGTCAAATCCGTTCGGTGTGCGCCGCGTTCCGGCCGTTCTGCCGTATGCGTACGGTCCGCGCTGGTTCACGATACGTGCCATGGCCGACACATGCCGCTCGGATGCGACAACCGGCCGTGCCACGATTGCGCGCGCTCAGGACTTCGGCTTGAAGGTGGCGGCCAGGGTGGCCCAGGTCTTCTTGCGCAGCTCGCCGTCCCAGTCGGCGGCCGGCGTCGTGTACATGAGCGCGTAGCCCTGGGTCGGACTCACCACGAAGCCGCGGTCGACGGTGCGCTGCTTGGTGCCGCTCCCGTCGACGTAGGTGAACTCCCAGTCGGCCGCCTCCCAGCCGCGGTAGTCCACCCCCACTATCCGGATCCGCCGGTACTGGTCGCGCACCATGGACTTCTCCAACTGCTTCCAGTCGGCGACCGCGTCGTCCTTGGGGGTGCTGGTCCAGCCGATCAGCAACTGCTGGCCGTCGGGGCCGGAGAAACGGTCGCCGGCCGGGGAGGTGGAGCGGTAGCGCCAGCCGGAGGGGAGGCCGACGGTGTACCCCTGCGCCGCCCGGTAGGTGGTCGTCTTCAGGAGGTCGTCGCTCTTGCCGGACCCCTTGCCCTTGTCCTCGCCGCCCTTGTCGTCGCCCTTGTCGTCGCCCTTGCCGCCCTTGTCGTCCTTCGCGCCGTCGTCGGCGCCCGAGGAGGCGGTGTCGCCGGGCTCGTCGGAGGCGTCGGCGGAGCCGCTCTTCCTCCCGCCCGGATCGGGCTCGCCGCTGGCGGCCACGTCGCCCCTGCCGGGCTTCTCCGAGTCCCCGCCGAGCGTGTTGACGAGCACGGCGATCAGCAGCACGAGGGCCGCCACCACGGCGACGGCGACCAGCACCGACTGCCGGGAGAACACGTCGCCCAGCGAGCCGCGGGGCTTCACGGGCCCGGACGGGGCGGGCCGCTCCGCCATGTCGGAGGGCGTGCTCATCAGGGGCCAGCCCGGCCGGGCGGCCGGGGTGTCGGTCGGCGTGGCGGCCGGAGCCGGCGCCGAGGCCGCGGCACCGGAGGCCGAGGAGGCGCCGGAGGCGGAGGAGGCGGCGGGCGTGTCGGTCGGCGTGGACGCGGCCCCGGCGGCAGCACCCGCGGCCGCCCCGGCGGCGCCTGCGGCTCCGGCCGCCCTAGCGCCCGGTCCGGCGGCGGGCCGCGGCGTGGTGCCGGTGACGGGCAGCGCGGCGGAGCCCTTGCGCTCCTCGGGCAGCGGGACGGTCCGCACGGCGTCCGCGGGGGTGGACTCGGCCTCGGCTGCCGTCCCGGAGAGCACCGCGCCGAGCAGTGCCCGCGCCTTGACGTCGTCCAGCCGCTTGGCGGGGTCCTTCTCCAGCAGGCCGTAGATGACCTCGCGCAGCGGCCCGGCGTGGCGCGGCTCGTCGACCGGCTCGGTCATCACCGCGGTGAGCGTGGCGATGGCGGATCCCTTGTCGTACGGCGGCACGCCCTCGACCGCGGCGTACAGCAGGCCGCCCAGCGACCACAGGTCGGCGGCGGGCCCCGGCTTGTGCCCGCGGGCGCGCTCCGGGGAGATGTAGGAGGGCGCGCCGACCAGCATGCCGGTGGAGGTGAGCGAGGGGTCGCCCTCGATCTGGGCGATGCCGAAGTCGGTGAGCACGACCCGGCCGTCCTCGGACATCAGCACGTTGGACGGCTTCACGTCACGGTGCAGGATGCCCTCGCGGTGCGCGGAGCGCAGCACGTCCAGGACGGCGAGGCCGACCTCGGCGGCGCGGCGGGGGTTGAGCGTGCCGTCCTCGCGGATCACCTCGGCGAGGGACTTGCCGTCGACCATCTCCATCACGATCCACGGGCGGTCGTCCTCGTCGACCACGTCGTAGACCGTCACCGCGCTGGTGTTGCGGATGCGCGCGATCGCCTTGGCCTCGCGCAGGGTCCGGGTGATCAGCCTGCGCTTCTCGTCGTCGTCGATGCTGACCGGGAACCGCAGTTCCTTGACCGCGACCGTCCGGCCCAGCGTCTCGTCCTTGGCCCGCCAGACCGTGCCCATGCCGCCTCGGCCGACGACCGACTCCAGCCGGTAACGACCGGCGAGGAGACGTCCGGTCCTGTCCTGACGAGGTGTCCCCGCCCGCTCCGTCTCCGACATGCGTCCCCTCATGCAACCCGCCCTGACAGAGCCTCCATTGTCCCTCACCCGACCAGCGGGCGGGTCGCCGGGTGCCCGGTGAACCCGTGTGCCGTGCTTGCCCGATGACGGGCTGCCACCACACGTCTACCCGCTCACCCGGCCACCCTCTCCACTCTTCTTCGGGCCCGCGCGGTTCCCGCTCAGGAACGGACGATGTCGGGGGCCCCGAGCCGCGCGGCGTCGGCCGTGAGGTCGTCCGGCTGACGCTGCGACTCCCGCTCCGCCTCCACCCGCTTCTCGTAGTGCTCGATCTCGCGTTCCTTCTTCTCCTCGTCCCAGCCGAGCACCGGCGCCATCAGCTCCGCCGCCTCCCGCGCGCTGCGGGTGCCCCGGTCGAAGGTCTCGATGGAGATGCGCGTCCGCCGGGTCATCACGTCGTCGAGGTGCAGCGCCCCCTCGTGGGTGACCGCGTACACCACCTCGCCCCGCAGGTAGTCGTCCGCGCCGCCCAGCGGCGTGCCCAGCGACGGGTCCTGGGCGATCAGCTCCAGCACCTCCTCGGCCAGCGAGCCGTAGCGGTTCAGCAGGTGCTCCACCCGCACCACGTGCAGGCCGGTGCGGGCCGCGATCCGCGCCCGGGCGTTCCACAGCGCCCGGTAGCCCTCGGCGCCCACCAGCGGGATCTCCTCGGTCACGCAGGGCGCGACCCTGCGGTCCAGCCCGTGCACCGCGGCGTCGACCGCGTCCTTGGCCATCACCCGGTAGGTCGTGTACTTGCCGCCGGCCACCACCACGAGGCCCGGCACCGGGTGGGCCACCGTGTGCTCCCGGGACAGCTTGCTGGTGGCCTCCGACTCGCCGGCCAGCAGCGGCCGCAGGCCGGCGTAGACGCCTTCCACGTCGTCGCGGGTGAGCGGCACCGACAGCACCGAGTTGACGTGTTCCAGCAGGTAGTCGATGTCGGCGCTGGAGGCGGCCGGGTGCGCCTTGTCGAGGCTCCACTCGGTGTCGGTGGTGCCCACGATCCAGTGCCGGCCCCAGGGGATGACGAAGAGCACGGACTTCTCGGTCCGCAGGATCAGCCCCGTCGCGGAGTGGATGCGGTCCTTGGGGACGACCAGGTGGATGCCCTTGGACGCCTTGACGTGGAACTGGCCGCGCTCGCCGACCATCGCCTGGGTGTCGTCCGTCCACACGCCGGTGGCGTTGACGATCTGCTGGGCGCGGATCGCGTACTCGCCGCCGCCCTCCAGGTCCGTCACCCGGGCGCCCACCACCCGCTCGCCCTCCCGCAGGAACCCGGTCACCCGCGTGCGGTTGGCGACCTGGGCCCCGTAGGCGGCGGCCGTGCGCACCAGCGTGGCGACGTAGCGCGCGTCGTCCATCTGGGCGTCGTAGTACTGAAGGGCGCCGGTCAGCGCGTCCTTGCGCAGGCAGGGCGCGATGCGCAGCGCGTGACGGCGGGTCAGGTGGCGGTGGCCGGGCAGGCCCCGGCCGTGGCCGCGGGCCAGGGACATGACGTCGTAGAGCGCCACGCCCGTCCCCGCGTAGGCACGCTCCCAGGCCTTGTGCTGGAGGGGGTAGAGGAAGGGCACCGGTTTCACCAGATGGGGCGCCAGCCGCTCCAGGAGCAGGCCGCGCTCCTTCAGCGCCTCCCTGACCAGGGCGAAGTCCAGCATCTCGAGGTAGCGCAGCCCGCCGTGGACGAGCTTGCTGGACCGGCTGGAGGTACCCGAGGCCCAGTCCCGCGCCTCGACCAGGCCCGTCACCAGCCCGCGGGTGGCCGCGTCCAGCGCGGTGCCGGCCCCGACCACCCCTCCCCCGACGACCAGGACGTCCAGTTCCCGTTCGGCCAGGGCCGCCAGGGACTCGTCACGCTGCTCCGGCCCGAGTGTCGCTGTCCTCACCGCTGCCTCCCACGCTGTGGTCGTGTTGCTGCCGGTCGAACTGGGTGGGTCACCCGTGCTGATCGATTCTCACCGCCCGGCTGCGGATCGGCCACCACCCGTCCCCGGCCTGTGGACAACCTCCCCGGCATCGCCGCACGTCACGGGCGGCCCGTCACTCCTGAGGCTGATCCGCGTGATCAACACGCGCACGTCGTCCACAATCCCGCATAACGGTCATATTTACTCCTAGTCTGACAGTGCGTTCACATCGGGGGATATCCCCCGGACCGCCGGTCCCGCTCGGCCGGAGGGGTCTCCCGGGTGGCGCACCTGTCCCCCTCCGGCTATCGGGAAGGACGGCCCACCCATGCCCGCAGATCTCGCCGTCATCGGACTCGGACCGCTCGGCCTGCCGCTGGCCCAGGCCGCCGTCGCCGCAGGTGTCCGTACGCTCGGCTACCGCTTCGGACCGGACTCCGGTTCCCTGACCGCCGCCGAACTCCGCCGCATGCTGGCCCGCGGCTTCCGCCCCACCACCAGCCCCGACGAGCTCGCCAAGGTCCGCACCGCCGTCATCTGCGCCCCCGTCACCGAGGCCCCCGACGGCGGGCTCGACCTGACGGAGCTGACCACCGCGGCCCGCACCCTGGCCGCCCGGCTGCGCCCGCACACCACCGTGATCCTGGAGTCGCCGGTCCATCCGGGGACCACCGAGGGCCTGCTGCGCCGCCTGCTGGAGGAGGGTTCCGGCCTGGCGGCCGGCCGGGACTTCCACCTCGCCTACTCCCCCAGCCGCGTGGACCCCGGCAGCCGCACCTGGACGCCCGCCAACACCCCGACCGTGGTCGGCGGCCTCACCCCGGCCTGCACCGAGTCCGCCCTCGCCTTCTACTCCCGGATCACCGACCGGGTGGTGCGCGCCCGCGGTCTGCGCGAGGCCGAGACGGTGCAACTGCTCGAGACCAACTTCCGGCACGTCAACATCGCCCTGGTCAACGAGATGGCGGCGCTCTGCCACGACCTGGGCGTCGACCTGTGGGACGTGATCCGCTGCGCCGAGACCAAGCCCTTCGGTTTCCACGCCTTCCGCCCCGGCCCCGGCGTCGGTGGTCACGGCATCCCCCGGGACCTGACCGCGCGGCCCGCCGGCCACGCCGGTCCCGCCCTGCGCATGGTGGACCTCGCCCGGCGGGTCAACGCCGACATGCCCCGGTACGTCGCCCGGCGGGCCGCAGCCCTGCTCAACGAGCACGGCAAGTCCGCCCGCGGCGCACGGGTCCTGCTGCTGGGGGTCACCTACAAGCCCGACCTCGACGACGCGCACCGTTCCCCCGCCGAGGAGATCGCCGTGCACCTGGGCGAGCTGGGCGCACAGGTCGTCTTCCACGACCCCTACGTCGGCGAATGGCGTGTTCACGACCGGCCCGTACCGCGCGCCGACTCGCTCCTGGAGGCCGCGGCCGACGCGGACCTGACCGTCCTCCTCCAGCAGCACCGGGCCTACGACCTGCAGAGTCTCGCGGTGAAGGCCCAGTTGCTGCTGGACACCAGGGGGGCGACGCCGACCGGAGCGGCCCACCGGCTCTGACGGCTGCCGCGGGGCGGGCGGACGACCGGTGGCCGGAATCCCTCGAAGGTGCAGCGGCTCCACTGCTACTCTGCCGAGTCCTCGCACACCCGCTCGTATCCACGGGGGAATGTCATGACTCAGCCAACTCCGCCGCAGCAGCCGGCCCAGAACAACCCGTACGCGGCCGCCCCGGGCGTCCCGCCGCAGGGCCCTCCGCAGGGTGCTCCCCAGGGCGCTCCGTACGGCGCCCCCCAGGGTGCGCCGCAGGCCTACCCCGGCGGCGGCCCCGCGGCGCCGTCCTACACCGCCCCCGCGATTCCCACGCTGCCCTCCGGCGGCAAGCTGGCGCTGGGCGCCGTGGCCGCCCTGGTCACCGGCCTGGTGGCCGCGGTGATCTACGGGATGATCATGGGCAAGGCCGAGGTGGAGGTCGGTTACGCCGCGGTGGGCGTGGGCGCGCTGGTCGGCCTGGTCAGCGGCAAGGTCGCCGGCGGCAACCCGGTGACCGCGATCATCGGCGCGATCGTCTCCCTGGGCGCCGTCTACCTCGGCCAGCTGATCGGCTACTCCGTCAGCGCCGCGGACCAGACGACGCTGCTCGGCGCCAACTTCTTCGAGGTGCTGACCGGGAACTTCGCCATCATCCAGGAGGTCTGGAGCGAGGAGCTCGACCTCCTGACCGTCGCGTTCATCGCCTTCGGTGGCTTCGCCGCGTTCAGCGTCGCCAAGAAGTTCGGCGACGACTGAACCTGCCGGCCGTCACGCACGAGGGCCCGCCCACCGGAATCGACCGGTGGGCGGGCCCTCGTTGCGTGACGCTTGCGGCGGTCAGCGGCGGTGCTGGGAGTCCGCGACCGTCACCTCGACGCGCTGGAACTCCTTGAGCTCGCTGTAGCCCGTCGTGGCCATGGCCCGCTTCAGCGCGCCGAAGAAGTTCATCGACCCGTCCGGCGAGTGCGAGGGACCGGTGAGGATCTCCTCCAGCGTGCCGACGGTGCCGAGGGCGACCTTCTTGCCGCGCGGCAGCTCGGCGTTGACGGCCTCCATGCCCCAGTGGTGGCCGCGGCCCGGCGCGTCGGTGGCGCGCGCCAGCGGGGAGCCGATCATGACGGAGTCCGCGCCGCAGGCGATCGCCTTCGGCAGGTCGCCGGACCAGCCCACGCCGCCGTCCGCGATCACGTGCACGTACCGGCCGCCGGACTCGTCCATGTAGTCCCGGCGCGCCGCCGCCACGTCGGCGACCGCGGTGGCCATCGGCACCTGGATGCCCAGCACGTTGCGCGTGGTGTGCGCGGCGCCGCCGCCGAAGCCGACCAGCACGCCCGCCGCACCGGTGCGCATCAGGTGCAGCGCGGCCGTGTAGGTGGCGCAGCCGCCGACGATGACCGGCACGTCGAGCTCGTAGATGAACTGCTTGAGGTTGAGCGGCTCGTGCGAGGAGGACACGTGCTCCGCCGACACCGTGGTGCCGCGGATCACGAAGATGTCCACGCCGGCGTCCACGACCGTCTTGGAGAACTCGGCGGTGCGCTGCGGGGAGAGCGCCGCGGCGGTCACCACACCGGCGTCACGCATCTCCTTGATGCGCTGCCCGATCAGCTCTTCCCTGATGGGGGCGGCGTAGACCTCCTGGAGGCGGCGGGTGGCCGCCTCGGCGGGCAGCTCGGCGATCTCGTCGAGCAGCGGCTGCGGGTCCTCGTACCGGGTCCACAGGCCCTCGAGGTTGAGGACGCCGAGGCCGCCCATCTCGCCGATGCGGATGGCGGTGGCCGGGGAGACGACCGAGTCCATCGGCGCGGCCAGGAACGGCAGCTCGAAGCGGTAGGCGTCGATCTGCCAGGCGATCGAGACCTCCTGCGGGTCCCGCGTACGGCGGCTCGGGACGACGGCGATGTCGTCGAAGGCGTACGCCCGGCGGCCGCGCTTGCCGCGCCCGATCTCGATCTCAGTCACGTCTGTGGCCTTTCCCTCTGCTTGTCAGGCGTCATCCAGTATCGCCGACGCCCACGAAGAGGGCGGCACCCGCACCCGGCGGGGCCGCCCTCTAGGAACTGTTCAGGTACCGCGGGTCAGATCTGGCCGCTGTAGTTCGGCGCCTCGACCGTCATCTGGATGTCGTGCGGGTGGCTCTCCTTGAGACCGGCCGAGGTGATCCGGACGAACCGGCCCTTGGACTCCATCTCCTCGATGGTCTCCGCGCCCACGTAGCCCATGGTCTGGCGCAGGCCGCCGACGAGCTGGTGCAGCACGTTGGAGAGGGGGCCGCGGTAGGGCACCTGGCCCTCGATGCCCTCGGGCACGAGCTTCTCGTCGGAGCTGACCTCGGCCTGGAAGTAGCGGTCCTTGGAGTAGGACTTGCCCTGGCCGCGGGACTGCATCGCGCCGAGCGAGCCCATGCCGCGGTAGGACTTGAACTGCTTGCCGTTGATGAACTGCAGCTCGCCGGGGGACTCCTCGCAGCCGGCCAGCAGGCTGCCCAGCATGACGCTGTCCGCGCCGGCCGCCAGGGCCTTGCCGATGTCGCCGGAGTACTGCAGGCCGCCGTCGCCGATCACCGGCACACCGGCCGGGCGGGCGGCGAGGGACGCCTCGTAGATGGCGCTGACCTGCGGGACGCCGATGCCGGCGACCACGCGGGTGGTGCAGATGGAACCGGGGCCGACGCCCACCTTCACGCCGTCGGCGCCGGCGTCGATGATCGCCTGCGCGCCGTCGCGGGTGGCGACGTTGCCGCCGATCACGTCCACGTGCACCGCGGACTTGATCTTCGCCATCCAGCTCAGGGCGTTGCTGTTGTGGCCGTGGGAGGTGTCCACGATGAGGAAGTCGACGCCCGCGGCGGCCAGCGCCTGGGCGCGCTCCAGCGCCTCGGGGCTCGCGCCGACGGCGGCGCCGACGAGCAGCCGGCCCTCCGCGTCCTTGGCGGCGTGGGGGTACTGCTCGGCCTTGACGAAGTCCTTGACCGTGATGAGGCCCTTGAGGACGCCTTCACCGTCGACCAGGGGAAGCTTCTCGATCTTGTGTCGGCGCAGCAGGTCGATGGCGTCGGTGCCGGAGATGCCGACCGTGCCGGTGACCAGCGGCATCGGCGTCATGACCTCGTGCACCTTGCGGGTGCGGTCGGACTCGAACGCCATGTCGCGGTTGGTCACGATGCCGAGCAGCTTGCCCGCCGGGTCGGTGACCGGGACGCCGCTGATGCGGAACTTGGCGCACAGCGCGTCGGCCTCGGCGAGGGTGGCCTCCGGGTGCACGGTGATCGGGTCGGTCACCATGCCGGACTCGGAGCGCTTCACGAGGTCGACCTGGTTGACCTGGTCCTCGATCGACAGGTTGCGGTGCAGCACGCCGACGCCGCCCTGGCGGGCCATCGCGATGGCCATCCGGGACTCGGTGACCTTGTCCATCGCCGCGGACAGCAGCGGGATGTTCACCTTGATGTTCCGGGAGATCCGGGTGGAGGTGTCGACCGCGTTGGGGAGGACGTCCGACGCTCCCGGTAGCAGCAACACGTCGTCGTAGGTCAGCCCGAGCGTCGCGAATTTGGCGGGCACTCCGTCGACGTTTGCAGTCATGACACCTTCCCCATGGCCTTGATCGGTGCGGATGTCCATGCTAACGGGATCCGGAGCCCCGGCATTCCACCATTCGTGGGCGCGGCGGGTGACGGGGCGGCCTCGCGTTCGGTTACGTCGGGTGAGCGGGCGACCGGCCGGCGCGCGCGAGGACGCCTCGCACCGGGCAGGATCGGCACCGTGGCCGGAAAGCGCCGCCACGGCCGTCGCAGGCGGTGACCGTCACTGCTCGGCGAGCGCCCGCAGACGGCTCAGCGCACGGTGCTGGGCGACCCGGACGGCACCGGGTGACATTCCCAACATCTGGCCGGTTTCCTCCGCCGTCAGGCCGACGGCGATGCGGAGCAGCAGCAGTTCGCGCTGGTTCTCCGGGAGGTTGGCCAGCAGTTTCTTGGCCCATTCGGCGTCGCTGCTGAGCAGCGCGCGCTCCTCGGGACCGAGGGAGTCGTCGGGCCGCTCGGGCATCTCGTCCGACGGCACCGCCGTGGACCCGGGGTGGCGCATCGCGGCCCGCTGCAGGTCGGCGACCTTGTGGGCGGCGATGGCGCAGACGAAGGCCTCGAAGGGCCGGCCGGTGTCCCGGTAGCGCGGCAGCGCCAGCAGCACCGCGACGCAGACCTCCTGCGCCAGGTCCTCCACGAAGTGGCGGGCGTCGCCGGGGAGCCGGGACAGCCTGGTGCGGCAGTAGCGCAGGGCCAGCGGGTGCACCCGCGCCAGCAGGTCGTGCGTCGCCTGTTCGTCCCCGTCGACGGCACGATGGACGAGAGCACCGATCACCGTCGTCTCGTCGTCGCGCATCGCTCCATGGTGCACCGGAGCCCGCGAGGCGGGTCCGCCGCGGCCCTGGTTGTGCACCGAAGCGTTATGAGCAGGTGCGCCGGCACTCATCCGCTGCGCCCTCCCCTTCCGCTCGACCGACTCGTCCCCGAGAACTCCACATCTCAAGGATGCGGCATCCGCGGCGAAACGAGCATCGGGCACCCGTCAGGAGGTTCTGCAGTCTCCGTCACAGGTGCGGCAGGCGGGGTCCGCCGGAGAAATCTCCGGCACCCCGCCCTGACGCAGTCATCGAGGCGACCCACCGGCGGGTCCTACCGGACCAGACCCCACCGGAAGCCGAGTGCCACGGCATGGGCCCGGTCCGAGGCGCCGAGCTTCTTGAAGAGCCGGCGGGCATGGGTCTTGACCGTGTCCTCGGACAGGAACAGCTCGCGGCCGATCTCGGCGTTGGAGCGTCCGTGGCTCATGCCCTCGAGGACCTGGATCTCGCGCGCCGTGAGCGTGGGCGCGGCGCCCATCTCGGCGGAACGGAGCCGGCGCGGGGCCAGCCGCCAGGTCGGGTCGGCCAGGGCCTGCGTCACCGTGGCGCGCAGTTCGGCCCGGGAGGCGTCCTTGTGCAGGTAGCCGCGGGCGCCGGCGGCGACGGCGAGCGCCACGCCGTCCAGGTCCTCGGCGACCGTCAGCATGATGATGCGGGCCCCGGGGTCGGCGGAGAGGAGGCGGCGGACCGTCTCGACACCGCCCAGGCCGGGCATGCGGACGTCCATGAGGATGAGGTCCGAGCGGTCGGCACCCCAGCGGCGGAGGACTTCCTCGCCGTTGGCCGCCGTCGTCACGCGCTCGACGCCGGGCACGGTCGCGACCGCGCGGCGGAGCGCCTCTCGGGCAAGCGGGGAGTCGTCACAGACGAGGACGGAAGTCATGACCGCCCTCCGCAGCTGATGCGCGTCACCTTGAGCCTCCAGGCTGGTACGAAATCGTCACCTGTGCGGTCGATCCTTCGTGGGCCTCTCGGATCATCCACCCGAGCGCTTGTTCCGTCGACCGCCTCGCCCTCTCAACGACGGTCACTCGAAAGAGTTACGGGGAGAAAGGCCGCCTTCAGCACTCTACGTGAGGGGGTCATCACCTCTCGGTCACACACAGCATGCACACAAGTTTTCCTCAGACCGTCTGACCTGATTGGACCCATTTCTTCCGTTTTGCGGGTGTCTGTGACTAGATTCGCAATGAGTCATATTTTCATCTCCTTAGATCGTTCGTAGATCTTCATTGATCGCGGGTACGCGGTCGCCGAACCGGCAACCAGCACCAAGGGGACACGTCATGGCTGATTTCTCCCGCCTTCCCGGTCCTAACGCGGACCTCTGGGACTGGCAGCTCCACGCCGCCTGCCGCGGGGTCGACAGTTCGCTCTTCTTCCATCCGGAGGGCGAACGCGGGGCGGCGCGCAGCGCCCGTGAGAACTCGGCCAAGGAGGTGTGCATGCGGTGCCCGGTCCGGGCGGAGTGCGCGGCGCACGCCCTGGCGGTCCGTGAGCCCTACGGGGTCTGGGGCGGCCTCACCGAGGACGAACGCGAGGAGCTGATGGGGCGGGCACGCCACCGTCTGGTGCCGGTGCCGGACCGCGGGGGCCACGCGGCGCACGGCGGCCACGGCATGGGGCCCGACGGCGACGGGGAGGGCATCGACCGGCGGGGCACGGTCGCCGGTCACGAGTGAAACGTTTCTGCGACTCGGGTGCGGCCGCTGCGCGGTGCGGGTGCGCCCCCGGGCTCAGCCCCGGGCGGCCGCCGCGCGCTCCAGCTGGCGGAGGGTCGCCGCCACGGCCGGGACGTGCTCCAGGTCGGCGAGGGTGAGGGCGACGACCTCGCGCCGCACCGCCGGTTCGACGCGGACCTCCCGCACGCCCCGCCCCCGCACCGCCTCCACCGCCAGCCTCGGCAGCACCGCCACCCCGAGCCCGGCGCCGACCAGTCCGACCACCGCCGGGTAGTCGTCCGTCGCGAAGTCGATCCGCGGCGTGAAGCCCGCCTGGGCGCACACCTCCACCAGCTGCCCCCGGCACCGGGGGCAGCCCGCGATCCACGGCTCCCCGGCCAGCTCGCCGATGCCGACGGACTCGGCGGCCGCCAGGGGGTGCCCCTCGGGCACCAGACCCACCAGGCGGTCGCTCAGCAGCGGCCGCACCACCAGGTCGTCCCACTCCTCCGACTCGGACCGCGTTCCCCGGCCGGTTCCCGTTCGCGTCCGGGTGCCGTCGGCTCCCGTGCCCGTTCCCTCCGTGCCCGGCTCCGAGGGCTCCCCCGCCCTGCCGTACCGGAAGGCCAGCGCCACGTCGCAGTCGCCCGCGCGGAGCATCTCCACCGAACGCGGCGGCTCCGCCTCCTCCAGCGACACCTGGGTGCCGGGGTGCTCGGCCCGCAGCGCGGCCAGCGCCGTCGGCACCAGGGTGGAGCTTCCGCTGGGGAACGACACCAGCCGCACCCGCCCGGCCCGCAGCCCGGCGATCGCGGCGACCTCCTCCTCCGCGGCGGTCAGGCCCGCGAGGATGCCCGCCGCGTGGCGGACCAGCGCCTCGCCCGCCTGGGTGAGGCGCATGCCCCGTCCGGCGCGGACGATCAGCGGCGTGCCCGCCGAGGACTCCAGGGCCTTCATCTGCTGGCTCACGGCCGGCTGGGTGCAGCCCAGCTCCCGCGCCGCGGCGGAGAAGGAACCGGTGGCGGCGACGGCACGCAGGACACGGAGATGACGAGCTTCGATCACCCTTCCGAGCATAAGTCAGCCTTGGGGGTCCTCGGGAGAAACTGCCTGCCGCTTTGGGCACGGCGGCGCTACCGTGGCCGCTTATGAAGGTCCTCTCGATCAACCTCGGCTCCGCCTCCGCCGTCCCCTACACGGGGCAGCGCGACGGCCTCACCGGCATCGACAAGCGGCCGGTCGACGGCCCCGTCCGGATCTCCGCCCCCGGCCCCAAAGGAACCGGGGCGAGCGGGCTGGCCGGCGACGCCATCTGCGAACTGCGCCACCACGGCGGCGACGACCAGGCGGTCTACGCCTTCGCCCGCGAGGACCTGGACGAGTGGGAGCGCGAGCTCGGGCGCCCGCTGCGCAACGGGGTCTTCGGCGAGAACCTCACCGTCTCCGGCCTCGACGTCTCCGGAGCGCGCCTCGGCGAGCGGTGGCGCGTCGGCCCGGACGTCGTCCTCCAGGTCACCTCGCCCCGTATCCCCTGCGGCACCTTCCAGGGCCACATGGGCGAGCCGCAATGGGTGAAACGCTTCACCGCGAAGGGAGTGCCCGGCGCCTATTTCCGGGTGATCGCCCCCGGCGAGATCCGCGCCGGCGACGCCGTGGAGATCGTCCGCCGGCCGGACCACGAGGTGACGATCGCCCTGTGCTTCCGCGCCCTGACCCTCGAGCGCACCCTGCTGCCCCGCCTGCTGGAGGCGGGTGAGGACCTGCCCGAGGAGGAGCGCGCGGCCGTCCACAAGTACACGGCGCGGCAGTCCTCCTGACCCGCGTTCCCCACCGGCCGCCCCGCCTCCCGCACGCGTCACCGCCTGCATAACCTGACCCCATGACTACGGCTCTGATCACAGGTTCGACGGCCGGCCTCGGGGCCGCCTTCGCACGACGGCTGGCGGCCCGCGGGCACAACCTGGTGCTGGTGGCCAGGGACACCGAGCGGCTGCGCACGCAGGCGACCGAACTCCACGACCGGCACGGCATCGAGGCCGAGGTGCTCACCGCGGACCTGGCCACCGACGAGGGCATCGACGCCGTGGCCGTCCGCCTCGCCGACCGGCGCCACCCGGTGGACCTGCTGGTCAACAACGCGGGCTTCGGCAACAAGGGCCGCTACCTGGAGGTCCCGGTCGCCGACGAGCTGCGGATGCTCAAGGTGCACTGCGAGGCCGTGCTGCGGCTGACCACGGCGGCGGTCGAGGGGATGCGCGAGCGCGGACGGGGCGGTGTGATCAACGTGGCCTCGGTCGCGGCCTTCGTTCCGCGCGGCACCTACGGCGCGTCCAAGGCCTGGGTCGTCCAGTTCACCCAGGGCGCGGCCCGCGACCTGGCCGCCGACGGCGTCCGGCTGACGGCGCTGTGCCCGGGGTTCGTGCGCACCGAGTTCCACGAGCGGGCCGGCATGGGCACCGGCAACATCCCGGGCTGGATGTGGCTGGACGCCGACAAGGTCGTCACCGCGGCCCTGGACGACTTCGCCCGCGGCCGGACCGTCTCCATCCCGGACCCCCGCTACAAGGCCCTGCTCGGCCTGACCAAGCTGGTGCCGCGCAACCTGCTCGGCGGCGTCTCCTCCTCGGCGGGCCGCAAGTACGGCCCCGGCCGCTGAGGCCCCGGCCGCTGAGGCGCCGTCCGGAGCGGGCGGTCCCTCACGGAGGGCGGCCCCGCGACGGGGCCGGTTAGGCTACGGGCAGCCGGGGCAGTTCCGATTCCGGTGGGCGTCATGACCCAGCCGTGTTGCAGCCCACCACTCACCGATGGGGATCCCCATGGCCAACCGACGCAACGACATGCTCGGCGTCGGCGGACAGCGCAAGAAGCTGTCCCGTTCCGACCAGCAGGCCTCCGTCACCGCGAGCTCGAACAGCCGGCAGACGGCCGCCGAGCAGAAGCGTGAACTGCTGCGCAAGATGCGCGAGCGCACGCAGCCGGGGCAGGGCACGCAGCAGTGACGCGCTGACACGTGTGGGGCCGCCTCCTTCTTCGGGAAGGAGGCGGCCCCACGTGTTTCCCCGCCGCACCGCCGCGCGGCCGCGTCCGCGGGTCCGTCCTCAGGACGTCAGGTCGAGCAGTCCCGCCGCGGTCGCCCGGAAGCCGCAGGCGTCGAAGTAGAACGTCCGCAGCGGCTCCTCGAAGTCGACGTGGAGCCACCCGCACCCCGCGCCCCTGGCCTCGTCGGCCGCCCTGCGGACCACGGCGGCGCCGATGCCTTCGCCCTGGCGGTCCGGGGCCACGGCCGTGTCCAGCAGGAAGGCGTGCGTGCCGCCGTCCCAGGCGACGTTGACGAACCCCACCAGGGTCCCGCCGTCGCGGGCGCAGACCCAGCCGAGACTGTGCCGCCGCAGCTGCTCCGTCCATCCGCTCTCCCCCGGCGGACGGCCGAACGCCGCGGCGTGCAACGCCTCCAGCTCCGCCTCCCCGACCTCACCGCGCCACTCGTACGTGATCGTCATGCGGGGAGGCTAGGCCCTCAGCCGCAGCAGCCGCCGCCGTTCTCGGCCGGGCTCGCGCTCGCCTCCGGGCTCGCGCTCGCCTCGGGGCGCCTGCCGAGCGCGACGACCTGCGGGGCCTGGACGACGGAGGAGGCCGGGGAGCAGCAGCCGCTGTCCGCGGACGCCGTGGACTCGGCGGCGGGGGTGTCGAAGAGGCCCGCGCCGCCGCAGACACCGGTCTCGGGGAGGACCAGTTCGACGCGGTCGGCGGACTCGGTGTCACCGGCCAGCGCGGCGACCACCGAGCGGACCTGCTCGTACCCGGTGAGCGCCAGGAACGTCGGGGCGCGGCCGTAGGACTTGGCTCCGACCATGTAGAAGTCCCGCTCGGGGTGGCCGAGTTCGCGGTGTCCGTGCGGGTAGACCGTGCCGCAGGAGTGCTGGTTGGGGTCGATCAGCGGGGCCAGCTCGACGGGGGCCTGGAGCCGTTCGTCGAGGCCGAGGCGGATCTCGGAGAGGAACGACAGGTCGGGGCGGAGCCCGGTCAGGACGATCACCTCGTCGACGGGGTCGAGGCGGCGGCCGTCCTCGGCGGTGAGCACGAGGCGCCCGTCGCCGTCGCGCTCGACGGAGGCGGTGCGGAAGCCGGTGACGGCGGAGGCGTGGCCCTGCTCCACGGCGGCCTTGGCGGCGAGGCCGAGGGCGCCGCGGGCGGGGAGCTGGTCCGCGGTGCCGCCGCCGAAGGTGGAGCCGGAGATGCCGCGGCGCAGGATCCAGGTGGCGTGCGTGCCGGAGCCGTCCTCGGCCCTGGCCAGCTCGGCGAGGGCGGCCAGGGCGGTGAACGCCGAGGCCCCGGAGCCGATCACGGCGGTGCGGCGGCCCGCGTACCGGGCGCGCGCGGCGGGGTCGTTCAGGTCGGGCACGCGGTAGGCGACGTGGTCCGCGGCGGCCTTCTCCCCCAGGGCGGGCAGACCGTCGCCGCCGGCCGGGCCCGGCAGGGTCCAGCTGCCGGAGGCGTCGATCACCGCGGCGGCCAGAAGCCGCTCCTCGCCGCCGTCTGCGTGGGTGACGTGCACGGTGAACGGCTGGTCCTCGCGCTCGGCGTCGACCACCCGGTCCCGGCCGACGCGGGAGACGCCGGTGACGGTGGCTCCGTAGCGGACCGTCTCGCCGAGGGCGTCGGCCAGCGGCCGCAGGTACCGCTCGGCCCAGTCGCCGCCGGTGGGGTAGGTGGTGGGGTCCGGGCGGGTCCAGCCGGTGGGGGCGAGGAGCTTCTCGGCCTCGGCGTCGACCAGTTCGCTCCAGGTGGAGAAGAGCCGCACGTGGGCCCACTCCCGCACCGCCGCCCCGGCGGCCTCCCCCGCCTCCAGCACGAGCGGGGTGAGTCCGCGCCCGGTGAGGTGCGCGGCGGCGGCCAGGCCGACGGGGCCGGCTCCGATGACGACGACGGGAAGCTGCTGCTCGGTCATGACGACTCCAGGTCCTGCGGGGCGGGCGGTGGGTGACGGAACGTGCGTGAGCGGGCGACGCGGGCCGGTCAGTGGAATCTCAGCGCGAGCGTCATGGCGCGTTCCCGGGCCGCCTCCGCGCGGCACGACCGGGTGCAGACCTCGCCGGTGCGCTCCGAGTAGCTGACCTGGACCAGGTCCGCGGCGGTGCGGCGCACACGCGCGGCGGCAAGAGCGGTACGCAGGGAAGACATGCCGAGCACTCCTCATATCGACGGACATCGATCTCTTGACAAGCCCAGCATGGCAGAGTGATTCGACGAACGTCAACATAGACGTTCATCGAATCCGCACGGCTGGCGCGACCGGCCGAAAAACCGGAGGAATCCGCAGCCGAGGCCGTGCCACCATGCGGCCATGACCTCGACCCGAGAGGGCGATGCCGCGTAGGCCGCCCGGCGCCGTCCGCGCCCGCACCTGGCCCGCCTCCGTCCGGACCCGCCCCTTCAGCCGCGTCCCCGGCCTGCGGAGGGACGCCGAGACCGCCGTCCGGCGCCTCGAAGCGCGGAGGTTCTCACCCAGCTTCCTCGCCGAGGCGCTGCTGACCTACGAGACCTTCCTGCGCCGCCCCGGCCGGTGGCTCTACGTACCCCCGGGCGACTGCCCGTGCTGCGACCCCGTCCAGGCACGGGACGACATGGAGTCCCTCCTCCACGCCCTGCCGTCCGGCCCGCGCCGCCAACTGGCCCGCATCGTCGCCGCACTCGACGCCGAGTTCGAACGCCGCACCCTCCCGGACCCCGCCGCCGCCCACCGCCGGCCGCTCCCCGCCTCCCCCCGCCCCTGGTGGCACCTCCGCCTACAGGGCCCGTAACCTCCGAGGCGAGGCGAGCCCCCGCCCATGCCCCGTCGGCAGGGGATCAGGCGCACTCCTGGGAGTGAATCAGCGACAGGAAAGCTCCACAGACTCGGCCATATTCACCGAACGCGTCCAAGGCGCTACGCAGTGTGCAGTAGCGTCGTCTCGTCAACCTGCCCCAGGGCGGGTCCGGTTGGCACACACAAAATGGCCCCCGGGACGGGCGCAACCGTCCACGAGGGCCTGAACCACGACGGGAAAAGGGCCTCCCACAGTGATCTGCCGCAACTTTATCGCGCCCACGCGCGCGTTCACCCAGCTCGCCAACGAGATCATCCGGCACCCACGGCTGTCCTCGGACGCGGCCCGCGTCCTGACCTGGCAGCTCTCCCTCCCGCCCGGGGCGACGGAGACGCTGTCGGAGACCGCGAAACGTGCCCGTATCGGCGGGTCGGCCTTCACCACCGCCAAGCGTCAGCTCATCGCCGAGGGTTACGTCCACGAGCGGCGCGCGCAGATCGAGCGCGGGCGCTGGGCCACCCGGCAGCTCGTCTCCAGCGTGCCGCTACGGGCGGCCGAGGCGGACAAGTTCCTCGCCGCCCTGCCGACGCAGGGGAGGGACACCATTCACCGGGTGTCGCCGCAGGTGGCGCCGAGTGGCCGCCCTCCGGCCGCCGGTGGGCCGACCACCCCGCTGTCCGACGGTCCTTCCCTCCGCAATACGAATGAGTTGGGCAACACTTCCCACCATCCGGGGGCGGCACCGGACGCGGACGACAGCACAGCCGCCGACGCAGGGGCGGAGACGGCGGCGAACGCAACCGCAGGCGCCGAGGCCGAGGCTGCCGCTGAGGCAGACGGAGGAACGGACGTGGCGAGCGGGCCCGCTGCGGACCCCCATGCCTCGGCAGCCCCGGGACAGGACCCCGCACCGGGCCCCGATCCCGGTTCCGCACCCGCACCCGCACCCGCACCCGAGCCCGAGCCCGAGCCGGAGCCCAAGCCCGAGCCGGAGCCGGAGCCCGATCTGGACGGAGGAGGCGCCACCGAACCCTCCGAGGAGACGCTGGACCAGGCCTGGGCTGTCGTCGCAGCCTTCCCGATGCTCGATCCGGAGCTCCGCGGCATCCCCCGCGCCATGCGCCCGGAGCTGACCCGGCTCACCGCCCGCTGGCTGGCCGCGGGCCACACCCCCGGCGACATCCGCACCCACATCCTGCGCGGCCTGCCCACCAACGGCGCACCCGTACTCAGGCCCGGCGGCCTCCTGCGCTACCTGCTCACCGAGGTGCCGCCGCTCCCCGCCTCCCGCACGGGCGGTCGGCTGCCCGAGACGCCCCCGAAGTCCTGGCCCCTCCGGGAGTGCGAGAGCCCTCGCCACGACTCCCCCGTGATGTTCCGGCCCGTCGAGGGCGAATCCCTCTGCCCGGGCTGCCTCGGCTCGATGTCGGAAGGGCCCGGGATCTGACGTCGGCGGCCCTGGTGCTCGTCGGCAGTCGTCGTCGCCCACCGGGCGGTAGCGCTCCGGGACCGAAACAGCTGGATGAAGCAAGCAACTGCGTGAAAGACGCGATCACTTTCAGGATCGCGGTCGAGGAGGACCTGGTGGGCAAGCGGGACCGTCGCCGCAAGCGTGAGCAGGCCGTGAAGGAGTCAGGGAAGGGGCCGGGGAAGGAGTCGTCACCGCTGGTGCTCGAGTTCCCCTCGGGCGCACCCCGGATCCGGGTCGTCATCGCCGCCGGGCAGCCACCGCTCGCACAGCAGTACGCCAAGCTGTACTGGGAGCTGGCCGCGGACGGCACCTGGAGCCGCACCGTCGCGAGCATCGGTGACCAGCAGGACGTGGCCGCCGTCGCCACCGGAGGGTCACACGCTCTCCTCCTCAAGGCCCTGTGCACGAGGTGCGCCAAGCCGATCCGCGTCGCCAACCGCTCCTGGGCGGTCAAGGTCGCCGGCAAGTTCCTGGACCGTCCCAACACCAGGTACCTCTGCCCGGAGTGCGGCGAGGTCCAGCGGCAGGAGCAACAGCAGGAGAAGCAGCGCCGGCTCGAGGCCGCGAGGGCCGAGCGGGAACGCCGGAGGAAGCGGGAGGAGGAAGAGGGCGCCCTGATCACCGAGGTCCTCGCCCTGGAAGCCGCCAAGGAACCCACCGCCGGCCGCGTCCCCTACGAGAGCCCGTCGGCGCTCGCCCTGTACCTCGCCATGGCCGACCGGGTCGCGTGCCGGCCGGGCGAGTCCTTGCCCGGTCTCACCGACCTGGGGGCAGCCGGTTGGTCCGGGAACCTTCCTCTCGACGAGGCGGCCCTCCTGGACCTGTACGACGCACAGCTCGTGGCTCTCGCCGCCGACACGCCCCACAAGGCGTTCGTCCGCACGCCGGAGGACGACGACTCCCTCAGCTTCCACCCCGCGGACGTCCGGTGGCGTCTGTTGGGGGACGAGACATGCAGGACCTCCACCGCTCGATCCATCCGCCGCTACTTCCTCACCAGGCCCGGGCCGGAGGCCCATGAGGCACGCCAGAAGCTGGCCCAGTCCGTCGAGGCGATGGAGATCGCCGACGTCATCCGCTATCTCGACGGTCTACTGACGAACAACTACCGCTATCCCGAGGTGCCCGAGGCGCGTCGACAGCAGCTCGCCGACATCGTGGCCAAGGGCTTCACGGCGGGATACTCGGCAGGCCAGATGATCTGCTTCGCCTGGAGAGCCGCGGACACCGCGGCCGGCTGGAAGGAACGGAAGTCACTGGGAGCGCCGGAGGCGTCGGCGGCCACGGTGACCATCCTGAACAGCAAGATCGACCAGGCGCTCGAAGCCGGCTGGGTCGTCCCCGAGTACGCGCCGCCTCGCTGGCACCAGCAGCCGCTCGCGCTCGGCACGTTCCGTGAACTGGCCGCCGCGGTCGACCGTGTCCGGGACCGGGCGGTCATCGACGCCTGCGAACAGTGCGACCACCTCGGACTGCGGGACACGGAGGCAGGCCCCCTGACCCGATGCGAGCACCCTCTCGACATCCCACGGCAGCCCGAGGCTCCTGACACATCTGCTGACCACCAGACCTGAAGACACCCCGTGTCACATCTCTGGCGCCCGCTCCGGCAGTTTCGGGTCATTGAGGCAGTCGGCCTGACGGACCGCCACCCGCGCAGCGTCCAGCAACAGGTCGAAACGGGGAGTCGGATTGGCGTCCTTGTCGAGGTGATCCGTCATCGTGAATGCAATCGGGACCCGATTTATCTGCGCATCCCAGGCGCCCTTGACACTGCACCGCACGACGACGGAATTTTCGTTGCCTCGTTCACCTCCGAAATTCCACGCCACCAATTTCACGTCGCCCCCGACAGCAGTGACTTCGCCACCGTTCTCCATGTCTCCGTCTGTCAGCACATCGAAAGGAAAATCCCCGGGGCCGGCCTTGATGCTGACCAGTCTGCCGGGATTCACCCGCCCCTCGGGAACCAATCGACACACCGTGGGCGGAAATCGGAAGGTGACATCTGCGTCGGTTTGCGGAGACCACGCGCGAGCACCGCTGCGGAACACCCGCACGGCTTCCTTGATCGGCTGCACTTCGCGGCCCGTCTCAGTGACGCGGGCAGTCTCCCTAACCTTCGAGCCGAAGGTCCGCTCAACCCACTCGACGCCTGCGGCACCGATGAGCCCACGACAGTAGCCCGGGGACTGCTTTCCACGGCTCGGCGTTGCCTCGGCATCATCATGATCTGGTGCGTCGCAGGCAGTCAGGCAGGCGACCAACCCGATCGCCAAGACCGAAGCAAGCCTGGCCGAACCCGCTTTCCACATCCCGGGAGGACCTCACTTGTCCACGTCGTCGGTGTCTGTCACTGCCCTGCCCCTGTTGTACGCAGCCTCCATACCGGGCTGCAATTTTCGTATCTCCGCCTCGGACATGCCGGCCTGTATCAGATACTCCCGCAGGGGAGCCGACGCATTCATCGATCCGGCGGCCCTGGCGTGGTCAAGGGATTCGATGGCCTCATGGGAGTTCTTGTATTCGTTCTCCTTCAGCCAATACACCGATCAACGCCCCGGCACCGTATTCGACCCAAGCCGCCTGCTTCTCCAGCGCCAGGTTCCTCTTGTCGGCTTCGTCCTTGTACTGACCAGCAATGGCCTCCATGCGGGCCCCTGCCAGCCACCCGGCCGGCCCTCCGCCTCGCGACTGGCCGACCCCAGCGACGTCACACGTCCGGGGCCCGCTCCGGCAGCTTCGGATCATTGAGGCAGCCGGCCTGCTCGACGACCACCCGTGCGGCGTCCAGCAGCAGGTCGAAGCGAGGAGTAGCCCCGAGGTCCCGCTTGAGGCCGTCCTCCAGGGTGCCTTCCAGGGGCACCCTTGTCTCTTGGCCGTACATGGAGCCCTCGACACGGCACTCCACGAAGACGGAATGCTCGTTCGGTTCGTCCGGGCCCATCTCCCAAGACACCAGCTTGACGTCGTCACCGGCATCAGTGACCACGCCGCCACCCTCCAACTCCCCCTCGGCCAGCTTTTCCAACGGAGTGGCCCCTGCTCCGAACTCCAAGGAGAACACCTCGCCGCCGACGTCGCGCCCGCTGTGCACGAGTCGGCACACCCTCTTCAAAGGACTCCACCCATAACCGTTTTCGTCCGTCTCGGGCGTCCAGCTCTTCGCCTCCTGCTGGAACCGCCGTACGGCCTTGGATTCCCCCTGCACCCCGCGCCCTGACTCGGCGATCGGGGACCCGTAGCTCTTCTCGACCCATTCGACACCGTTGGCGCCGATGAGTCGACGGCAGTGCTCCACCGGTCGCCCCACGGGTGATTCCGACTTTCCGGCCCGGGCGTCGTTGGTGCCCGCGTCGCATGCCGTGAGCGATCCGATCAGGGACATGACCACCAACGCACCGAACCCGTACGCACCGACTCGTACCCTCTGCATCACTTCTCCGCGTTGTCGGTATCCGTCAAGGCCCGTCCGTCGTTGTACGCCCTCTCCATCTCCTTGGTCGCCGCGCGCGTCTCCCTCTCCGTCAGACCGTGCTGCTCCATGTACTCCCTCACCGGCGCTGTTGCGTTGTTCGATCCAGCAACCCTGGCCTCGTCGAGGGACTTGATGGACGCTGCATCGTTCTTGTACTCGTTCTCTTCGAGCCAATCCATCATGTGGTTGCCGACCACCGTCTCCACGGCACTGCCCACAGTGTCAGCGACGATCGGAACGGCGACCGCCCCGACGCCGGCCGTGGGCGCAGTCACCAGACCAGTGCCGACACCCACCAGGGCTCCGGCGCCGAACTCGACCCAGGCAGCCTGCTTCTCCAACTCCTTGTTGCGCTTCGTCTCCTCGTCGGAGAATTCGCTCGCGATGGCCTCCAGCCGGGCCTCGTCGATCAGGCCGTGCATCCTGACGCTCTGGCCACCTGCATGGAGGGCATCTTCCTGGTTGTCACTGTGGGCCGCGATGAGACTGGTGCCATAAATTTGCTGCGCCTGTGAGAGCGTCTGGTGGGCTCCTTCATCCGCTGCGACGTTCCGCAGAAAGGCGATGGTGTCACCCTCCCCGAAGTCACGCAGGTACGCCTCGTTCTTGCCGTAGAAGCCGTCTCGGTTGCCGGCATCGCCCATGCTGCCCCAGTCGGCCATGGTGTAGTTGATGCTGTCCATGTGGCCGGCGGCCACCCGAGCCAAGCTGCCCTCGATGCCTTGTTGCTTCTCGAGCAATTCGGGATCGGCGTAGGCCCCCACAACATCCATTGCCAGCGCCGTCCGTTCGCTTCTGGTGGTGATCTGATCGAGCGTCTCCACCGGCGGGATTACGGGTTCCTTTGAGTCGTACGCATATCCCAGGGTCGCCGACTCCAACGCGTGGCCCAGGTTGTCGAATCCGTCGGTGTCCTCGGGCCACTTCCGACCGTGCTCCTCGTTGCCGACGAGGTACTCGAAGTTGCTGATGCGTTTGTCGCCCTCGCCGGTCTCCTGGTTGAGGAAGTCGAGTGAGGCCTCGGGGTTGTGGCCGAGGGCCTCGAGGAAGCCGGCCATCGGGTCGTTGGGGTTCTTGCCGTTGTCGGGGTAGTTGAGAGTCGCGCCACTGGACCAGGGTTCGCCGGACCCTCGCAATTTCTCGCGCTCGTGCGTGACGAGAGCCGTGCCGTAGTCGTGGAGGAAAGCGCTCTCGAAGCGGCCCTTCTGCATCAGGCTGCTCATCACCTGGAAGCCGGTGGTGACGGCCGGCGGATCGCCCGAAACATACCTGGGACCCGCGGTGATCAAGTCCTTCTTCCACTGCTCGACCGCCGGGCTGTCCCCGTACGAGGCGTTGGCCAGAGACATGCTGAGGTTGTCCTGGATCTTCGCCAGGAGCTTGGGACGGTCCTCGTCGGCGGGTCCGTCGTTACTGGCAATCTCCAGCCACATCTGCAGCGTCTGGTCGGCGCCGATGCCGGTGAAGAAGGTCTCGGTGAAGGCCGGGTTGTCACGGTGAAGGACGAGTGACCGGTTGAACGCCTCGAGTTCGGCGTCGTTCCACCGCTTGTAGTCGCCGGAGAGGATGTCTTTCTTCCACTTCTCGGCCTGCTCGCGTCCCTGCCGCATGTCGGCTTCCTTGAGGCTGCCCGCGCCCGCGCCGGAGAAGTCGTGCTGGTCCTTCATGATGGCGCGCAGCGCGTCCCGTGCGATCCGGTCCGCCTCGGTTGCTTCCCACAGAATGCGGGTGATCCGCGCTTTCGCGGCCTCAAGGCTTTCCTGCGACACCTTGGCTGTGCCCAGGTGCTCCTTGGGAGGCCCCTTCGGGCCGCTGTTCACGATCGTGCCGTCACCTAGAACGAGGATGTGTTGCCCTCGGAGTTCGCTGATCGCCGTCTCCAGGCTCTCCTTGTGCTTCGCCATCTGCGATGCGAGATCGCTCAGGATGCCGAGAACGTCCTTCGCCTCCGCGGCCGCGTCCTCGAACTGCTTGGCCGTCTTCGTGACGAACTCACGGGAGACGGTGGCGTTGACACCCTCCCAGTCGGCGGCCTTCGCCTTGCTCTCCAGGTCCCGGGCGCTGACGTCGCCGCTGCCGCCCGTGGCGAGCTTGTTCAGCTTGTCGGCCATGACCCGCCAGTTGGTCACGGCCTCGTTGAGAGTGCCGAGGCGGAGGTGTCTGAGTTCCTCCACCGTCAACGTCGCAATGTCCGCCATGTTCCGTCCCCCGTGCGTGGCGTGTTACTTCATGTAGTCGGAGATCTTCGACACCGACAGCAGATCGGCGCCCGAGGCTCCCACCCCTGCTCCAGCCGCCTCGTCGTCCCCGGCGTGCTGCGCGCTGGTGAAGCTCAGGTGGTTACGGATGTGGGAGCACGCGTCCAGCAGGACGTGCAGCTTGGTGCTCCACACTTCGGCCAGCCTCAGCACCTGGTGCCCGGAGTCGAGGCCGTCGTTGGAGAGGCTGGTGCCGGCGGAGAAGGTGGCGGGACGTGCGTGGTCCCCGTCCACCTGGAGTCGCTGCCGCAGGTCGTCGGCGAGCGCCCCGAGGGCGCGCAACTGCTGGTGCTGAACCTTCAGATCAGCGCCGTCACCGCCACCCTGGTAGGCATGCTGGTTGAGCCTCATCCCGCCCGACGTGGAGGAGGACGCGGCCGCCTCCCCCTTCAACTGTTCCCACTCTTCCCAAGCCATGTCCCCCGCGCCTTCCGTGGTGTTCCTCGTGAAGCGACTGGAACCAGTCGTACCAAGGAACTATCGGGACGGTCGGCGGTCAGGAACGGAACTGGCCGGAACTGTGCGGCGGGGCCGGCCCCGGCCCCCTCAGCCGTCCGGCTGAAGGCGCTGGCAGAGAGCTGTACACGGATCACCTGTGCGGCTGGGGCCCGCTGTCGGACATGGCGTGACTGCGACGGGTGGGGCCCCGGTCCGGGCTGGTCTGGGAAGGAGCACGTCATCGTGCGGTGGGGAGCCAGAGCCCGACACCCTGGACGCAGCACAGCTCTGCCACACGCCGAGGCCCGGCGTCCCGCGGGGAGCGGGAGGCCGGGCCTCGGTGGGAGAGCGGGGTGGCTCAGTGGGAGTGGCCGTGGCTGTGGCCGTGACCCGCCGGGGCCTCCTCCTCTTCCTTCTTCTCGACGACCAGGGTCTCGGTCGTGAGGAGGAGGGAGGCGATGGAGGCGGCGTTCTCCAGGGCGGAGCGGGTGACCTTGACCGGGTCGATGACGCCGGACTTCACCAGGTCGCCGTACTCGCCGGTGGCGGCGTTGTAGCCCTGGCCCTTGTCCATCTCCTGGACCTTGGAGACGATCACGTAGCCCTCGAGGCCCGCGTTCTCGGCGATCCAGCGCAGCGGCTCGACGACCGCGCGGCGGACGACGGAGACACCGGTGGCCTCGTCGCCGGACTTGTCGAGGTTGCCCTCGAGGACCTTGGCGGCGTGGACCAGCGCGGAGCCACCACCGGAGACGATGCCCTCCTCGACCGCGGCGCGGGTCGCGGAGATGGCGTCCTCCAGACGGTGCTTCTTCTCCTTCAGCTCCACCTCGGTGGCGGCGCCGACCTTGATCACGCACACGCCGCCGGCCAGCTTGGCGAGGCGCTCCTGGAGCTTCTCGCGGTCCCAGTCGGAGTCCGTGGACTCGATCTCGGCCTTGATCTGGGCGACGCGGCCCTGGACGTCCTCGGAGGAGCCGGCGCCGTCGACGACGGTGGTGTCGTCCTTGGTGACGGTCACGCGGCGCGCGGAACCGAGCACCTCGAGGCCGACCTGGTCGAGCTTGAGGCCGACCTCCTCGGCGATGACCTGGGCGCCCGTGAGGACGGCCATGTCCTGGAGCATCGCCTTGCGGCGGTCGCCGAAGCCCGGGGCCTTGACCGCGACGGCGTTGAACGTGCCGCGGATCTTGTTGACGACCAGGGTCGACAGGGCCTCGCCCTCGACGTCCTCGGCGATGATCAGCAGCGGACGCGAGGCGTTCGACTGGATGATCTTCTCGAGCAGCGGCAGGAGGTCCTGGATGGAGGAGATCTTGCCCTGGTTGATGAGGATGTACGGGTCCTCGAGGACGGCCTCCATGCGCTCCTGGTCCGTCACGAAGTACGGGGACAGGTAGCCCTTGTCGAAGGCCATGCCCTCGGTGAAGTCCAGCTCCAGACCGAAGGTGTTGGACTCCTCGACGGTGATGACACCGTCCTTGCCGACCTTGTCCATCGCCTCGGCGATGAGCTCGCCGACCTGCTTGTCCTGGGCGGACAGCGCGGCGACGGCGGCGATGTCGGACTTCTCCTCGATCGGGCGGGCGGTCGCGAGGAGGTCCTCGGACACGGCCTTCACCGCGGCGTCGATGCCCTTCTTCAGGGCGGCCGGGGAGGCGCCGGCGGCGACGTTGCGCAGACCCTCGCGGACCAGGGCCTGGGCGAGCACGGTCGCGGTGGTCGTGCCGTCACCGGCGATGTCGTTGGTCTTGGTCGCGACCTCCTTCACCAGCTGGGCGCCGAGGTTCTCGTACGGGTCCTCGATCTCCACCTCGCGGGCGATGGTGACGCCGTCGTTGGTGATGGTCGGGGCGCCGAACTTCTTGTCGATGACGACGTTGCGGCCCTTCGGACCGATCGTCACCTTGACCGTGTCGGCCAGCTTGTTGACGCCGCGCTCGAGGGCGCGACGGGCGTCCTCGTCGAACTTCAGGATCTTCGCCATGGGAGCGGTTCAGCCCTCTCGGGAGAATGCGGTGTATCGCCGTCTGTCGGAGCAATACGAAGTCTTGAAAAAGCGAACTGCGCCCCGGCGCCCGGCTTATGGCGCGGGAGTCCGGGGCGCAGCTCGATGCTTCTTGGAGAAGCGGGCTTCGGCGGAAGCGAGCATCTGTCGAGCAGGCTTCGGCGAAGCGGGGTGAACTACTTCTCGATGACCGCGAGGACGTCGCGGGACGAGAGGACGAGGTACTCCTCGCCGTTGTACTTCACCTCGGTGCCGCCGTACTTGCTGTAGAGCACGATGTCGCCGACCTTGACGTCGAGCGGCAGGCGCTCGCCGTTCTCGAAGCGACCCGGGCCCACGGCCAGGATGACGCCCTCCTGGGGCTTCTCCTTGGCGGTGTCCGGAATGACCAGGCCAGAGGCCGTGGTCTGCTCGGCGTCGAGCGGCTGGACCACGATGCGGTCCTCGAGCGGCTTGATGGCAACCTTGGAGCTGGCGGTCGTCACGATCCGACCTCCCCCTTCGGAGATCTCACGGGGTTAACTGTCTGAGGTGGCGACCAGGTCGATCCGTCGTCGCGGGTGCCGGACCTGCCCGTCGCTGTGTTGGCACTCACCAGGGGCGAGTGCCAAGGCTGAGACTATGACCGGGGTTAGCACTCGGTCAAGCGGAGTGCCAATTTCTCGGCGGGTTGCGTGAAGTCCCGCGCCCGTCGCGCTCTCACCCGGCGGCTCGCGAGGCCCCTCCGGCCCCGGGGTGGGGACCGCTCGGCGGCCCCGGGCAGGGACAATGGGGCGGTGAGTGAGACCGCTGATCCGTCGGCCGCGTTCGCGGCGCTGTTGACCACCGAGGGCCGTGCCCTGCTGGACGAGGTGCGGGACGTGACGCCCGGCGAGGAGCTGGCCGTGGCCACCCGGCTGCGGCGGGACCACTCCCCCGGACTGGTGTCGTCCGCCCTGTCCCAGGCCCGGCTGCGCAACCGCGCCGCCGCGAAGTTCGGCGCGGACGACGCGCGGCGGATGTTCTTCACCCCGCACGGCGTCGAGCAGTCCACCCGCGCCTCGGTCGCCGCGCACCGGGCCGCACGGTTCGCCGGGCTCGGCGTGCGGTCCGTCGCCGACCTGTGCTGCGGGATCGGCGGCGACGCGATCGCGCTGGCACGGGCCGGCGTCCGCGTCCTGGCCGTCGACCGCGACCCGCTGACCGCCGCCGTCGCCCGGGCCAACGCGGAGGCGCTGGGCCTGGCCGACCTGATCGAGGTGCGGGAGGCCGACGTCACCGAGATCGACACCGCCCCGTACGACGCCGTCTTCGTGGACCCGGCGCGCCGCGGCGGCCGGGGCCGGATCTTCGACCCGGAGGCCTACTCCCCGCCGCTGTCCTGGGCGGTCGGGGCCGCCCGCGGCGCCTCGCGGGCCGCCGCGCTGAAGGTGGCCCCCGGCATCCCGCACGAGGCGGTGCCCGAGGACGCCGAGGCGGAGTGGATCTCGGACGGCGGTGACGTCAAGGAGGCGGTCCTCTGGTTCGGCGAGGCGGCCCGTCCGGGCGCGGTGTGCGCCACGCTGCTGCCCGGTCCGCGCCGGCTGCTCGGCCGGGGGCTGCCCGACCCGGAGGTCCGGCCGGTCGGCCGGTACCTGTACGAGCCGGACGGTGCGGTGATCCGCGCGCACCTGGTCGCCGAGGTCGCCGAGGAGGTCGGCGGCGGGCTGATCGACGAGACCATCGCCTTCGTCACCGCCGACGAGCCGCGGCCCACCGCGTACGCCACCGGGTACGAGATCACCGACACGCTGCCCTTCAACGTCAAGAAGCTGAAGGCGCTGCTGCGGGAACGGCAGGTCGGCACGCTCACCGTGAAGAAGCGGGGGTCGGCGGTCGAGCCGGAGGAACTGCGCCGCAAGGCGCTTCCCAAGCCGCAGGGGCGGAACGCGGTGACGGTCTTCCTGACCCGCGTCGCGGGCGCTCCGACGATGCTCCTGGGGCACCCGCTTCCGCGCTGAGACCTGTCGCCGGGTGGCACGCGCCCCGGCGGGGTCATGCGGGCACCGCGACGGGCCCGGTCCCAGGGCCCGGTGACCGGGCCCTGAGGGAACGTCACTGCACCGGCACATCCCGGCGGGGCGACGACTGGACCGGGGGCGAGGCCGGCGTCGAGGCCGGCGTCGGTGCAGACGTCGGTGTCGGTGTCGGGTCCGGGAACGGCTCCGCGCCCGGGAGCAGCGAGGCCCACAAGGCGCCCGCCTCCGGCTCGTCCGGGACCAGCCGGTTGCGGTCGCTGGGGGCGGGGACCACCGGGAGGGTCACCGTGCGGACAGCCTCCGGGGTGAGGTCGCGCAACGTGCGGGCGAAGGCGGCCAGTTCGGCCAGCGAGTCCAGCCCGGTGTCCGCGGTGAGCCCGGAGGTCGCCGCGTCCGCCACCTGGTACAGCCGCACCGGGTCGGTCAGCAGGTCCGCCTCGGCGACCTGCTCGAGCAGCGCCGTCACCAGCTTCTGCTGAAGGCCTATGCGGCCCAGGTCGCCGCCGTCGCCGATGCCGTGGCGGGTGCGGGCCAGCGCCAGGGCGTCCTCCCCGTACAGGCGTTGGACGCCGGCGTCGACGGTGAGGTGGCTCTTGTCGTCGTCGATGGGCTGCTCCAGCTCCACCGTCACGCCGCCCAGCGCGTCCACCAGATCCGCGAAACCCGCGAAGTCGATCTCCAGGTAGTGGTGCACCGGCACACCGGACATGGCTTCCACCGTCTTGACCGCGCAGACCGGACCGCCCACCGCGTAGGCGCTGTTGAACATCACGCCCTGCGCGACGGCCGTGGTGCCGCCGTCCGGCAGCGGACAGGCCGGGCGGGTCACCAGGGTGTCGCGCGGGACGGAGACCACCGTCGCCGAGGCCCGCCCCTCGTCCAGGTGCACCACCATCGCGGTGTCCGAGCGGGCGCCGCCCGGAGGCCCGCCGCCCAGACGGCGGTTCTCCTCGCCGTCGCGCGAATCGGTGCCCAGCACCAGGATGTTCAGCGCCCCGCCCGCCCCCTCACCGGCCGCGGCGGACGCCGACGGCCCGCCGGACCCCACCGGCATGCCGACCGGCGCGTGCGGCCGCTCGTCCCCCAGCGCGGCGTCGAGATCGACGCTGCGGATGTTGTCGTTCAGATGCCGGTAGACCCAGCCGCCCCCCACGGCGCCGAGCACCAGCACTCCCCCGAGCGTGTATCCCACGGCCCTCTTCCAGCGCCTGCGCGGCACCTGGACGGCGGCCCCCCGGCCACGCTCCCCGTTCCCCTCGTTGTCATTCACGGGCAGAACATAAGTCCGAACCCCGCCAGGACGGAATTCACGGTCCGTGAGGTCCACCGAAAAGCTTTCGAAAGTTTCGAAGGCGAACAGTGAATTCCGGCCTCTCAGACGGCCGGTGGGGCCGTGCTGCTGCGCACCACCAGGCTCGTCGCCAGCTCCATGCGCGCTCCCGCGGTCGGCTTCTCCTCGCGTCCCAGTTCGAGGACCATCCGGGTCGCCGCCTCGGCCATCTCGGTCAGCGGCTGCCGCACGGTGGTCAGCGGCGGACCCACCCAGCGGGCCACCGGCAGGTCGTCGAAGCCCACCACGCTCAGGTCGTCGGGGATCCGCAGACCGAGCTCGCGGGCCGCCTCGTAGAGGCCCAGCGCCTGCAGGTCGTTGCCGGCGAAAACGGCCGTGGGCCGGTTGTCGCGGCGCAGCAGGTCCAGGCCGAGCCGGTAGCCCGCCTCGTGGTGGAAGTCGCCGTCCAGGATCAGACCGGGGTCGACGGCCAGCCCCGCGGTCTCCAGGGCGGCCCGGTAGCCGTCCACGCGGGCGCGGGCGCACATCATCCGGGTGGGGCCGCTGATGGCCCCGATCCGGGTGTGGCCGAGCTCCACCAGGTGGCGGGTGGCGGAGAGGCCGCCCTGCCAGTTGGTGGCGCCCACCGAGGGCACCTCCGCCCCCGGGTCGCCGGCCGGGTCCATCACCACGAACGGGATCGACCGGCTGGTCAGCAGCGTGCGCTGGCCCTCGTCGAGCCCGGACAGCACCAGGATCACGCCGTGCGGCCGCCGCGCGGCCACCTGGTCCGCCCAGCTGCCGCCCGGCGTGTGACGTCCGGCACTCTCGGAGAGCACCACGCTCAGGCCCGCGCGGCGCGCGGCCCGCTCGACGCCGCGGATGACCTCCATGGCCCAGGCGCTCTCCAGCTCGTGGAAGACGAGCTCGATCAGCGGGGACCGGGAGGCGTCCGCGCGACGCCTGCGGTAGCCGTGGCTGCGCAGCAGGCGTTCGACGCGCGAGCGGGTGGCTGGGGCCACGTCGGCCCTGCCGTTGAGAACTTTCGAAACTGTTGGCGCGGACACACCCGCCGCCCGCGCGATCTCGGCAAGCGTCGCTGTGCGTCCCTGCCGGGGCACGGAAGGGGTTTCGGCGGATTCCGGTGAGGTCATGGTTCGGGATCGTATATCTGCCCAGGGTCTTGACGAACCCCTCTGACGCGCTTAGGTTCCCAAAACATTCGCGGCAACGATCGAAAGCTTCGGAGGAAGCCCCCCAAGCGTCCCCACACCTCGGTGCTGTGAGTCACACACAGGGCATCTCCCCCAAATCGCCCTGAAACCGTAGATTTGCGGTCAACGAAGACCGCTTCCCCCGAGGAGTACTTGTCCATGGAGCACCTCAGCAGGCGTTGGTTCCTGGGCGTCAGCGGCGCCACTCTGCTCACCGCCGGCCTCACCGCGTGCGGCTCCGGCGACGACAGTGGCGAGGACGGCAAGGGCGGACCGCTCACCGCCTTCGTCTGGGGTGACGATGCCGCCAGGATCCAGGAAGACGCGATCAAGCGCTTCAACACCTCCCCGGCCGCCAAGAAGACCAACGGCACGATCAAGCTGCAGCGCATACCGGGCAGCGACTACCCCGCCAAGCTGCGCACCGCCATGGGCTCGCCCAGCGCGCCGGACCTGTTCTTCAACTGGGGCGGCGGCTCGATCAAGGCGTACGTCGACGAGAACCAGCTCATCGACCTGCACGACATCATCGAGTCGACTCCTGAGCTGAAGAACGGCTTCCTGCCGTCGATCATCCAGTCCGGAGCCCTCGACGGCCGCCCGTACGGCATCCCGATGCGCGGCATGCAGCCCGTCCTGCTCTTCTTCAACAAGAAGGTCTTCAAGGAGAACGGCCTCCAGGCCCCCACCACCTGGGACCAGCTCCTGGAGACCAACAAGAAGCTGAAGGCCCGCGGCATCCAGCCCTTCGCGCTCGGCGGCGCGGACAAGTGGACCGAGCTCATGTGGGTGGAGTACCTGGTGGACCGCATCGGCGGCCCCGAGGTCTTCCGCAAGATCCAGAACGGCGACGCCGCCGCCTGGGGCGACCCGGCGGTGCTGCGCGCGGCCGAGGAGATCGAGAAGCTGATCGACGGCGGCGCCTTCGGCAAGGGCTTCAGCTCCGTCCAGTACAACAACGGCGGCGCCTCCGCCCTGCTCGCGCAGGGCAAGGCCGCCATGCACCTGATGGGCTCCTGGGAGTACTCCACCCAGCTCGGCAAGTTCAAGAAGTTCGCCGAGAAGGACCTGGGCTGGATCGCCTTCCCCGAGTACACCGGCGGCCAGGGCGACATCAAGAACGTCGTGGGCAACCCGACCAACTACTGGTCGCTCAGCGCCGCCACCAAGAACCGGGACGCGGCGATCGCCTTCCTCAAGACCTGCGCGTCGGAGGAGTACGCCAAGGCGCTGGTCGCCAACGGCGACATCCCCACCACGTCCAACGCGGGCGCGCTGCTCGACGCCTCCCCCAACCCGGAGTTCGCCAAGTTCCAGTACGGACTGGTCCAGGACGCCCCGGCGTTCACCCTCAGCTGGGACCAGGCCGTCAAGCCGGAATGGCAGACGCCGATGCTCACCGAAATCGACAAGCTCTTCCTGGGCCAGTCCTCGCCCAAGGAGTTCGTCAATGCACTGAAGGGGCTCAAGTGACCTATCCGGTCACCAAGTCCGCCGCCGCAGCGCCCAAGGGCGACGTCCGGGCCACCCGTGTGGGTCGCCCGAACGCGTCCTGGGCGCTGCCCGGCGTCTTGTTCTTCACGTTCTTCGCCGTCGTTCCGATGGCGCTGGCCGTCTACCTGTCGTTCACCGACTGGAACGGCCTCGGGGATCCGGGCTTCGTCGGCCTGGAGAACTGGAAGAACCTGTTCACCGATCCAGAACTGATCCACTCCCTGCTCGTCACCGTGCTCCTCACGGTGGTCAGCTGGGCGTTCCAAACCGTGATCTCCCTGCTCCTCGGAGTGTGGGCGGCGGGCAAGCAGCGCAACCGCGCGGTGCTCTCGGCGATCTTCTTCGTGCCGTTCCTGCTGTCCTCCACGGCGATCGCGCTGCTCTTCTTCGCCCTGCTCGACCCGAACTACGGCGTCATCAAGGGCGACACCCTCGGCACCACCTCGGGCGCCTTCCTGGCGATCGTGTTCGTCGGCGCCTGGCAGTTCATACCGTTCCACACCCTGATCTACCAGGGCGGCGCCCGTCAGATACCCGAGGTCCTGTACCAGGCCGCGGCGATCGACGGGGCGAGCGGACTGCGCCAGTTCTTCTCCATCACGCTGCCCCAGCTGCGCCACACGATGGCCATGTCCGGTGTGCTGATGGTGGTGGGCTCCCTGACCTACTTCGAGACCGTCCTGATCCTCACCCAGGGCGGCCCCGGCACCGACACGAAGATCCTGCCCTACCTCATGTACGAAGCCGGTTTCCGTTCCTACGACTACGGCTACGCGAGCGCCGTCGCCACCTTCCTGGTGATCGCCGCCACCGGCCTGTCGCTGCTGCTGATCCGTCTCACGGGCTTCGGCAAGATGAACAGCGTCCGGGAAGGGATGTGACCGCCATGTCCCACCGCAGCAACGCCCTCGCGTCGTCCGGCCGCCGACACCGGACGAAGCGCTCCAACCCGATCGCCGGCCTGGCGTCCTTCGTCTGGCTGCTGATCGTGCTGATCCCGCTCTACGCGATGATCACCACCTCGCTGGCCGGCCCGGAGGAGGCGGTGGGCCGCAACGCCCTCACCCCGCCGAAGAACCCGACGCTGAACAACTACAGCCTGGTCCTCGACTCGGGCTTCTCGCACTACCTGTGGAACACGACGCTGACCGCGATCGGTGTGGTCGTCATCGTGGTCTGCCTCTCGGTGCCGCTGTCCTACGTCGCGGTCCGCAACCGCGGCTTCTGGTCCGGCAGCGCCTTCCGGCTGTTCCTCCTCGGCGTGGCCATCCCGGCCCAGGCCGTGGTGGTGCCGCTGTTCCTGCTGATCACCAAGCTGGACATCTACGACACCCTCTGGGCGATCATCCTTCCGACCGCCGCGTTCGCCATGCCGGTCTCGGTCCTGGTCCTCACCGGCACCCTCCGCGACATCTCGGAGGAGTCCTACGAGGCCATGGCCCTGGACGGCGCCTCCCCGACCCGGATGCTCTTCCAGCTGGTGATCCCCCTCGCCAAGGGCGGCATCAGCACGGTGATCATCTACTCTGCGCTGCAGGCCTGGAACAACTTCCTGTTCGCGCTGATCTTCACCCAGTCCGAGGAGCCTCGCGTCCTCACCCTGGGCCTTTACAACTACGTCAGCCAGTTCGGGGTCAACATCCCCGCGCTGCTGGCTTCCGTCGTCCTTTCCGGCGTGCCGATCTTCGTCGTTTACCTCGTGGCCCGACGGGCCCTGGTGAGCGGGTTGATGGGCGTCGGCGGCAAGTAACACCTTTCCCTCAGGAGCATCATGACCGCCCCCTGGCGTGATTCCGCACTTCCCGCCGAAGCCCGTGTCGAGGATCTTCTCTCCCGGATGACCCTGGAGGAGAAGACCGCACAGCTCTACGGAGTGTGGGTCGGCGCCTCGACGGATGCGGAAGCCGGCGTAGCCCCGCACCAGCACGAGATGGCCACCGACTGGGACTGGGACGAGGTGATCTCCCACGGCCTCGGCCAGATCACCCGTTCCTACGGCACCGCCCCGATCGACCCCGACGAGGGTGCGCGCGCGCTCGCCCGCGCCCAGCGGACGATCATGGCGGCCAACCGGTTCGGCATACCCGCCGTCGCCCACGAGGAATGCCTGGCCGGCTTCACGGCCTGGGGCGCCACCGCGTACCCGGTGCCGCTCGCCTGGGGCGCCTCCTTCGACCCGGAGCTGGTCGAGGAACTCGGCCGTCGCATCGGCGCCGACCTCGTCGCCGCCGGCGTCCAGCAGGGCCTCGCGCCGGTGCTGGACGTGGTCCGAGACCTGCGCTGGGGCCGGGTCGAGGAGACGATCGGCGAGGACCCGTACCTCGTCGGCACCGTGGCCGCCTCCTACGTCAAGGGCCTGGAGACCGCCGGCATCGTCGCCACGCTGAAGCACTTCGCCGGTTACGCCTCCTCGGCGGGCGCCCGCAACCACGCGCCGGTGCGCGCGGGCGTGCGCGAGTTCGCCGACGTCACGCTGCCGCCGTTCGAGCACGGCCTGCGGCACGGCGGGGCGCGCTCCGTGATGGCCGCGTACACGGAGATCGACGGCGTTCCCTCGCACTCCGACCCCTGGCTCCTGACCGAGCTGCTGCGCGGCACGTGGGGCTTCGAGGGCACCGTCGTCGCCGACTACTTCGGTGTGGGCTTCCTGGAGAACCTTCAGCGGGTGGCCGACGGCCTCGGCGACGCGGCCCGGGTGGCGCTGGAGGCCGGCGTCGACGTCGAGCTGCCGACGCTGCGCTGCTTCGGCAAGCCGCTGATCGAGGAGGTGCGCGCGGGCCGGGCCTCCGAGGACCTCATCGACCGGGCGGCGCGCCGGGTGCTTCTGCAGAAGTGCGAGCTGGGCCTGCTCGACGAGGACTGGTCGCCGGAGCCCAAGGGCTCCCTCCAGCTGGACTCGGACGCCAACCGCGCGCTGGCCCGCCGGATCGCCGAAGAGTCGGTGGTGCTGCTGGCCAACGACGGCGGCACGCTGCCGCTCAGCGCGTCCGGCCCCTCGGCCGTCCGCCGCATCGCGGTCGTCGGTCCGCGGGCCGACGACGCGATGGCGATGCTCGGCTGCTACTCGTTCCCCTCCCACGTGCTGCCGCACCACCCCGAGGTCGCTCTCGGTGTGGAGATCCCCACGGTGCTCGAGGCCGTGCGGAGCGAGTTCCCGGACGCGACGGTGGAGTTCGCCCTCGGCTGCGACACCTCGGAGACGGACACCGCCGGGTTCGCCGAGGCGGCCGCGCTGGCCTCCTCCTCGGACGTGGTCGTGGCGGTGCTGGGCGACCGGGCCGGCCTCTTCGGCCGCGGCACCTCGGGCGAGGGCTGCGACGCCGCCGACCTCGCCCTGCCGGGCGTCCAGGGTGACCTGCTCGACGCGCTGCTGGAGACCGGCAAGCCGGTGGTCGCGGTGCTGCTCACCGGGCGTCCCTACGCGCTGGGCCGCTGGGCGGACCGGCTCGCCGGCATCGTCCAGGGCTTCTTCCCCGGCGAGGAGGGCGGCCCCGCCGTGGCGGGCGTGCTCTCCGGGCGGGTGACCCCGTCCGGCCGTCTGCCCGTCAGCGTGCCGCGCGACCCGGGGGGTCAGCCGTGGACCTACCTCCAGCCGCCGCTGGGCCTGGCCAACGAGATCACCAACCTGGACCCGACGCCGCTGTACCCCTTCGGCCACGGCCTGTCGTACACCGCCTTCGAGTGGGACGGCTTCGAGGCCCCGGCCTCCGGCACGGAGATCGGCACCGACGGCACCTACGAGGTGTCGGCGACCGTCCGCAACACCGGTGACCGGGCCGGCGCCGAGGTCGTGCAGATGTACCTGCACGACCCCGTCGCCACGGTCACCCGCCCGGACGTGCGGCTCGTCGGCTACCAGCGCCTGGAGCTCGCCCCCGGCGAGGCCCGCCGGGTGACCTTCCGGTTCCACGCCGACCTGTCCTCCTTCACCGGGCGCGACAACGTTCGCGTGGTCGAGCCCGGGAAGCTGGAGCTGCGACTCGCCGCCTCCTCGGCGGACGTGCGGCACGTCTTCCCGCTCACCCTCACCGGTGAGACCCGGGTGGTCGGGCACGAGCGCGAGCTGCTCTGCGAGACGGAGGTCACCAAGGTCGGCTAGGCCCTGTCGGCCTCGTCTCCCCCGTCGGCCTCGCAGTAGGCGAACGCCACGCCGCTGATCGGCTCGTCGGTCGGGTTGTCGAAGACGACGCGCCAGCCGTCCTCGTCGAGCCGCTGGGAGACTCCCGGCACCAGGCCCGGCTCGGAGGTCGACCAGCCGCCGGCGACGGCGACCGTGCCGCGCGGGCAGGTGGCGATGCTGACGGCGCTGCCGCCGGCCGGCACGTCCACCAGTTCGCCGGTCACCTCGGTCCAGCCCTCCGGCGTCGCACAGGTACCGCCCCGCGTGATCCCGCGCGGGACGGTACCTGTGCGTGTACCCGCCTGTGCTCCGGCGGCGTCCGCGGCGGGGCGGGCGGCCTCGTCCAGCCGGGCGCCGTCGGGGCGGCCCGTGCCTTCGGGGCGGCCGGCGTCGTCGAAGCCGCCCATGTCGTCGGGACGGCCGGCGTCGTCGGGACGCCCCGTGTCGTCGGGACGGCCGGCGTCGTCGGGGCGGCCGGCGTCCGGCTGCCGGTCGGGATCCGGGAGCGGTCGCTCCCGGCACCTGTCCCACTCGCCGTCGCAGCCGCGCGCCTCCCTGCCGCCGAGGCCCCAGATCGACAGCCACGACGACAGGACGTCGGCTCCCCGGCCGCCGTTCTCCTCCTCGCACCGGTCGCCCGGGCCCGCGGCCGCCGCCGGCCCCGGGCGCGCGGCCTGCCGCGGCTCCGCGGCCACGGCGCCCGCCGCCGCGCTCCACGTCAGCGTGACGGCGAGCGAGGCGGACAGGCCGCCGGTGACCCATGCGGCGCGGCGATGCCGACGCCGTGGCCGTTGCCCTGTGCTCCCGGATGTCATCTGGTCTCCCGCGTCTCGTTCGAGTCGGTCTGCGAGAAAGCTGTGACCCCCGGGGGGCCGGGTCAGTCCTGCCGACTGGGCCGATGGAGGTAATTGGTCATCTGATCGGCCCGGTTGCGTCCCTCGTTCGGCGGACAGGCCGGACCGGTGGTCTCATGCCGCCGAACGGTTGGGGCAGGCGCCGGCTGCGGCCGCGCCCGGCCCCGTCCGCGGGCGGCGCCCCGGTATCGCTCGGGCGGCGCGGCGCGTCTCCGCGCCGCACTCCCCGCACCGGGGCCCCGGCATCATGGCCTCCGCCGCGGATGCCGTCACCGGCGCCTCGGCGGCTGCCGCCACGGCTTCGGCCTCACGCGACGCCTGGTGCAGCGCCGCGGTGGTCGCCGCCAGCACGTCGCGCAGCAGCACCGGTTCGCGATCGCGAGTCGTACTCCGCTCGTCCCACATCGCCGACCCCCTTACGGGCGGCCCGGCACTCGGCCCGGGCCTTCGACAGAACCTCCCAGGATCTTCGCACCCGCCACTGACAACGCCCCCAACACGGAACGAACACCAAGCGAGGCGCCACCCCTCCGCACGGTCGCGGGCAGTCGCGATCCCGCCTCAGCCTGGGCCGCGCTGCGGCGAGGTCACGTGCGGACTGTGCCGTCGGCTTGGGCGGGGTGGTGGGAGCCGCTCGCCGCGGAGGCCGGGGCCTGCGCCCGCCTCCCCCAAGGACTTCGTCCAGGGGGTACCCCCACCCCCAAGCTCTCGGCTTCGCTCGAGCAGGTGGGGGTACCCCCGGACGAAGTCTGGGGGAGCACCCCCATCGCCCCCTGGGCGGCCCAGCCGCCCGCAGCGATGGCAGGCGCGGCCGCCAAGCAAGGGGATGGGGCACTCCGCCCGCGGGACAGCGACGGGCGCGTGGACCGCCGCACGAAGGCGACGGTCCGGGCCCCAAGGGGTCAGGTGAGGCCGAGGCTTTCGAAGCGCCAGCGGTGTGGGGGGCGGGCGGTGAGGGCGTCGGGCGGTGAGGGGAGCTCGGGGAGGGTGTCGTGGAGGGCGGCGTCCCACCAGGTGACGACGAGCACCCGGTCCCCCGGCGCCCGGAACGTCTCCCGCCGCACCGGCTCCCGCGGCAACCCCTGCGCCCGCGCCCAGGCGAGCAGTTCCTCCCCGCGGCCCTCGGCCGCCCGGGCCTCCCACATCAGCGCCACCGTCACGGGTACAGGTTCTCCTTCGACACCTCGTGCACGTGATCGTGCGCGTGCGCGTGCCCGGTCACGTGCGTCTGCGCGTGCCCCTCCGCCCCCTCGGGCGCCGGCACGTGCGGTTCGGTCACCGGCAGCGAGGAGTCCGCGGACAGGTCCCACGCGGACGCGTCCCGCCCGCGCGCCACCATCTCCGCGCCCAGCGCCGCGACCATCGCCCCGTTGTCGGTGCACAGCTTCGGCCGCGGCACCCGCAGCCGGATGCCCGCCGCCTCGCACCGCTCCTGGGCCAGCGCCCGCAGCCGCGAGTTCGCGGCGACGCCGCCGCCGATCATGAGGTGGTCGACGCCCTCGTCCTTGCAGGCGCGCACCGCCTTGCGGGTGAGGACGTCCACCACCGCCTCCTGGAAGGACGCGGCGACGTCACGGACCGGCACCTCCTCGCCCGCCGCCCGCTTCGCCTCGATCCAGCGGGCCACCGCCGTCTTCAGGCCGGAGAAGGAGAAGTCGTAGGCGGGGTCGCGCGGGCCGGTGAGGCCGCGCGGGAAGGAGATGGCGTTCGGGTCGCCCTCCCTGGCGTACCGGTCGATCACCGGGCCGCCAGGGAAGCCCAGGTTGAGCACCCGGGCGATCTTGTCGAAGGCCTCGCCGGCCGCGTCGTCGATGGTGGCGCCCATCGGCCGCACGTCGGAGGTGATGTCGGAGGACAGCAGCAGCGAGGAGTGGCCGCCGGAGACCAGCAGCGCCATCGTCGGCTCGGGCAGCGGCCCGTGCTCCAACTGGTCCACGCAGATGTGCGAGGCCAGGTGGTTGACGCCGTAGAGCGGCTTGCCGAGCGCGTACGCGTACGCCTTGGCGGCGGAGACGCCGACCAGCAGCGCGCCCGCGAGACCGGGTCCGGCGGTGACCGCGATGCCGTCGAGGTCCTTGGCGGTGACGCCCGCGTCCTTCAGGGCCCGCTGGATCGTGGGGACCATCGCCTCCAGGTGGGCCCGGGAGGCCACCTCGGGCACGACGCCGCCGAAGCGGGCGTGCTCGTCGACGCTGGAGGCGACGGCGTCGGCCAGCAGGGTGGTGCCGCGGACGATGCCGACGCCGGTCTCGTCGCAGGAGGTCTCGATGCCGAGGACGAGGGGCTCGTCCCGCAGGTCAGCCATGGTTCCGGGTTCCTTGTGCAGCGGAGGGAGTGACGGCGGTGGGCGCGGAGGCCGGGTCGGTCAGGCGCATGACGAGGGCGTCGACGTTGCCCGGCTGGTAGTAGCCGCGGCGGAAGCCGATCGGTTCGAAGCCGAACCTCTCGTACAGCTTCTGGGCGCGGACGTTGTCGACACGGACCTCGAGCATCACCTCGTGGCACTCGAAGTCGGTGGCGGCGCGCAGCAGTTCGGACAGCAGCCGGCTGCCGAGGCCGGTGCCCTGGTGGCCGGGGGCGACGGCGATGGTCTGGACGTCGCCCTGGTCGCCGGCGGCGGCGAGCCCGGCGTAGCCGGCCAGTTCCCCGGCCGGGGTCTCGGCGACCACGTACCGGCGGGTGGCGCCGGGCCCACGGGCGTGGGCGAGTTCGGACCAGAACATGCCCCGGGACCAGGCGTCCTCGGGGAACAGTTCCTTCTCCAGCGTCAGCACGGGGTCGATGTCCCACCAGCGCATCTCGCGGAGTTCCGCGGCGGGGCCGGGGACGTTCGCCGCCGCGCTCACCGGGGGGTGACCACCTTGTAGTTCTTGGGGACCTGGGCGTCCGGGCGCCGCAGGTACAGCGGGCGCGGGGCCGCGAGCTCCTCGCCGTCGGCCAGCCGCTCGGCGGCGAGCGAGGCCAGCGCGGCGGCGGAGACGTGCTCGGGGCCGTGCACGTCGGGGAAGGCGTCCGGGTAGAGCAGCGCGCCCGCGCCGACCGCGGGGAGCCCGGCGACCTCGTCCGCGAGGTCGGCCGGGCGGTCGACGGCGGGGTCGGTGAGGCGGGTGCGGGAGTCGGCGTAACGCGCCCAGTAGACCTCCTTGCGCCGGGCGTCGGTCGCCACGACGAAGGGGCCGTCGATGTCCGCGGCGTAGGCCAGCCCGTCCAGCGTGCACACGCCGTGGACGGGGACGCCGAGCGCCAGGCCGAAGGTGTCCGCGGTCATCAGGCCGACGCGCAGACCGGTGTACGGGCCCGGTCCGACGCCGACGACGATGCCGGTGACGGCGTCGAGGCCGACGCCCGCCGCACCGAGGACACGGTGGACGGTGGGCAGCAGCAGCTCTCCGTGGCGGCGCGCGTCCACCTGGCTCGACGAGGCGACGACGTCCGTCCCGTCGTGCAGGGCGACGGTGACGGCGGGGGTTGCGGTATCCAGAGCGAGCAAGAGCACGCGAACAGCCTACGGCTCCCCGGGCCCGCGCACGGCCTCGCCGGGCTCCGCGCACCTCCGCTGCTAACGTCTCGCACACGCACGGGTGCGCTGAGTGACGAACGGCGCGAGCGGCGAGGAGTGCGAGTGACGACGAGCGAGGGAGACCGGCGGTGGCGGTCCGCAGCGGGGTGCTGGTGGCGGCGTTGACGGGCGCGGCGCTCACGACGGTGGTGGTGCTCGGGCTTCAGGCCCACGCGAAGGTGCCGCCGGCGCTGCGGTCGCCGGGCGCGCCGGCCGCCTCCCGGGCCGCCGCCCCGCCCCAGCGGCCGGGTCCGCTGGGGCTCCCGGCGCGGTCGGGCGCCGGGGAACGGGTCGTCTATTCGCTGGGGCAGGACCGGGTGTGGCTGGTTGACGCGCGGGGCCGGGTGCGGCGGGTGTTCCGGGTCGTCCCGGGCGCGGTGGACCCGGCGCCCGGCAGGTACACGGTGACCTCGCGTTCGCTGCGGGGGACGGGGGCGGACGGGGCGGCCATCGAGCACGTGGTGCGTTTCGCGAAGGTGCGGGGGGTGGTCGTCGGGTTCAGCGCCTCCCGCGGTGGCGGCCCGGTGGCGGGGTCCCCGGCGCCGGGGACCGGCGGCATCCGCGAGGCACGGCCGGACGGTGCGGCGATGTGGGACTTCGCGGAACTGGGGGCGGGGGTGGTGGTCGTTCCCTAGGCGTCCCCTGTGGCGCGGGGACGCCGGGGCGTCCTGGGGGCGTCGAACGTCCGCACGGGGTTTCCGACACCGCGTCGGGAAGATATTGCGCCGCGACCGGGGGGCGTGGTTAGGTCTACCTAACCACGCCCGTCCTCGGGATGTCAGGAGGCGTCATGCTCTTTCCGGTTGCCGGCCACGGCCGTCCCGATGCCATGGAGCAGCACCAGGGCGGCGCGGGTGCGCGCGGCGCCGGCTCGGTGTCGATGCGGGACCTTCTGGCCTCCTGTGCGGCGGCCCGGGCGGTCTCCGTGCCGCCGGCCCCGGCCGCCCCGGCCACCCGTGAGGGCCGGCCTGCGCGCGAGGCGGCGTAGCCGCGACGTCCGGGGCCGAGCCTCAGGGACAGTGCGATTCCGCCCGCTGCCCCGGGGCCCTGCGCCCTGTTGAGCGAGCCGTCCCGCGGGAACGTGAGGTCCTGCGCGCACCTCCCCCAGACTTCGTCCGGGGGCCCCACCCCCATCGCCCCCGCAGCACAACTGCCCGCCAGGGGGGCAAGGAACGGCCGGTGCCGGGCCCGGTCAGCCGCGGAGGGCGTCCAGGTCGGCGGTGGTCCAGCGGGGGCCCACGGCGGTGACGGTCAGGCGGCGGACGTCGTCGTCGGCGTCGCCGGAGGCGTCCCCCGTGGCGCGGGCGATCAGGATCTGGAGGCGGTCCTCGGTGAGGTCCTCGACCTTGCCCTCGCCCCACTCCACGACGACCACCGACTCCGGCAGCGAGACGTCGAGGTCGAGGTCCTCCATCTCGTCCAGCCCGCCGCCCAGCCGGTAGGCGTCGACGTGGACCAGCGGCGGCCCGTCGCCGAGGGAGGGGTGGACGCGGGCGATCACGAACGTCGGCGAGGTGACCGCGCCGCGGACGTTCAGGCCCTCGCCGAGGCCCCGGGTCATCGTGGTCTTCCCGGCGCCGAGCTCGCCGGTGAGCATCACGAGGTCGCCGGCGCGCAGCAGGCCGGCCAGCCTGCGGCCGAGGTCCAGCATGTCCTCGGCGGAGGTGACGGTCAGCTCCAGCGTCCGCCGGGCGCCGGCCGGCTCACTGGGACCGTGGGGGTTCTGCTCGCTGGGGTCGTGCGGTGCCGCGGGTGCTTCCATGGGACCCCACGGTAGCGGCCCCGGACGGTGCTCCCGCGCGGGCGAGCAGGTCGGCGAGCCGGGCGTTGACGATCTCGGGGTGCTCCAGCATCACCAGGTGGCCGGCGTCCGGGACCCGCACCAGTTCCGCGTCGGGCAGCTCCCGGGCCATCGCCTCGCTGTGGCCCACCGGGGTGACCAGGTCGCCCTCCCCCGCGACGATCAGCACCGGCAGCCCGTGGAAGCGGGCCAGCGCCGCCGTCTTGTCGTGCGCGTCGAAGGCCGGGTAGAACTCGGCGACCACGTCGATCGGCGTGGACTCGATCATCCGCTCGGCGAACCGGGCGACCACCGGGTCGACCTCGGCGGAGGCGAACGAGTAGCGGGTGACGATCCCGGCGAGCACGTCGGCGGTGGCCTGCCGCCCCCGCTCGACGAGGTCCGCCCGCCGCCCCAGCGCCCGCAGCACGCCCGGCAGCAGGCGCCGCACCGCGTTCACCCCGATGGCGGGCAGCCCGAAGTGGACGTCGGCGAGCCCTCCGGACGACGTGCCCACCAGGGCGATCCCGGCGACCCGTTCGCGGACCAGGCCGGGGAACTGCTCGGCCAGCGCCATCACCGTCATCCCGCCCATGGAGTGCCCGACCAGCACCAGCGGACCGGTGGGCGCGGCTGCGTCGATCACGGCCTTCAGGTCGCGGCCCAACTGGTCGATGGTGACCGGCGGCCCCTGCTGGGCGCGGGTGACGCCGCGTCCGGAGCGGCCGTGGCTGCGCTGGTCCCAGTAGACGGCGCGCACGCCGGCGGCGCGCAGGGCGGCGCGCTGGAAGTGCCAGGAGTCCTGGTTGAGGCAGTAGCCGTGGCTGAACACCACCGTCACCGGGGCCGGGCGCACCGCCTGCTCGCGGCGGCCGCCGAACAGCCGGCGGCGGCGCGGCGGCGCCGGCTCGGGCACCGCGACGGGGGCCTCGTCGACCTCGTAGTGCAGGGCGGTGCCGTCCTCGGCGAAGGCGGTGCCCGGGGTTCCGCGCAGGGTGCCGTAGGGGCCGCCGAACTCCAGGGCGAGGCGGGCCCTGCGGCGGACGCCGCCGCCCATCGCGAGCCGCTCGACGACGACCCCGGCGGCCGCGCCCGCGGCGAGCACGCCGATCGCGGCGCCGGCCAGGCCGGTGGGGCGGCGCCGTGCCCGGGGTGCGGGGGCGGTGGCGCCCGTGGCGGCGACCACCAGCTCCGTGACGGTCACCGCCGGGCTCTCCTCGCTCACTCGGCGCTCCCTCTTCTCCGGTCTCCCCGGTTCGTCGCGGCGAACGGCCCGCCGCCGCGTCCGCGCCGCCGGGCCTTCTGCCGTTCGATTACCCGGTGGGGTGCTCGTTCACGTACACGCGGGGCACCCGGCTGCCGATCCGGGTCACGATCTCGTACGCGATCGTCCCGCAGGCCTGCGCCCAGTCCTCGGCGGTGGGCTCCCCCTGGTCCCCCGCTCCGAACAGCACGGCCTCGCTGCCGGTCTCCGGCAGGTCGCCGCCGAGGTCGACCACGAACTGGTCCATGGCGACCCGCCCGGCGACGGTGCGGAGCTTGCCGTCGACCAGCACCGGGCCGGTGCCGGAGGCGTGCCGCGGGATGCCGTCGGCGTATCCGGCCGGGACGAGGCCGAGGGTGGTCCGCCCCGGGGTGACGTAGTGGTGCCCGTAGCTGACGCCGTGCCCGCCGGGCACCTCCTTGACCAGCACCAGGTCCGCGGACAGCCGCATCACGGGACGCAGGCCCAGGTCGGCGGAGGAGCCGAGCTCGGGGGCGGGAGAGACGCCGTAGGTGGCGATGCCGGCCCGGACCAGGTCGAAGTGCGCGTCGGGGCGGGTCAGCAGGGCGGGCGAGTTGGCGATGTGCCGCACCTCCGGGCGGACGCCCTGGGCCTCGGCCTGCCCGACCATCTCGCGGAAGCGGGCCAGCTGGGCGTCGGTGGCCGGGTGGTCCGGCTCGTCGGCGCAGGCGAAGTGCGACCAGAGACCGACGACCTCGATCAGCCCCTCCCGTTCGGCGGCGAGGGCGTCGGCGACCAGGTCCGGCCAGTCGGCGGGCTGGCAGCCGTTGCGGCCGAGGCCGGTGTCCGCCTTGAGGTGCACCCTGGCCGGGCGGCCCTCGGCGCGCGCCGCGTCGGTCACCTCGCGCAGGGACCACGAGGCGCTCACCGAGACGTCCACGTCCGCCGCGATCGCCTCCCGCCAGGGGCCGCCAGGGGCCCACAGCCAGCACAGGACGGGGCCCGGAAGGCCGGCGGCGCGCAGGGCCAGCGCCTCCTCGGGGGTGGCCGTGCCCAGCCACTCGGCGCCCGCCTCCTTGGCGGCACGGGCGCAGGGCACCGCGCCGTGGCCGTACCCGTCGGCCTTCACCACGGCCATCAGGGCGGCGCCGGAGACCCGGGCGCGCAGGGACCGCACGTTGGCGCGCAGGGCGTCCAGGTCGATCTCGGCTCGCACGCGGGGGGTGGTGCGGGGGCGCGGAACACGTTCACTCATGGTCCCCCCAGTCTGACAGAGCCCCTTCCGCCCGCCGGGGAGGGCAGCCCGCGGAGGGACCCGGGCCGTGGGCGACGGAGCGCGGACGACGGTCACGGGCGACGGGAGCGCGGATGGCGGGGCACGGGCGAACGGGAGCCTGGATGGCGGAACACGGGCGGCGGGAGCGCGGATGGCGGTCACGGGCGACGAGAGCACGGACGGCCGGTCACGCGGCGACGGGGCCCCGGACCGGGCCCGCGCGCCGTCGGGCCGGACCCGCCCCGCGCGCCGTCCCGTCAGGTACCGGAGGCGATGTCGCGCCAGACGTCGGGGACGGCGGACGCGACGTCCTGCGCGGCGATCGGCGCCCCCGCGGCCGCGCGCCGCGCGGCCAGCCCGTGCAGGTACGCCCCCACGCTCCCCGCGTCCCGCGCGGACAGTCCCGACGCCAGCAGCGACCCGGTGAGACCGGAGAGCACGTCGCCGCTGCCGGCCGTCGCCAGCCACGGCGTGCCGGTCGGGTTGACCCGCACGGGCAGCGCCGTCCCGTCCTCCCCGGGCGGGGCGGCCACCAGCGTGGTCGCCCCCTTCAGCAGCACCGTCGCCCGGTACCGCCCGGCCAGCTCGCGCGCCGCGGCCAGCCGCGCGGACTCGACCTCGGCCCGGTCGACCCCGAGCAGCGCGGCGGCCTCCCCGGCGTGGGGCGTCAGCAGGGTCGGCGCCGTCCGGGACCGCACCACCTCGGGGTCGGCGAGCCGCAGGCCGTCGGCGTCGATCAGCACCGGCACGTCCGCCTCACCGGCGACCTCCAGCACCTGCGCCACCGTGTCCGCGTCGTCCCCGGCGCCCGGGCCGACGACCCAGGCCTGCACCCGGCCCGCCCGCCTCGGTCCCCCGTCGTTCACCAGCGTCTCGGGGTGGCGCGCGAGCACCGCGTCCCCGGCCGGTCCGGCGTACCGCACCGCTCCGGCGCCGCCGCGCAGCGCGCCCGCCACGGCGAGCACCGCGGCGCCCGGGTAGCGGGTCGACCCGGCGGCGATCCCGACCACCCCGCGCCGGTACTTGTCGCTCTCCGCCCCGGGCCGGGGCAGCAGCCGGGCCACGTCCGCGTGCTGGAGCGCCTCCAGCTCCGGGCGCTCCGGCAGCCACGGGTCCAGCCCGATGTCCACCAACCGCACCGCACCGGCGAGTTCACGCGCCGGGTCGATCAGCAGGGCCGCCTTGTGGGTCCCGAAGGTGACCGTGAGGTCGGCGCGCACCGCGGGGCCGCGCACCTCCCCGGTATCCGCCTCCACCCCGCTCGGCAGGTCCACCGCGATCACCGCGGCGCCGGCCGCGGCCGCCCGCTCCGCCAGCGGGGCCGCGTTCTCCCGCAGGCCGCCGTGGCCGCCGATGCCGACGACGCCGTCCACCACCAGGTCCGCGGCCTCGATCAGGCGCGAGGTCACCGCCTCGGCCGTACTCGCCTCACGACCGCCGGCCCGCCGCAGCGCGGCCAGACCGCCGGGGTGCGCCTTCTCCGGCGCCGTGAGCACGGCCGTCACACCGGCCCCGCGTTTCGCCAGCCGGGCCCCGGCGTACAGGGCGTCCCCGCCGTTGTCGCCGCTGCCGACCAGCAGCACCACCCGGCTGCCGTAGACCCGGCCCGCCGTCCGGCCCAGGACCTGGGCGCAGGCGGCGGCGAGCCCGGCGGCCGCCCGCTGCATCAACGCACCCTCGGGGAGCCGCGCCATCAGCTCCCGCTCGGCCGCCCGTACCGTCTCCACGCTGTAGGCACTCCGCATACGGCGAGTCTTCCCCAGGAATCAGCCTTCCGCGATCACCACGGCCGAGGCGACGCCGGCGTCGTGACTGAGCGACACGTGCCAGGAGCTGACGCCGAGTTCGGCGGCGCGGGCGGCGACGGTGCCGGTCACCCGCAGACGGGGCTGCCCGCTCTCCTCCAGGTACACCTCGGCGTCCCGCCACTGGAGCCCGGGCGGCGCGCCCAGCGCCTTGGCCAAGGCCTCCTTCGCCGCGAAGCGGGCGGCCAGCGAGGCGATGCCGCGGCGCTCACCGCTGGGGAGGGTCAGCTCGCTGTCGCTGAAGAGACGCTGGGCCATGTGGGGGGTACGGGCGAGGGCGGCCCGGAAACGGTCGATCTCGGCCACGTCGATTCCGACGCCAATGATGCTCATGGCCCTCAGACTACGGACGGGGCACACCCCCACTTCCCTCCACCACACACCACCGCGCGGGTCACGCCGCCGCGCCCCTGCGGGCAGGCATGCCGCTGGAGCGCGGGGGCGGGACACCCGTCCGGCTCGCGGGCCAGGACGTGCGGCTCGTGTGTCGCGGAGAACTCTGGGGTCACTCCACGGTGACGGACTTGGCGAGGTTGCGCGGCTGGTCGACCTCGTTGCCCCGCGCGGTCGCGAGCTCGCACGCGAACACCTGGAGCGGAACCGTCGCCACGAGCGGCTGGAGCAACGGCGGTGTCACCGGCACCCGGATCAGGTGGTCGGCGTAGGGGACGACCGCCTCGTCCCCCTCCTCCGCGACGACCACCGTCAGCGCCCCCCGCGCCCGGATCTCCTGGATGTTGGAGACGATCTTGTCGTGCAGCACGGAGCCGCCCCGCGGCGACGGCACGACGACCACCACCGGCACGCCCTCCTCGATCAGCGCGATCGGCCCGTGCTTCAGCTCGCCCGCCGCGAACCCCTCGGCGTGCATGTAGGCCAGCTCCTTCAGCTTGAGCGCGCCCTCCAGCGCCACCGGGTAGCCCACGTGGCGTCCGAGGAAGAGGACCGTGTCGTGGGAGGCCAGCGACCGGGCCAGCTCCCGCACCGGCTCCATCGTCTCCAGCACCCGCTCCACCGCCTGCGCGCTGCGCGACAGCTCCCGCACCTGCTCGCGGATGTCGTCGTTCGACCGGGTGCCGCGCACCTGCCCCAGGTAGAGGGCGACCAGGTAGCAGGCGACCAGCTGGGTGAGGAACGCCTTGGTGGAGGCGACCGCCACCTCCGGCCCTGCGTGGGTGTACAGCACCGCGTCCGACTCGCGCGGGATCGTCGCGCCGTTGGTGTTGCAGATGGCCAGCACCCTGGACCCCTGCTCACGGGCGTGCCGCAGCGCCATCAGCGTGTCCATGGTCTCCCCGGACTGGGAGACGGCGATCACCAGGGCGCGCGGCCCCAGGATGGGGTCGCGGTAGCGGAACTCGCTGGCCAGCTCCACCTCGCACGGCACCCGCGTCCAGTGCTCCACGGCGTACTTGGCGATCATCCCGGCGTGGAAGGCGGTGCCGCAGGCCACGATCACCACCTTGTCGACCTCGCGCAGCTCCTCGGGCGGGATCCGCAGCTCGTCGAGCGACAGCCGCCCGGCGTCGTCCACCCGTCCGAGCAGGGTGTCGGCGACCGCCTTGGGCTGCTCGGCGATCTCCTTGAGCATGAAGTAGTCGTAGCCGCCCTTCTCCGCGGCGGAGGCGTCCCAGTCGATGTGGAACTCCCGCACCTCGGCCGGTTGCCCGTCGAAGCCGGTCACCGTCACCGCGACCGACCCGTCCGCCTCGTCCCGGCGCAGCTCCACCACCTGGTCCTGGCCCAGCTCCACCGCGTCCCGGGTGTACTCGATGAACGCGGCCACGTCCGAGGCGAGGAAGCCCTCGCCCTGGGCCACGCCGGCCACCAGCGGGGAGTTCCGCCGGGCGCCGACCACCACACCGGGTTCCTCCGCCGCGACCGCCACCAGGGTGAATGCCCCCTCCAGCCGACGGCACACCAACCGCATCGCCTCGGCGAGGTCGCCGCACGCGGAGTACTCCTCGGCCAGCAGGTGGGACACCACCTCGGTGTCCGTGTCGGAGGCCAGGCGGTGGCCGCGCTCCTCCAGTTCGGCGCGGAGCACGGCGAAGTTCTCGATGATCCCGTTGTGCACGACGGCGACCCGCCCGGCGTCGTCGAGGTGCGGGTGGGCGTTCACGTCGTTGGGCGCGCCGTGGGTGGCCCAGCGGGTGTGTCCGAGACCGGCGGTGGCCGCCGGGAGCGGATGCTCGCCCAGCTCCTTCTCCAGGTTGACCAGCTTGCCCGCCTTCTTGGCGCTGGCCAGCACGCCGTCGGCGAGGACCGCCACGCCCGCCGAGTCGTAGCCCCGGTACTCCAGCCTCCGCAGCCCCGCCGTCACGACCTCCAACGCCGACTGCCGGCCCACATATCCCACAATTCCGCACATGTCACTCACCCTAGGACGGGCCTGCGGCGGGCGCGGCCGCTCATGGTCCGTTCGGGCCCCGGCACCGGCCCACGCCCCCGGTCCCGGCTCGGGCTCGGGCCCCGGCCCACGCCCACGTCACCGGCTGTGGCGGGGACCACCCACCCCTGAGTGACGCACCCCACCCCGCGACATGTTCCGGCGCCCGTAACAATGGACTGTGATCTCTCCGGCCTCCCCGATGCCCTCAGGCGGCGCCCACCGGTCCCGGCCGGACGCGACCCCTTACGTGGACCTGACCCGCGCCGAGTGGAGCGCGCTGCGCGACAAGACGCCGCTCCCGCTCACCGCCGAGGAGGTCGAGCGCCTGCGCGGCCTCGGTGACGTGATCGACCTCGACGAGGTGCGCGACATCTACCTGCCGCTGTCGCGGCTGCTGAACCTCTACGTGCGCTCCACGGACAACCTGCGCTCCTCGCTGAACACCTTCCTCGGCGAGAAGGGCTCCCAGTCGGGCACGCCGTTCGTCATAGGGGTGGCCGGTTCGGTCGCGGTCGGCAAGTCGACGGTCTCCCGCCTGCTGCGGGCGCTGCTCTCGCGCTGGCCCGAGCACCCCCGCGTCGAGCTGGTCACCACCGACGGCTTCCTGCTGCCCACCCGGGAGCTGCAGGCGCGCGGCCTGATGGAGCGCAAGGGCTTCCCCGAGTCCTACGACCGCCGGGCGCTGACCCGGTTCGTCGCCGACATCAAGGCCGGCAAGGACGAGGTGACCGCGCCGGTCTACTCCCACCTGATCTACGACATCGTCCCCGGCGAGAAGCTCACCGTCCGCCGCCCGGACATCCTGATCGTGGAGGGCCTGAACGTCCTTCAGCCGGCGCTGCCCGGCAAGGACGGCCGCACGCGGGTGGCGCTGGCCGACTACTTCGACTTCAGCGTCTACGTGGACGCCAAGACCGAGGACATCGAGAAGTGGTACCTGCACCGCTTCCGGCGCCTGCGGGACACCGCGTTCCAGAACCCCGAGTCGTACTTCCGCCGCTGGACCCAGGTCTCCGAGGAGGAGGCGCTGGCCTACGCGCGCAGCACCTGGCAGACGATCAACCGGCCCAACCTGGTGGAGAACGTGGCGCCCACCCGCGGCCGCGCCGACCTGGTCCTGCGCAAGGGCCCCGACCACAAGGTCCAGCGCCTGCGCCTGCGCAAGCTGTGAGCCGGCGGGCCGGGGGCGGCGGGAAACCGGCCGTCCCCGCACCTGACGGCGACGGCGGGCGTCCGCGCCGCTAGTCTGCCCCGCATGCTGCACCTGCGACTGATCACACCGTCCGGGCGGACGGACGAGGTGATCGCCCTCCTGCGCAAGAGCGTCGGCTGCACCCACCTGGTGGTGCTGCCCGGGGCGGCCCGGGAACCGGCCGGCGACCTGCTGACGGTCGACGTCGCCCGGGAGGCCGCCGACGAGGTGATCGCCGAGCTGCGGTCCATGGGCCTGGACCAGGAGGGGGCCATCAGCGCCGAGAACCTCGACCTGTCGCTGTCCACGCACGCGGAGCGGGCCGAGGAGGAGGCGCCCGGCGAGGGCGCCGACGCGGTGGTCTGGGACGAGCTGGTGGAGGCCACCCACGAGGAGTCCACCTTCTCCTGGACCTACGTGGCCTTCCTGTCGCTGGCCACCATGATCGCGGCCTGCGGCGTGGTGCTGGACAACGCGGTACTGATCGTGGGCGCCATGGCGGTGGGGCCGGAGTTCGGACCGCTCGCCGGGTTCTGCACCGCCCTGGTCCGCCCCGCGCCCCGCCTGGCCGTCCGCTCGCTGCTGGCGCTCCTCGGGGGCTTCCTGGTGGCCATGGCGCTGACGGTGGCGTTCAGCTACCTGATGACCGCGATGGACCTCTTCAGCGCGGCGCAGGTGAAGGCACACCGCCCCAACACCAAGTTCATCTACGACCCGGACGCCTTCTCGTTCGTGGTCGCCCTGCTCGCCGGCTGCGCGGGCATGCTGTCGCTGACCTCGGCCAAGTCCGGCGCCCTGGTCGGCGTCGCCATCTCGGTGACCACGGTCCCGGCGGCCGCCAACGCCGCGGTCGCCTTCGAGTACGACTACTACGGCCAGGCCTGGGGGTCCTCGCGTCAACTGGGGCTGAACCTGGCGGGCATCGTCCTGGCGGGCACGCTGACCCTGCTGCTGCAGAAGTGGCTGTGGAACCGCAAACTCCGCCGCAGCCCCCTCACCGGCACGGCCTGAGGGGCTCCGGACGCGCCGAGGGGGCGGGACCACCGGCAGTGGTCCCGCCCCCTCGGCACATCCCGCACGGGCCCGGCGGCTCAGCCCAGCGCGGACTTGACGACGTCGGCCAGCCGCCCGGCCACCGACTCGGCCTGGTGGATGTCGGCCGCCTCCACCATGACCCGCACCAGCGGCTCGGTGCCCGAGGACCGCAGCAGCACCCGGCCAGTGGAGCCCAGCTCACGCTCGGCCTCGTCCACGGCGGTCGCCAGCTCGGCGGAGGTGGTCACCCGCGACTTGTCCACGTCACGCACGTTGACCAGCACCTGCGGCAGCCGCTCCATCACGGAGGCCAGGTCTCGCAGCGTGCGGCCGCTGGCCGCGACCCGCGCCGCCAGCAGCAGGCCGGTCAGGGTGCCGTCGCCGGTGGTGGCGTGGTCCAGCGCGATGACGTGGCCGGACTGCTCGCCGCCCAGCGCGAAGTCGTTCTCCTTCATCTCCTCCAGGACGTAGCGGTCGCCGACCGCCGTCTGGACGAGACGGATGCCCTCGCGCTCCATGGCGATCTTGAAGCCCAGGTTGGACATCACCGTGGCGACGACGGTGTCGGCGCGCAGCACGCCCCGCTCCCGCATCGCCAGCGCGAGGATCGCCAGGATCTGGTCCCCGTCGACCTCGTCGCCGGTGTGGTCGACCGCGAGGCACCGGTCGGCGTCGCCGTCGTGGGCGATGCCCAGGTCGGCGCCGTGCTCGAGGACCGCGGCCTTCAGCTTGTCCAGGTGGGTGGAGCCGTAGCCGTCGTTGATGTTGAGGCCGTCCGGCTCGGCGCCGATGGTGACGACCTGGGCGCCGGCCCGCTCGAAGGCGACCGGCGACACCCGGGAGGCCGCGCCGTGCGCCTCGTCGAGGACGACCTTCAGGCCGTCGAGGCGGTTGGGCAGCACGCCGAGCAGGTGGTCGACGTAGGTCTCCAGGCCTGCCAGGTGCTCGCCGACCCGGCCGACGCCGGACCCGGTCGGACGGTCCCAGGGGGCGCCGGTGCGGTGCTCCTGGTAGACGGCCTCGATCCGGTCCTCGAGCTCGTCGGCCAGCTTGTGGCCGCCGCGGGCGAAGAACTTGACGCCGTTGTCCGGCATGGCGTTGTGGCTGGCGGACAGCATCACGCCCAGGTCCGCGCCGAGTACGCCGGTCAGGTGGGCGACGGCCGGGGTGGGCAGCACGCCGACCTTCAGCACGTCCACGCCGGCGCTGGCCAGACCGGCCACCACGGCGGCCTCGAGGAACTCTCCGGACGCACGCGGGTCCCGTCCGACGACCGCCTTCGGGCGGTGCCCTTCGAAGGTGCCCGCCTCGGCCAGTACGTGCGCCGCCGCCACGGAGAGACCGAGCGCCAGCTCGGCCGTCAGATCCGCGTTGGCGACACCACGTACACCGTCGGTGCCGAAGAGTCGTCCCACTGGTCCTCCAGAGAAGTGCTACATCGTCTTGAACGTCGCGCCTGGGCCCGCCGCGCTTCGCACCCTAGAGGGATGACTGACACTACGAGCGTTACAGCACATTGTTCCCTTATATGACTGGAGCTGCCGATAAACGAACGCCCCGGCGGCACAAAGTGAGTGCCGCCGGGGCGTTCGGACGTACCGCGGGCCTGCCGTACGTACGGGCAGCGCCGGATTTAGCGCTTGCTGTACTGCGGCGCCTTGCGGGCCTTCTTCAGACCGGCCTTCTTGCGCTCGACGGCACGCGCGTCGCGGCTCAGGAAGCCCGCCTTCTTCAGCGCACCGCGGTTGTTGTCGACGTCCGCCTCGTTCAGCGCACGGGCGACACCCAGACGGAGCGCACCGGCCTGACCGGAGACGCCGCCACCCGCGATGCGGGCGATGACGTCGTAGCGGCCCTCGAGCTCGAGCACCTTGAAGGGCTCGTTGACTTCCTGCTGGTGCACCTTGTTCGGGAAGTAGTCCTCGAGGGTGCGACCGTTGATCTTCCACTTGCCGGTGCCCGGAACGATCCGGACGCGGGCGATGGCGTTCTTGCGACGGCCCAGGCCGGCGGCCGGCTGGGGCTCGCCGAAGCGGGAGGCCATGGACTCCGAGGTGTACTCACCCTCGACGGGGGCCTCGGACTCGGTGGTGTAGCTGTCGATGTCAAGCTCTTCGAGCGGCTGCTCGGCAGTGGTCTCGGCCACGATTCTCCTCAGATTCTCTTCAGGCTTAGGGGGTGGCCGTACTTACTGCGCGACCTGGGTGATCTCGAACGGAACCGGCTGCTGGGCAGCGTGCGGGTGGTTCTCGCCCGAGTAGACCTTCAGCTTGGAGAGCATCTGACGGCCCAGGGTGTTCTTGGGAAGCATGCCCTTGACGGCCTTCTCGATGGCCTTCTCCGGGTTCTTCGCGAGCAGCTCGTCGTAACGAACCGAACGCAGACCGCCCGGGTAGCCGGAGTGGCGGTACGCCATCTTCTGGGTCTTCTTGTTGCCGGACAGGTGCACCTTGTCCGCGTTGATGATGATGACGAAGTCACCGGTGTCAACGTGGGGGGCGTAGATCGGCTTGTGCTTGCCCCGCAGGATGGAGGCGGCGGTGGACGCCAGACGGCCGAGGACGACGTCCTGGGCGTCAATGACGTGCCACTGGCGGGTGATATCGCCGGGCTTGGGGCTGAACGTACGCACGGTTCGTAGCCTTCGCTATCTTCAGTGAATGGTCCTAGACAAGGTCACCGAAGCGATCACGACAGCCCTGACCGCACTGCGGTGACGCATACCGCGTGCAGGTCGCTGGTCATCGGCCCGGTCGACCGGTGTAAGGGCCCGTCCCGTGAGAATGAGCAAGCCAATACACAACGAACATGCAGGCTACCCTCCGCCCCGCCCACGGGTCAAAACGCCCGCCCTGCACGGCCACGAGGGGGGCCCGTAAGGGCCTGTCCGGCGGATCATGCCGTGTACCGCGACGCCGCACGGCTTGAGCCGGGGCGGGTGCGGGGTCCGGTGCGTGCAGATGCAAGGCGGAGGAGGGAAGCGACGCGGAGCGTCGTTGACCGACGACAACGCCGCAGATGCGCGTGCCGGGCCCCGCACCCCACGGCATGGTCCGCCGGACAGGGCCTAGGATGCGCGGCATGAGTAATGGGCAGGGGGGGCCTGGGCCACAGCAGTGGGACCCTTGGACGCCTCAATCGCAGCAGCCGAACGCCGTCGCTCCGCAGCCCTGGTCGCAGGGCGGCTCCGGCGGCTCGCAGGGACCCGACTGGGAGGCCCTGGCCGAGGCCTCGGCCGCGAAGAGCAGGCGCCGCCGCATCCTCGCGGCCGCCGTCGCCGCGGTGGTCGTCGCGGGCGGCGCCGTCACCGCCGTCCTCCTGACGCGCGGAGGGGACTCCCCCACGCCGAACGGCGGCTCCGGCGCGTCGGCCTCCACCGGCACCCCGTCGTTCGACCCGACCAGCGCGCCTCCGCCGCTGGACCCCGAGGAGATCCTGGCCGACTCCCGCAAGGACACCGCCCCGCTCTCCGCCGACGGGCTGTTCCCCGGCAAGGCCGGCCAGAAGCTGCCGCTCGGCAAGGCCGAGTACGTGAAGGGCCCGTCCGCGGAGACCGCCGACTGCGCGTCCGCCGCCCAGCACACCCTGCCGAAGGTGCTGAACGACAACGGCTGCACGAAGCTGCTGCGCGCCACCTACACCCGTGACGGCGTGGCCGTCACCGTCGGCGTCGCCGTCTTCGACACCGCCGAGGACGCCACGGCCGCCCGCGGCCAGGCGGACCGCAGCGCCATCATCGAGCCGCTGGACGGCAAGGGCGTGAAGCCGTTCTGCGACGGCGCGGTCTGCCGCACGACGATCAACTCCTACGGCCGGTACGCCTACTTCACCATCACCGGCTTCACCAACGGCAAGAACGTCACCCCGGAGGCCAGGAAGGCGTTCGACGCGGGCGACCACCTCGCCCACTACGCCTTCCAGCGGATCCACGGCCGCGGCGAGGCCCAGGCCACCGCGGCCCCCGCCTCCTGACCCCGGGGACCCGCGGCCCCGGGCCCGCCGGCCGGGCCCGCCCACCGGGGGCCCGGCAGTCCGCGGGCCCCGGGCAGGTCCCCGGCCCCAGGCAGGTCGCGGGTCCCACCGCGGGTCAGAGGCGCTTGGCGCTGCGCAGCGTCTTGGCGTAGTAGCCGTTGCCGTCCAGGCGGGAGACGCCGCCGACGTCGCCGATCGTCGGCCCGTTGACCTCCTCGCGGCTGGACACGAAGATCAGGTGCCCCTCGGTGTCGTAGCCGAGCACCATGCCGACGTGGTCGAGCCGCTCCCCCGTGCGCTGGTCGAGCTTGAAGAAGACCAGGTCGCCGGGCTGGAGCTGGTCGACGCCGGTGGGCCGGTGGTCGGCCGTGACACCGGTCAGCGGCAGCACGTCGGCGCCCTCGTCGGAACGGGCCATCCCGTTGGCGGTACGCGGCAGCCCGTCGCCGACGCCGTCCGCCGAGCGCAACGGGTACCGGGCGCGATAGCCGAGGACCATCCGCATGAAGCCCGAGCAGTCCAGCGCCCGCAGCCGCATCGCCTCCGGCACGCCCGCCCCGCCGTCCCGGAAGGTGTAGGGGATGCCGAGGTAGTCGTAGAAGTCGGACTGCTCCAGGCGGAGGTCGCCGCCCTCCGCGCCGGTGGTGTTCAGCGGTCCGAAGTCCGCGTCACCGGCGTAGACGAGGCCTTGCGCGTCCTTCTTCTGCTTCGCCCCCGCCACGTACTGGAAGGCGTAGGCGAACAGGTCGTCCTTCTCGCTGTCCTCCCACTCGGCGTACCACTCCTTGAACCACGCCTTCTTCTCCGCGCCCTTCTTCCACGGCTCGGGCATCAGCCGCACCCAGTCGGTGGTGGAGACCTTGGAGCTGGTGGACGACGGCTCGGCGAAGGTGCGGGCGGGACCGGTGAGCGTGGCGGTGCGGGCGCCGTCGGTGAGGACGGCCTTCACCTTGCCGTCGGCGCCGTACAGCACCGACCGGGCCGGGTTCTCCAGCCGCGACCAGCTCTCCTCCCCCTTGTCCTGGGGACCGGAGGACTCGCCGCCGCCGTCCAGCACGCCGACGTTGACGATCTCGGTGACCGCCCGCTCGTCCTTCTTGCGCAGTTCCACGGTGAGATAGCCGGAGGTCAGCACCAGCGCCGACACCACCAGCGCGGAGACGACGGGGCGCGACTTCTTCCTGGCTGCCATCGTTCGTTCCTTCCTGAGACGGGTTGTCGGTGACGGGCCGGGTCAGACGGCCGGCATGACGCCGAGCAGCAGTCCGGCGGCGACGGCGATGTACGCCATCAGCGAGACGGTGCCGGTGGCCAGCAGGGTGGCCCCCTTGGGCTGGCGGACGAGCTGGTAGGCGACCAGGCCGGGCACGATGAAGCCGAGCGTCTGGTTGCCGTACATCAGCGGGAACTCGAGCGAGAGGACGATCATCACGGTGCCCTGGAGCAGCACGCCGAGGAGCACGACGGCCGCGAACAGCCGCTTGCCGTAGAGGATCACCAGCCGCTGCATCACCTTGGTGCCGGCGTAGGTGAGGGCGGTGACGCCGACCACCATGGCGGCGCGCTGGAGGTCCTCGATCAGGGTGAGGGCGATCCAGCCGGGGGTGATCATGCCGCCGGGCGAGAGGTTGGTGGTCAGGTAGCACAGCAGGGAGAAGAAGAGGCCGATGGCGATGCCGAGGGCGGCCATCTCCGGGGTGAGGGTCGCGGTGGTCACGGGAGGTCTCCGGGAAGCGGGGGCTGAGGGCGGGCGGTCAGGAGCGGGGCGACCGGTCGGGCCACGGGTCCGGCCAGTCGTCGGGCCCGGGGCCGGCCGGCGGGGCCGGCGGCCGGACCACCGGGATCTCCTGGGTGCGCGACGCCTGGTAGCGCTCCTCCACGGCCTGCGGGTAGGCGGCGTACGGGTCGAGGTGCTCGGCCTGCGCGCCGGGGTAGCCGCCCGCCGTGTAGCCGCCGGTGTAACCGGCGTCGGCGAAGGCGTCCACCGTGGAGCCGTCCGTCGCGGCGCCGTCCCCGCCGCGTCCGCCCGCCGCGAAGCCCGCGTGACCGCCCGGCGCGAAGCCGCCACCGGCCCCGTGGACGTCACCCGCGAAGCCACCGGCGACCGGGCTGCCGGGGACGGCGCCACCGGCCGGACCCCCTTCGGCCACGGCTCCGGCAGCAGGCGAGTCGTCGGACGGCAGCTCGGCGAGGTACTCGAGCAGTTCCTCGCCCTGGCCGTGGATGTTGCCGATGGAGACCAGCGAGGAGTCGGCCGGCAGCCGCTCCAGCAGCAGCGGCATGAACTCCTCGCCCGGGCGGCGGTCGCCGCCCAGGTCCACCGCGCGGTCCCGCCACTCGGCGGGGATCGCGTCGATGGCGCTCTTCGAGGGGTGCCCGATGACGAACACGTTGTCCGGCGCCAGGTCGGGGATGATCTCGCCCATCTGCCCGTTGCGCTCCACCCGGTCCGGACGGCAGTTGATCACCACGTTCAGCGGACGGTGGATGGCGCCGAGGTCGAGGAGCTGGTTGATGTTCATCAGCGTCGACTCGGGGTCGTTGGCCGCGAAGACGTTGCCGAAGGCGAGGCGCTTGCCCTCGGGCGTGACGTAGCGCTCCACGGAGAGCACGCCCGGGTCCGGCGGCGCGTCGTACATGCCCTGGAGAGCCACCTGCCGCTCCACGCCGAGGAGCTCCGCGACGACCAGCGCGATCGCCACGTTCTCCTTGAAGGTGAACCAGCTGAAGCCGCGCAGTTCCTCGTCGGTGACGGTCTCCGGGTCCGCGTAGACCAGCTCGCAGTTCCTGGCGTCGGCCTCCTCCTGGAGGATGTCGAACCGGTCCCGCTCGGCGGTCACGCAGATGCCGTTCTCCGGCATCGACCGGCACAGCGAGCGGGCCACGTCGTCCAGGGTGGGGCCCATCTCCGCGAGGTGGTCCTCACGCACGTTGCACAGCACGCCGATGGTGGAGCGGATCAGCTTGCTCTGGTTGACCTCCTGCAGGGCGGGCATGACCGCCATGCACTCGATGACCAGGGCGTCCGGCCGGTAGGCGGCGGCCCGCCGCACGATGCCGATCTGTTCCACCACGTTGGCGATGCCGAACTTGCGGTAGACCGGCTCCTCGGTGGCGTCCGGGTGGATGAAGCGGGCGGCCGTGCCGGTGGTCTTGGCGACGGTCACCAGGTCGCCGCCGCGCAGCGCGCCCGCGCACAGGCGGGTGATCGACGACTTGCCGCGGATGCCGTTGACCAGCACCCGGGCCTGGATGCTGTGCAGGGCGGCGTAGTGCCGGCGCTGCTCCACGACACCCGCGACGAACAGCACGACGCAGCCCGCGAGCAGCACGAAGTACAGGTAGAGCACCGCTGATCACATTCCTCGGGTACGGGGCGGGGAGGCGGGGGCGGCCCCGGCCGCCTGGCGCAGCGCCTCGTTGCGGCGGAGGACCTGGAGCTGCTGGCGGAGCAGCTCCAGGCTGCGCACCACCGCTCCGACCTCGTCGTGGTAGCGCGGGTAGAGGACGGCCTTGTGGTCGCCGTCCGCGAGCCGCTCGGCGGCGGCCGCGAGGTCGCGCAGCGGCCTGGCCACCACCAGATGGGTCCAGCCCAGGCAGACCACGATCGCGGCGAGGCCGAGGATCCCGGCCAGCACGCTGCGGTCCTCGAGCTGGGAGGGCGCCGTCTGGAGCTTGTCGGCGTCCTGCCAGCTCACCACGGTCCAGCCGATGTCGGAGGCGACGCCGCCGCCGGAGAAGGGGGCCGCGGCGGCGACGGTGACCGAACCGCCCTCGCGCAGCAGCAGGCCGTTCTCCACCGGTCCGGCGCCGACCCGGAGGTTCCCGGCCCGCACGAGGTCGGTGAGGGACTCGTCGGGGAGTCGCTCGAAGGCGAGGAAGCCCTTGTTGGAGGCGAGGGTGCGGCCCTCGGCGTCGACGACGCGGACGGTGCCCAGACCCGGCCGGTTCAGCAGCGAACCCAGGAACTGGACGCGCACCTCACCGACCAGGGTGAGCCCGTCGTGCTCGGGCACGGCGGAGCCGGCCTGGACGACGGGGATCGAGCCGCCGTCGCCGGTGACCCGGATCGGCGGCAGCTTCCTGCCGTCCTTCCAGGCCGCGGAGGGCTCGTCGCCCGCGTGGGCGAGGACCTTGCCCCCGGCGTCGGTGACGTAGAGGGAGTCGTAGCGGCCGTGGTCGCGCAGGGCGTCCTCGAGCAGCGCGTCGAGCGCGGCCGGGGAGACGTCCTCGCGGCCGCCGATCAGGCGGGCGGTGGAGACCACGTCGGCGTGGGACTCGTTGAGCGCGCGGCGCACCCGGTCGGAGAGCAGGTCGGTGCGGTCGCGCTGGTCGTTGACGAGTGAGGCGGGCACGCTGACCGAGTCGTCGGTGCGGTTGAGCAGCAGGCCGACCGGGAGGCACCACAGGAGCAGCAGCACGGCGGTCACGGCCAGCGGGACCCGCACCCCGATCCTGGCGGTGCGGGAGACGGCGGCGGCCTCGGTGGTGGGCGCGCCGCCGAGCTGGACACGGACGCGTTCGAGCGCCGCGCCGATCCTGGCCGCCTCACCCCACCGGGGCGCGGTGACGGGCCGGGCGAGGTCGCCGCGGGCGAGCCGCCGGGACTCGAGGAACAGCCTGATCAGAGGGCGCTGGATGGTGCCCCAGAGCACGGCCACCGCGAGCAGGCCGAGCAGCACCAGCGCACCGGCCGCGAGCAGACCGTAGAAGCCCCGGTCGCCGCCGAGGGCGGCCTCCTCCACCACCGGCAGCATGGCGACGACGCTCAGCCCGAGCCCCGCGCCCACGCTCTTCTTCTGGTCCGGGTCGGAGGAGGCGAGGGAGGCGTAGCCGGCGGTGGCGAGACGGCCGCTGTACTCGCCGCCGGTGAGGGCGCCGCTGACCCCGGTGTAGCCGCGGGAACCGGGCTCCTTGGAGCTGACCGCGCTCTGCTCGGCAGCCGTGACGGCCCGCGCGGCGAAGTCGGCCATCTGCTTCTGGAGGAAGGCGAGCTCCTCGCGCTCCTTGTCGGAGCGCAGCGCCTCGGGCTGCTCGAAGCCCGACGTCGAGAGGATCTCGCCGTCGGCCGCGACGACTGCCATGGTGCGGAACGGCCCCATGCTGACGGACGGCACGGCGACGCTGTTGGAGGCCAGGAGAAGCTGCTGCGGACGGTCCTTCCATTCGAGGACGACCATGCTCATCAGCCGGACGTCGCCGCTCTCCAGGCGCACCATGCGCGGGGTGAGGGCGTGCTCGCCGGTGAGCACCTCCTTGTCCAGCCACCCGAGAGGAATCGTTTCTCCTCGGGAGGCCAGCACCTTCCCGCTCCGCACGTCGACGACGCTCGTGCCGGTCCACTTCTGATAGGTCCGGCCGAGGTCGGACAGGACGCGTTCCGGCTCGACGGGGTCCGCGGCGTTCAGCGCGGCGGCCGTACGCCGCAGGTCGGTGACGCGCTCGTCGATCGAGGCCCGCAGCGCGATCGCGCCGTCCTCCGCGAAGTGCTGCTGCGAGGCGAGTACACCCTTGGAGACCGAGGGCTCGGCGGCACGGCCCAGCACACCGGCGGTGATGCCGGCCACCGCGAGCACCAGCACGAACAGCAGCGCGATCGGCGGCCGGATGCCTCCGAGCAGCGGCATGTCCTGCCGCCTGCGGCTTCTGTGCCGGGGCGCGGCGCCCCGGACGGCGGCCTCGTCGGCCGTTCTCACCGGCATTACCTCTCCAGGTTCCACAAATGAAGCAGCACCTGATCGGAAACGTCGGGGACAACGTCATGGACGCGTAAACGTCACGGCACCGCACATGTCATGACTCGACGGACGAGTCCAGGGTTGTAGGCGAACGTGCGCAGAAGCTGTGGTTCGCGTCACAGAGCTACGCGCGTCGCCCCTCGGGGGACAGCGGCTCGAGGCCGTCCCCACCGGGCGCGCCACGGTTGTAGACGAAGCCACGGGTGCGTTCCTCGGCCAGGCGGTAGCGGGCCAGGCGTTCCTCGGAGAGGTCCTGCGGGCTCTCCAGTGCCGCCAGCACGTCGATCACACGGTGGTCGACGACCGCGTCCGCCGGGGGCTTCACGTCCGGCTGTTCCTCACCGGGCACCTCGACCAGCGTCGGGGCGTAGCGGGCCCGGACGTCCCAGCCACTCTCGGTCTCCCGGAACTCGAACCAGCCGATCACCCCTTCCTCCGTGATCCCCGCGGGGGTGGAGTGCCGGGCGATCTGATTGCCGAGGCTGAAAGCGACCCAGGTCCCGTTCACCTTCTGAATGGGCTGCACCACGTGGGAGTGGTGACCGATGACCAGGTCGACGCCCGTCTCCTCGGTGACCCACTCGGCGAACCGGACCTGCGCGGCGCTGGGTTCGTTGAAGTACTCGGCGCCCCAGTGCACGGAGAGGATCACCACCTCGGCGCCGGCTTCCCGGGCACGCTCCTCGGCGCTCCGGACGGCCTCGGCGTCGGTGACGTCGAGCACCCACTCCCGCTTCCCCGGCCGGGGATGGACGAAGGACTCCCACGAGTACGAGAGGTGGGCGACCTTGACGCCCTTGACCTCCACCATGCGGATCCGCCGGGACTCCTTCTCGGTCCGGGCGGAACCCGTGTGACCGAGACCGACCTCGTCCATCGCGTCCAGGGTGCGCCGCACGCCGGACATACCGTGGTCGAAGGTGTGGTTGGACGCCGTGGAGCAGGTGTCGTACCCGACATCCTTGAGCGTGCTCAGGACCTGCGGGGGCACCAGGAACTCCGGATAGCCTTCGAAGGGGCCCTTGGGGCCCGCCACGGGGGTCTCCATGTGGCAGATGGCCAGGTCGGCGGCGCTGACGACCGGCTCGACGCCGGCCAGCATCGGACCGAAGTCCAGCCCGGCCCTCCCCTCACCGGTCGCCTCGGCGTCCTTGGCCGCCTGGTCGATCAGTTCGGGGTGGATCAGGATGTCGCCGGCGGCCGCCACGGTGAAGGACCGGCCGCCCGCCTTGGGCTCCGAGGAGGCGTCGGCCGTGCCACAGGCGGCGGCGAAGGCCGCCACCGTGACCAGTGCCAGAACCGCGCGGATCACACGGCGTGCGCCGCCGACTCGGAGAGGATGAGGAAATGCCACCGTTTCATGCTCACATGGCGCCTACACCAATCCTGCAAAAAGCGATCACAAGCTTGTCACTTTTTCGCAGGCGGCCCAGGTGGGGACGACGGTCCGGTCTGGCCCTGCCCGTCCTGCTCCTCGCGCTACCGGCACTGACGGTGGCATGCCACGCCGAGCCCGCCCCCGACGCCTCCGGGCGCCTCCCCTTCGCCCAGCGCGAGGTGGACCTGCGGGACCACGTCCTGTCCTGGACGGACGGCTTCGACCCGGCCGGCGACTACTCCCCGCCGGACGCCGCCGCCCGCGACCGGTTGGCCCGTGGCGTCGACCTGGTCCTCGACAACCGACTGGACGAGGCGGCCGGGCCGCTCGGCGAGGCCGGCTTCCGGGTCACCCGGCTGACCGACTCCGCCACCGGCCACAAGTACGACGAGATCGCCGCGGCCGGCCGCGGCGACGCCCAGCACTGGGGCCGCCTCTACCTGCACGCGGGCGCCGCCCCCCGGTGGAGCGTCCAGGTGCCGCACCCGGTGGCCGACCGCGACACCGAACGCCTCGGCGTTGGCCTGCTGGAGTCCGGACGGGCCGGCGCGCTGGTGGTGGCCGGATCCCACCGCCAGGCCGGAAGCGACGGCGCCGCGGACGTGGCCCACCGGGAGGACAGCGTCTTCCACACGATCGTGCTCCAGCTCCAGGAGCGCGGCGTCCCCGGCCTCCAGCTCCACGGCTTCGCCTCCGGCGGCGAAGGCCGCCGCTACGACGCCGTCCTCTCCACCGGCCGCGGCCAGCGGGCGCTGCCCGAGATGACCGGCCTGGCCGACCGGCTCGGCGCCGAGGGCGTACGGGTCTGCCGGGGCTGGGCGGCGCGCTGCCCCCTGGAGGGCACCGGCAACGTCCAGGGCCGGGCGGCGCAGCGCCAGCACGTCGACTTCGTCCACCTGGAACTCGACCGCGAGCTGCGCCGGCCCGAGGGCCGGCACGCCGACGAGGTCCGCCAGGCCCTCGGAGAGCTGCTCAGCGGCTGGGCCGACGCGTGAGCCGCTCCCCCGCCGCGGCCGACGGCCCCGGGGACCGGCTCGGTCACGGCCCCGGGATCCGGCTCGGTCCCCGCCCCGGGGTCCGGCTCAGTCGCAGGTGACGCAGCCCTCGACCGCCGCGGCGCCCGGCAGCGTGCGCCGGTTGCGGGCGGCGAGGTTGCGCGCGGCGAGCTGGTCGTCGGCCGGGTAGCCGACCTCCTCCAGCGTCAGGCCGTGCGGCCGCACCACGTGCACCGCGGAGTCCCGCACGCCCGCGGCCAGCACCTTCCCCGGCCACTCCACCGGCCGGTGCCCGTCCCCGACGAACAGCAGGGCGCCGATCAGCGAGCGCACCATGTTGTGGCAGAACGCGTCCGCCCGCACCGTCGCGGTGACGATCCCGTCGTCGCCGCGCACCAGGCTCAGCTCCTGAAGGGTGCGGATGGTGGTCGCCCCCTCCCGCTTCTTGCAGTACGCGGCGAAGTCGTGCTCGCCCAGCAGCGCCTTGGCGGCCTCGTTCATCGCGGCGACGTCCAGCGGCCAGTCGTGCCACAGCACGTGCCCCCGCAGCAGCGGGTCCACGCCGCCGGCGGCGTCGGTGACGCGGTAGGCGTAGCGGCGCCAGATCGCCGAGAACCGCGCGTTGAAACCGGCGGGCGCCTCGACGGCCGACCAGATCCGCACGTCGCGCGAGAGCCGGCCGGCGAGCCGCTTGAGCAGCTTCTCCCGGTGCTCGGCCCACAGCGCCTCGGGCAGGTCCACGTGCGCGACCTGGCCCCGGGCGTGCACCCCGGCGTCGGTACGGCCGGCCACGGTCAGCTCGTACGTGGTGTCCCGCGACCGGGTCACCGTGCGCAGCGCGTCCTCGATCTCGCCCTGCACGGTCCGCTTCCCGCCGGCCTGCTTGGCCCAGCCGTGGAAGTCTGTGCCGTCGTAGGACAGGTCAAGGCGCACCCGGACGAACCCGGGCTGTACTTCGTCGCTCACCCTTCGATCCTCTCAGGTACCGGCATGCGAAAGCGGGCCCACCCCAGAAGGGCGGGCCCGCTCTCAGAAGGCGTCAGCCAGGGTCGCCGTATCAGGCGTCCTTGGACTCTTCGGCCGGAGCCTCGGCAGCCTCGTTCGTCTCGGTGGTCTCGGCCTGCTTGGCCTCGTCCTCCTTGACGGCGCGCTTGGTGGCGGCCTCGGCCTCACCGGTGGCCTGCTGGGCCACGGTCAGGGCCTCGACCAGCTCGATGACGGCCATGGGCGCGTTGTCGCCACGGCGGTTACCGATCTTGGTGATGCGCGTGTAACCACCGGGGCGGTTCTCGTAGCGCGGGCCGATCTCGGTGAAGAGCGTGTGGACGATGCTCTTGTCCGTGATCACCGAGAGCACCTGGCGGCGGTTGTGAAGGTCGCCCTTCTTCGCCTTGGTGATCAGACGCTCGGCGTACGGGCGCAGACGGCGCGCCTTCGTCTCCGTGGTGGTGATGCGGCCGTGCTCGAAGAGGCTCTTCGCGAGGTTCGCGAGGAGCAGCTTCTCGTGCGCGGCGCTGCCGCCCAGACGGGCACCCTTGGCGGGCTTCGGCATGTCTTCTCCTAGGTGTCTGCTCCGGCCGTATCAGGTACCGGAGTCAGTATCCGAGCGGGCGGTCGCCCGTCGGAGACCCGCGCCCCCGAGGGGGCGCGGGAAGTGCGGTTGCCGGACCGGGCTCAGTACTGCTCGGTCTCGACGAACCCGGCGTCCGAGTCGTCGTCGGCGCCGAAGGCGTCGGCGGCGGCGGTCGGGTCGAATCCGGGCGGGCTGTCCTTGAGCGCCAGGCCCATGCCGGCCAGCTTCGCCTTGACCTCGTCGATGGACTTCGCACCGAAGTTGCGGATGTCCAGCAGGTCGGCCTCGGAGCGGGCGACGAGCTCACCCACGGAGTGGATGCCCTCGCGCTTGAGGCAGTTGTACGACCGAACGGTGAGCTCGAGCTCCTCGATCGGCAGCGCCAGGTCGGCGGCCAGGGCGGCGTCCGTCGGCGACGGACCCATGTCGATGCCCTCGGCGTCGACGTTGAGCTCGCGGGCCAGACCGAACAGCTCGACCAGGGTCTTGCCGGCCGAGGCCATGGCGTCACGCGGACGCATGGCCTGCTTGGTCTCGACGTCGACGATCAGCTTGTCGAAGTCGGTGCGCTGCTCGACTCGGGTCGCCTCGACCTTGTAGGTGACCTTGAGGACCGGCGAGTAGATCGAGTCGACCGGGATGCGGCCGATCTCCTGGCCGGCCTGCTTGTTCTGGACGGCGGAGACGTAGCCGCGACCGCGCTCGACGGTCAGCTCCATCTCCAGCTTGCCCTTGCCGTTCAGCGAGGCCAGAACCAGGTCGGGGTTGTGCACCTCGACACCGGCCGGGGGGGCGATGTCGGCGGCGGTGACCAGACCCGGGCCCTGCTTGCGCAGGTACATCACGACCGGCTCGTCGTGCTCCGAGGAGACGACCAGCTGCTTGATGTTGAGGATCAGGTCGGTGACGTCCTCCTTGACGCCCGGCACGGTGGTGAACTCGTGCAGCACGCCGTCGACGCGGATGGACGTGACCGCCGCACCCGGGATCGAGGACAGGAGGGTACGACGCAGGGAGTTGCCGAGGGTGTAGCCGAAGCCCGGCTCCAGCGGCTCGATCACGAACCGGGAGCGGAATTCGTCGACGACCTCTTCGGTCAACGAGGGACGCTGAGCGATCAGCATTCTTGGTCAGATCCTTCTTTCGTGGACGCCCGCTATTTGACGCCCGACGGAACCGCACCCAACAGGAGGTGCGGGTAATGCAAGGGTACGGGCGGCACGTCCCCTTTCGGGTCCGTACCGCCCGGAACCTCAAGCCCTCACGGGCCACCGCGAACCACAGCCGGGCGGACCCGGCAGCGGATCAGACGCGGCGACGCTTCGGCGGACGGCAGCCGTTGTGCGGGGTGGGGGTGACGTCCTGGATCGAACCCACCTCGAGGCCGGTGGCCTGGAGGGAGCGGATCGCGGTCTCACGGCCGGAGCCGGGACCCTTGACGAAGACGTCGACCTTGCGCATGCCGTGCTCCTGCGCGCGACGGGCGGCCGACTCGGCGGCCATCTGCGCGGCGAAGGGGGTGGACTTGCGCGAGCCCTTGAAGCCGACGTGGCCGGCGGAGGCCCAGGAGATCACGTTGCCGGACGGGTCCGTGATCGAGACGATCGTGTTGTTGAACGTGCTCTTGATGTGCGCGTGGCCGTGAGCGACGTTCTTCTTTTCCTTGCGGCGCACCTTCTTGGCAGCGCCCTGACGTCCCTTGGGGGGCATGTCTTATCTCCTACGGGAGGTGGTCGGTCCTACAGCGAAGACCGTGGACAGTCGTCCGCTGCGGACTACTTCTTGCCCGGCTTCTTCTTGCCGGCGATGGCGCGACGCGGGCCCTTGCGGGTACGAGCGTTCGTGCTGGTGCGCTGACCGCGGACCGGCAGGCCACGACGGTGACGAAGACCCTGGTACGAGCCGATCTCGACCTTGCGGCGGATGTCGGCCTGGATCTCGCGACGGAGGTCACCCTCGGTCTTGATGTTGGCGTCGACGTACTCACGGATCGCGACGAGCTGCTCCTCGGAGAGGTCGCGAACCCGCACGTTGGGGTCGATGCCCGTGGCAGCCAGAGTCTGCTGGGAGAGGGTCCGGCCGATGCCGAACACGTAGGTCAGGGCGACCTCCACGCGCTTTTCGCGCGGGATGTCGACACCGGAAACGCGTGCCATTCAATGGCTCCAGTTGGTTGTCGGAGGTCTGCGGCAGAACCGGATCCCGCCCGCCGTCCCCCGCTGTTGCGCGGGGTCGGTACGGAACGGGTCCCCGGCCTCCGACCGGGGGTGTCGGAACCGTGCGAACGGCTCCGGGTCCTGCTTATGACATGTTGCTCGCGTCGCGCGAAGACTCTGCGGAAGCAGAGGGGAGGTCAGTGCGTCAGCCCTGGCGCTGCTTGTGGCGCGGGTTCTCGCAGATGACCATGACCCGACCGTGACGGCGGATCACCCTGCACTTGTCGCAGATCTTCTTGACGCTCGGCTTGACCTTCATGGGATGAGGTTCTCCGGGTCAGTGCCACCACCCGCGGACCGCCCAAGCCGGACGGCGCACGGAGTGCAGGCAGATCTACTTGTACCGGTAGACGATCCGGCCACGCGTCAGGTCGTACGGAGACAGCTCCACCACGACCCGGTCGTCAGGGAGGATGCGGATGTAGTGCATGCGCATCTTGCCGCTGATGTGAGCCAGGACCTGGTGGCCGTTCTGGAGCTCGACCCTGAACATGGCGTTCGGCAGAGACTCGACGACAGTGCCCTCGATCTCGATGGCACCTTGCTTCTTGGCCACGCTTCGCCCTTCGAATCGACTACCTTGATCGACTCCGTACGAAGCGCATACAGACATGCGGGTGCACGGGAGCCGACGAGTCAGTCTACGTCAGGGCATCCCGAAATACGAATCGGGGAAGAATGCCCCATCCGCGTGATCCTTATGCCCGATCGGACGGACGAAACGCATCGCAGGTCCTCAGCACGCCCTCGGCGCGCTCTCCGCACGCGCCGGGAGCCCCGGCAAGCACCGGGCGGCCCCGGGCAGCGCCGGGGCAGCGCCTGAGGGACGCCGGGAAGCACCGCACCCCCGCCCGGACGGCCTTGCGGCGCCGCGGGACAGGGGTGACGGTCGGAAGACGGGTGGGGCCGCCGGGCGTGCCGCCGTCAGGAGGCCAGCGGGTCCGGAGCCGCCGTGATGCCGAGCTCGGCCAGCTTGGCGCGGCCGGCGTCGGGGGCGGTGAGAACCAGCGGGCCCTGCTCGGTGAGCGCCACCGAGTGCTCCCAGTGCGAGGACCAGGTGCCGTCCGTGGTGATCACGGTCCAGTCGTCGGCCAGCACCTTGGTCTTCGGCGTGCCCAGCGAGACCATCGGCTCGATGGCCAGGCAGAAGCCGGTGACCAGCTTCGGGCCCTTGCCGCGGCGCCGCTCGACGTAGTTCAGCAGATGCGGGTCCATGTGCATCTCGGTGCCGATGCCGTGGCCGCCGTAGTCCTCGACGATGCCGTACTTGCCGCCGCCCGGCTTGGGCTGGCGGCGGATGTAGGTCTCGACGGCGCGGGAGATGTCGACCAGCCGGTTGCCCTGCTTCATCGCGGCGATGCCCGCCCACATCGACTCCTCGGTCACCCGGGAGAGCTCGTGCAGCTCGGGGAGGTGCCCGGAGCCCACGAAGCAGGTGTACGCGGCGTCCGCGTGCCAGCCGTCGATGATCGCGCCGGCGTCGATGGAGATGACGTCGCCGTCCTTGAGGACCACCTCGTCCGACGGGATGCCGTGGACGACGACCTCGTTGACCGAGGTGCAGATCGTCGCGGGGAAGCCGCCGTACCCCAGGAAGTTGGACTTGGCGCCGTGCTCGGCGAGGACCTTGCGGGCCACCTCGTCCAGGTCCCGCGTGGTGGAGCCGGGGACCGCGGCCTCCCGGGTGGCCGCGTGCACGGCGGCGACGACAAGCCCCGCCTCGCGCATCTTGGCGATCTGCTCCGGGGTCTTGATCTGCACCATGAGCGCTACGGGCCTTTCTCCGCCGGGACCGACGTATTTCCGTCCTGTACGTACACCACCAACGATACGTGTTCCCCACACCGGCCGTGACAGCCCGGTCCCGCGTGCGCACGGAGCGCACCGGGCGGACCACCCCGCGGAACCACGCCGCCCGGCGCGGCCCCGCACGACGCAGGGCCGCGGCTCCCCCGGAGGGGAGCCGCGGCCCTGTGCGGACGTGCGGGGTGTGCCTACTCGCCGGCCTTCAGCGCGGACATCGCCCGCGCCGTGACCTCGTCCACCTTGCCGAGCGCCTCGATCGTCACGACCAGGTCCTGCGCCCGGTAGTAGTCGATGATCGGCTCGGTCTGGGTGTGGTAGACCTCCAGGCGCTTGCGCACCGTGTCCTCGGTGTCGTCGTCCCGCTGGTACAGCTCGCCACCGCAGACGTCGCAGACGCCCTCGGCCTTCGGCGGGTTGTAGGTGGCGTGGAAGACGTGCGCCGAGTCCTTGCGGCAGATGCGCCGACCGGCGATCCGCTTGACGATCTCGTCCTCGGGAACCTCGAGGTCCAGCACCGCGTCCAGCTTCATACCGCTCTCGGAGAGCATCCCGTCCAGCGCCTCGGCCTGCGAGACGTTGCGCGGGAAGCCGTCGAGGAGGAAGCCGTGCGCGGCGTCCGCCTGCTCCATGCGGTCCTTGGCCATCGCGATGGTGACCTCGTCCGGTACCAGCTCGCCCTTGTCCATGTACGACTTCGCCAGCTTGCCCAGCTCCGTCTGCTGGCCGATGTTGGCCCGGAACAGGTCGCCCGTGGAGATGTGCGGGATGGAGAGGTTCTTGGCCAGGAACGCGGCCTGCGTTCCCTTGCCAGCACCAGGCGGCCCGACGAGGACGATTCGCATCAGCGGAGGAACCCTTCGTAATTGCGCTGCTGGAGCTGGCTCTCGATCTGCTTCACCGTCTCGAGGCCCACACCCACGATGATCAGGATGCTGGTGCCGCCGAACGGGAAGTTCTGGTTTGCCCCGAAACCAACCAACGCCATCGTCGGCACGAGAGCGATCAGACCCAGGTACAGCGAACCCGGCCAGGTGATCCGGTTGAGCACGTAGCTCAGGTACTCAGCGGTCGGTCGGCCAGCCCGGATGCCCGGGATGAACCCACCATACTTCTTCATGTTGTCGGCCACTTCTTCGGGGTTGAAGGTGATGGCCACGTAGAAGAACGCGAAGAAGACGATCAGCAGGAAGTACAGGGAGATGTAAATCGGGTCATTACCCGTCACCAGGTGAGCCTGGATCCAGCTCTTCCAGCCGGAGTTGCCGCTGGAGAACTGCGCCACCAGCGCCGGGATGTAGAGCAGCGACGAGGCGAAGATGACCGGGATCACACCGGCCTGGTTCACCTTGAGCGGGATGTACGTCGAGGTGCCGCCGTAGGAACGACGGCCGATCATGCGCTTCGCGTACTGGACGGGGATCCGGCGCTGCGCCTGCTCGACGAAGACCACCAGGCCGACCATGACGAAGCCGACCAGCAGCACGGTGCCGAACTCGATCCAGCCGTCGGCCAGCGAGCCCTGCTCCTTGATGGCCCAGAGGGCGGCGGGGAAGGTGGCGGCGATCGAGATGAACATCAGGATCGACATGCCGTTGCCGATGCCGCGGTCGGTGACGAGCTCGCCGAGCCACATGACGACGGCGGTGCCGGCGGTCATGGTGAGGACCATGATGACGGTGGTGAAGATCGAGCGGTCCGGGACGATCTGGCCGGAGACGGAGCAGCCGCTGAACAGCGCGCCGCTGCGGGCCGTCGCGACCAGGCCGGTGCCCTGGAGCACGGCCAGCGCGATCGTCAGGTAACGGGTGTACTGCGTGATCTTCGCCGTGCCGGACTGGCCCTCCTTCTTGAGGGCCTCGAGCCGCGGGATCACGACGGTCAGCAGCTGCAGAATGATGCTCGCCGTGATGTACGGCATGATGCCGAGCGCGAAGATCGTGATCTGCAGCAGCGCACCACCGCTGAACATGTTGACCAGACCGAAGAGCCCGGCCGACTTGCCGGCCGCCTGCTCCACACAGATCTGGACGTTCTGATAGTTCACGCCGGGAATCGGCACATGCGTACCGACGCGGTAGACGACGATGATGCCGAGCGTGAAGAGCAGCTTCTTGCGCAGGTCGGGCGTCTTGAACGCCCGGGCGAACGCGGTGAGCACGGTGCCTCCTGCGACCCCCGCGCAAGTGCGTCAAGGGTGACGGTCTTGAGGATCGACAAATACCAAACGATGTAACGGGTAGCCGCCGCTTCGAGTGCCCGGTGCGCCGTACGGGTGCACTGGTCGAAGGGTGGCAGTGGAGGTCACCTTACCGGCGACACCAACCCCTTAGGAACGACCAACCGGGGATACCCCATTTGTGGGGCATCCCCGGTCGGGAACGCTCGGGTCACATGGACATCAGCCGGACATCTTTACGACGTCGGCCCGTCCGGAACTCGTCAGACGAGCTCGGTGACCGTACCGCCGGCGGCGGTGATCTTCTCCTTGGCGGAGCCGGAGACGGCGTCGACCGTCACCTGCAGCGCCACGGAGATCTCGCCCTGGCCGAGGACCTTGACGAGCTGGTTCTTGCGGACGGCACCCTTGTCGACCAGGTCGGCAACGGTGACCTCCCCACCCTCGGGGTAGAGGGCGGCGAGCTTGTCCAGGTTCACGACCTGGAACTCGGTCTTGAAGGGGTTCTTGAAGCCCTTCAGCTTCGGGAGACGCATGTGGAGGGGCATCTGGCCACCCTCGAAGCGCTCCGGAACCTGGTAACGGGCCTTCGTGCCCTTGGTACCACGACCGGCCGTCTTACCCTTCGACGCCTCACCACGACCCACACGGGTCTTGGCGGTCTTGGCGCCCGGGGCGGGACGGAGGTTGTGGATCTTGAGCGGGTTCTGCTCCGCCATGATCAGTCGACCTCCTCGACCGTCACGAGGTGGCGGACGGTGTGCACCATGCCGCGGAACTCGGGGCGGTCCTCCTTGACGACCTGCGTGTTGATGCCCTTGAGGCCAAGGGAACGCAGGGTGTCGCGGTGGTTCTGCTTGCTGCCGATGTACGACTTAACCTGGGTGATCTTGAGCTGTGCCATTACGCAGCACCAGCCCCGGCACGCGCACGCAGGAGAGCCGCGGGAGCGACGTCCTCGAGGGGCAGACCGCGGCGGGCCGCGATCTCCTCGGGACGCTGCAGACCCTTGAGGGCCTCCACGGTCGCGTGCACGATGTTGATCGCGTTGGACGAGCCGAGGGACTTCGACAGCACGTCGTGGATACCGGCGCACTCGAGCACGGCACGCACCGGACCACCGGCGATAACGCCGGTACCCGGGGACGCGGGCTTGAGCAGCACGACGCCGGCAGCCTTCTCACCCGTGATCGGGTGCGGGATGGTGCCCTGGATACGGGGGACCTTGAAGAAGTGCTTCTTGGCCTCCTCAACGCCCTTGGCGATGGCGGCCGGCACCTCCTTGGCCTTGCCGTAACCGACGCCCACGGTGCCGTCACCGTCGCCCACCACGACCAGCGCGGTGAAGCTGAAGCGACGACCACCCTTCACAACCTTGGCGACACGGTTGATCGCGACAACGCGCTCAACGTAAGCGGTCTTCTCGGCGGCAGCTGCGCCGCCGTCACGGCCCTTCCGGTCCCGCCGCTCGCCGCCACCGGCACCGCTACCGCGGCGCTGGGGTCCAGCCATTGGAATTACCTCTCTCTGTTTCCGCTAGCTTCGCTACGGAACCGGCTCAGAACTTGAGACCGGCTTCGCGGGCGGCGTCCGCCAGGGCGGCGATGCGCCCCGCGTACCTGTTGCCACCACGGTCGAACACGACGGCCTCGACGCCCGCGGCCTTGGCGCGCTCGGCGACCAGGGCGCCGACCTGACCGGCCTGCGCGGACTTGTCGCCCTCGCCACCGCGGATCGAAGCGTCCAGGGTGGACGCCGACGCCAGGGTGTGACCCTTGATGTCGTCGATCACCTGGGCCACGATGTGGCGGTTCGAACGGGTCACGACGAGACGGGGGCGCTCGGCGTCACCGGAGATGTTCTTCCGGATCCGGATGTGCCGGCGCTTGATGGCGGCGCGCTTGTAGGCGTCGCCCTTCAGGATCTTCTGCCCGTATGCCATGGGTTACTTACCCGCCTTTCCGACCTTGCGGCGGATGACTTCGCCCTCGTACTTGACGCCCTTGGCCTTGTACGGGTCGGGCTTGCGCAGCTTGCGGATGTTCGCCGCGACCTCGCCGACCTTCTGCTTGTCGATGCCCTCGACCTGGAAGCGAGTGGGGGTCTCCACCTTGAAGGTGATGCCCTCGGGCGCCTCGACGGTGATCGGGTGCGAGTAGCCGAGCGCGAACTCGAGGTTCGAGCCCTTGGCCGCCACGCGGTAACCGACACCGCTGATCTCGAGCTTCTTCACGTAACCCTGGGTCACGCCGGTGATCATGTTCGCCACCAGCGTGCGGGACAGGCCGTGCAGGGCCTTGTTCTGACGCTCGTCGTTGGGGCGGGTCACCTGGAGGGTGCCGTCCTCGCCCGTGACGATCTCGATCGGCGCCACGACGGTGTGGGTCAGAGTGCCCTTGGGGCCCTTGACCGTGACCGTACGGCCGTCGATGGTGACGTCCACGCCGGCGGGAACCGCGATGGGGAGCTTGCCGATACGCGACATAGCTGTATCTCGTTCCCTTCCGTTACCAGACGTAGGCGAGGACTTCCCCACCCACGCCCTTCTTGCCGGCCTGCTTGTCGGTCAGGAGACCGTGCGACGTGGAGATGATCGCCACGCCGAGGCCGCCGAGGACCTTGGGCAGGTTGGTGGACTTCGCGTACACCCGGAGACCGGGCTTGGAGATCCGCTTGATGCCCGCGATGGAGCGCTCGCGGTTCGGGCCGAACTTCAGCTCGAGGACGAGGTTCTTGCCGACCTCGGCGTCCTCGGTCTTCCAGCCGGTGATGAAGCCCTCCTGCTGGAGGATCTCCGCGATGTGCGACTTGATCTTGGAGTGCGGCATCGACACCGTGTCGTGGTATGCCGAGTTCGCGTTACGCAGACGCGTGAGCATGTCTGCGATCGGATCAGTCATGGTCATGAATTGGCCTTAGGCCTCTCTCGCCGGGGTTTCCTGGTGCGCCATCCCTCTCCCCGATCCGAGACGGGACGGGTGCGGCGCGGTGGACCTACGGCGTAGTAAGCGTCATTGAGCGGGACCGTGCCCCGCGGACGGCCGGGCACGGCAAGCGCCCAACCACACCAGCCTAAGCCATGTGTGGCGGGTCGCCTGCCGGACCGGCCTGCTTACCGAGAGCCTGGGAACCCCAAAAGGGGGATTACCAGGAGCTCTTGGTCACGCCCGGCAGCTCGCCACGGTGAGCCATCTCACGGAGGCACACGCGGCAGAGGCCGAACTTGCGGTACACGGAGTGCGGACGGCCGCAGCGCTGGCAGCGGGTGTACGCGCGCACACCGAACTTGGGCTTGCGAGCAGCCTTCGCGATCAGAGCCTTCTTCGCCATCTCGCTCACGCCTCCTTGAACGGGAAGCCGAGGTGACGGAGGAGCGCGCGGCCCTCAGCGTCGTTGGCAGCCGTGGTCACCACGGTGATGTCCATGCCTCGGGTGCGGTCGATCTTGTCCTGGTCGATCTCGTGGAACATGACCTGCTCCGTGAGACCGAAGGTGTAGTTGCCACGGCCGTCGAACTGCTTGGGGGACAGACCACGGAAGTCGCGGATGCGCGGGAGCGCGAGCGACAGGGTGCGGTCCAGGAACTCCCACATGCGGTCGCCACGGAGCGTGACGTGGGCACCGATCGGCTGACCCTCACGCAGCTTGAACTGCGCGATGGACTTGCGGGCCTTGGTGACGGCCGGCTTCTGACCGGTGATCGTGGTGAGGTCGCGAATGGCGCCGTCGATCAGCTTGGAGTCGCGGGCGGCGTCGCCCACACCCATGTTGACCACGATCTTGACGAGGCCGGGAACCTGCATGACGTTCTCGTACTTGAACTCGTCACGCAGCTTGCCCGCGATCTCCTCGCGGTACTTCGTCTTCAGACGCGGAGTGGTGGTAGCCATCAGATGTCCTCACCCGTCCGCTTGGCAACGCGGATCTTGTTGCCGTTCTCGTCGAAGCGGTAACCGACGCGGGTCACGACCTTCTGGCCGTCCTTCTCCACGACGAGCTGAACGTTGCTCACGTGGACGGGAGCCTCGACGGTCACGATGCCGCCGGCCTGGTTCGGGCCGGCCTTCGTGTGCTTCTTGACCCGGTTGACACCCTCGACCAGGACACGGTTCTCGCGGGGGAAGGCCGTGACGACCTTGCCCTGCTTGCCCTTGTCCTTGCCGGTGATGACCTGGACCAGGTCGCCCTTCTTGATCTTCATGCTCACAGCACCTCCGGCGCGAGGGAGATGATCTTCATGAACTTCTTCTCGCGCAGCTCACGGCCGACCGGGCCGAAGATACGGGTGCCGCGAGGGTCGCCGTCGTTCTTCAGAATGACGGCGGCGTTCTCGTCGAAGCGGATGTACGAGCCGTCCTGGCGGCGGCGCTCCTTGACGGTGCGAACGATGACGGCCTTGACGACGTCACCCTTCTTCACGTTGCCACCGGGGATCGCGTCCTTGACGGTGGCGACGATGACGTCACCGATGCCCGCGTAGCGGCGACCGGAGCCACCGAGCACACGGATGCAAAGGATTTCCTTCGCACCAGTGTTGTCGGCGACACGCAGTCGCGACTCCTGCTGGATCACGTCTATCTCCTGATCGTCTGCCGGTTCCCTCCGGAGCAGAGCCGGAGAGCCTGGCGGAACTCACCCGCGGGAGATCCCCGCGGGAATTTACTTTGGCCTGAAGAGGCGAGGAACCGGGCCGGGGGGCGGGGTGGCCCCCCGGCCGGTCAGCTGGGGCAGGGCCCCGGCTTGTTACTTCGCCTTCTCGAGGATCTCGATGACGCGCCAGTGCTTGGAGGCGGACAGCTTCCGGGTCTCCATCAGGAGGACGCGGTCGCCGATGCCGGCAGCGTTCTGCTCGTCATGCGCCTTGAGCTTGTTCGTACGGCGGATGACCTTGCCGTACAGCGCGTGCTTCACGTGGTCCTCGACGGCGACGACGACGGTCTTGTCCATCTTGTCGCTGACGACCAGACCCTCACGGGTCTTGCGTGCGTTGCGCTCGGTCTTCTGCTCAGTCACGTTGTTCTCGCTCATGCGTTCTCCACCGACTCGATGCCGAGCTCACGCTCACGCATGAGGGTGTAGACCCGGGCGATGTCCTTGCGGACCGCCTTCAGACGGCCGTGGTTCTCGAGCTGTCCGGTCGCCGCCTGGAAGCGGAGGTTGAACAGTTCTTCCTTGGCCTCGCGGAGCTTCGCGAGAAGCTCCTCGTTGCCCAGCTCGCGCAGCTCGGACGCCTTGGTACCGACCGACATCACGCTTCACCTGCCTCGCGCTTGACGATCCGGCACTTCATCGGCAGCTTGTGGGCCGCGCGAGTAAGCGCCTCACGGGCGATCTTCTCGTTGGGGTAAGACAGCTCGAACATGACCCGACCCGGGTGCACGTTCGCGACCCACCACTCCGGAGAACCCTTACCGGAACCCATGCGGGTCTCGGCAGGCTTCTTGGTGAGGGGGCGGTCCGGGTAGATGTTGATCCAGACCTTGCCGCCACGCTTGATGTGGCGGGTCATCGCGATACGAGCGGCCTCGATCTGGCGGTTGGTGACGTACGCCGGCGTCATGGCCTGAATGCCGTACTCGCCGAACGCAACAGTCGTACCGCCCTTGGCCATACCGCGGCGCTTGGGGTGGTGCTGCTTGCGGTGCTTGACCCTACGCGGGATCAGCATGGGTCAGCTCTCCTTTCCGGCAGAGCTCGGCTCGGCAGCGGCGCCCGCGGGAGCCTCGGCCGGGCGGGCCTCGGCGGCGGCAGCCGACTGCTGGGGCTTGCGACCGCGACCGCCACGCTCGCCACCGCGGCCACCACGGCCGGCCGGGCGGTCGTTGCCACCACGGGCCGGGCGGTTGCCGGCACGGGCGGCGGCGTTCTCGGCGCGGACCTCGGCGATGTTCTTGACGTCGCCCTTGTAGATCCAGACCTTCACGCCGATGCGGCCGAAGGTCGTCTTGGCCTCGAAGAAGCCGTAGTCGACGTTCGCGCGGAGCGTGTGCAGGGGCACGCGGCCCTCGCGGTAGAACTCCGAGCGGGACATCTCGGCGCCGCCGAGACGACCGCCACACTGGATCTTGATGCCCTTGGCCCCGGCCTTCATCGCCGACTGCATGCTCTTACGCATGGCGCGACGGAAGGAGACGCGGGAGGAGAGCTGCTCGGCGACGGCCTGGGCCACGAGCTGAGCGTCCGTCTCGGGGTTCTTGACCTCGAGGATGTTCAGCTGGACCTGCTTGCCGGTGAGCTTCTCGAGGTCACCGCGGATGCGGTCGGCCTCGGCGCCACGGCGGCCGATGACGATGCCCGGACGAGCGGTGTGGATGTCCACACGCACGCGGTCACGGGTCCGCTCGATCTCGACCTTGGAGATGCCGGCGCGCTCCATGCCGGACGTCATCATCCGACGGATGGCGACGTCTTCCTTGACGTAGTCCTTGTACAGCTTGTCGGCGTACCAACGCGACTTGAAGTCGGTCGTGACACCGAGCCGGAACCCATGCGGGTTAACCTTCTGGCCCATTACCGGGTTCCTTCCTTGCTGCTGACGACCACGGTGATGTGGCTGGTCCGCTTGCGGATCCGGTAGGCGCGGCCCTGGGCGCGCGGACGGAACCGCTTCAGGGTCGGGCCCTCGTCGACGTACGCCTCGGAGACGTACAGGCTCGACGAATCGGTGTGGTCGTAGTTGTGCGCGGCGTTGGCGATGGCGCTGTCCAGCACCTTGCCGACCGGCACGCTCGCGGCCTGCGGGGCGAAACGCAGGACCGCCTGAGCCTCCGTGGCATCCATGCCACGGATAAGGTCCACCACGCGGCGGGCCTTCATGGGCGTGACGCGGATGTACCGCGCCTGGGCCCTGGCTTCCATGGTTGTCCCTTCAGTGTCTGTCATGGTCTTTCACAGCCCCGCTTAGCGGCGCTTCGACTTCCGGTCGTCCTTGACGTGACCCCGGAAGGTGCGCGTCGGCGAGAACTCGCCGAGCTTGTGGCCGACCATGGACTCGGTGACAAACACCGGGATGTGGGTCTTGCCGTTGTGCACCGCGATCGTGTGGCCGAGCATGGCCGGGACGATCATCGAGCGACGGGACCAGGTCTTGATGACGTTCTTGGTGCCGGCTTCGTTCTGGACATCCACCTTCTTCATGAGGTGGTCGTCGACGAAGGGCCCCTTCTTGAGACTACGCGGCATCTAAACCCGCTCCTAGCGCTTCTTGTTCGTCTTGCGGCGGCGGACGATGTACTTGTTCGACGCCTTCTTGGGCGAACGAGTACGACCTTCCTTCTTGCCCCACGGGGAGACGGGGTGACGGCCACCGGAGGTACGGCCTTCACCACCACCGTGCGGGTGGTCGACCGGGTTCATGACGACACCACGGACGGTCGGGCGAACGCCCAGCCACCGCTTGCGGCCGGCCTTGCCCCAGTTGATGTTGCTCTGCTCGGCGTTGCCGACCTCGCCGATGGTCGCGCGGCAGCGCACGTCCACCAGGCGGATCTCACCGGAAGGCATGCGGAGGTGGGCCATCGAGCCCTCCTTCGCGAGCAGCTGCACGGAGGTACCGGCGGAGCGGGCGAACTTGGCGCCGCCGCCCGGACGGAGCTCGATCGCGTGGATCGTGGTACCGACCGGGATGTTGCGGATCGCCAGGTTGTTGCCCGGCTTGATGTCGGCCCCGGGACCGTTCTCGACGCGGTCACCCTGCTGCAGGTTGCGCGGGGCGAGGATGTAGCGCTTCTCGCCGTCCGCGTAGTGCAGCAGCGCGATGCGCGCGGTGCGGTTGGGGTCGTATTCGATGTGCGCGACCTTCGCGGGCACGCCGTCCTTGTCGTGACGACGGAAGTCGATCACGCGGTAGGCGCGCTTGTGGCCACCACCCTGGTGGCGAACGGTCACACGACCGGCGTTGTTACGGCCGCCCTTGCTGTGCAGCGGGCGGACCAGCGACTTCTCCGGCGTGGACCGCGTGACCTCGACGAAGTCGGCGACGCTGGAGCCACGACGGCCCGGAGTCGTCGGCTTGTACTTGCGGATACCCATTGTCTCTCAGTCCTCGGAAGTAATCCGAAATCTGGACGATTCCGACCGCCGTCAGGCGGTCGGACCGCCGAAGATGTCGATACGGTCGCCCTCAGCGAGGGTTACGATCGCGCGCTTGGTGTCGGGACGCTTGCCGAACCCGGTGCGGGTCCGCTTGCGCTTGCCCTGGCGGTTGATCGTGTTGACCCCGGTGACCTTGACCGAGAAGACCGACTGCACGGCCTGCTTGATCTGGGTCTTGTTGGCCCGCGTGTCGACGAGGAACGTGTACTTGTTCTCGTCGATGAGCGCGTAGCTCTTCTCCGACACGACCGGCTTCAGCAGCACGTCACGGGGGTCCGTGTACGACTTGCTGGCCGGGGTGACGACGGTGTTCTTGCCCTCGGCGGCGTGGCGGCGCGCCTTGGCGACGCGCGCGGCCTTGGCGGCCTTCGCAGCCTTGGAGGCGATGCTCGGGTGACGCGTAGCCATCAGGCCTCGCTCCCTTCGGTGACGGCCTGGCCGCCGGACACGAAGGACTCGAAAGCGGCCTTGGTGAAGACCACGTCGTCCGAGACGAGAACGTCGTACGTGTTCAGCTGGCCCGGCTCCAGGATGTGGACCTGGGGCAGGTTGCGGGCGGACAGCCACGCGGCCTCGTCGGCGCGGTCGACGACCAGGAGCAGGTTCTTACGCTCCGAGATCTTGCCGAACAGCGACTTGGCGGCCTTCGTGGAGGCGGCACCCTCGACCACGCCGGAGACGACGTGGATGCGGTTGTGACGCGCCCGGTCGGTGAGGGCGCCACGCAGGGCGGCGGCCTTCATCTTCTTGGGGGTCCGCTGCGAGTAGTCACGCGGCACGGGACCGTGCACGACGCCACCACCGGCGAACTGAGGCGCGCGGGTCGAACCCTGACGGGCGCGACCGGTGCCCTTCTGGCGGTAAGGCTTGCGGCCACCACCACGGACCTCGGCGCGGGTCTTGGTCTTGTGCGTGCCCTGACGGGCCGCGGCCAGCTGCGCGACGACGACCTGGTGGATCAGCGGAACGCTGACCTTGGCGTCGAAGATCTCCGAGGGGAGCTCGACGGTACCGGCCTTGTCGCCCGCCGGCGAAAGGATGTCAACAGTGCTCATTACCTCAGGCCCCCTTGGCCGCGGTGCGGACCAGGACGAGGCCGCCGTTCGGACCGGGAACCGCGCCCTTGATGAGCAGCAGACCCTTCTCCGCGTCAACGGCGTGGACGGTCAGGTTCTGGGTGGTCACGCGCTCGTTGCCCATACGGCCAGCCATGCGCATGCCCTTGAAGACGCGGCCCGGGGTGGCGCAGCCACCGATCGAACCGGGCTTGCGGTGCACGCGGTGGGCACCGTGCGAGGCCTTGCCGCCACGGAAGTTGTGACGCTTCATGACACCGGCGAAGCCCTTGCCCTTGCTCTTGCCGGTCACGTCGACCTTGATGCCGGCCTCGAACACCTCAGCGGTGATCTCCTGGCCGAGGGTGTACTCGGAAGCGTCCGAGGTACGGATCTCGACGAGGTGGCGGCGGGGAGTGACGTCGGCCTTGGAGAAGTGGCCCTTGAGGGGCTTGTTCACCTTGCGCGGGTCGATCTCGCCGAAGGCGATCTGGACCGACTCGTAGCCGTCGGTGTCGTTCGTACGGACCTGGGTCACGACGTTCGGGCCGGCCTTGACGACGGTGACCGGGACGACGCGGTTGTTCGCGTCCCACACCTGCGTCATGCCGAGCTTCTCGCCCAGGATGCCCTTGATCTGCTTAGCCATTCTCAGATCACCGGCCTTCAGAGCTTGATCTCGATGTCGACACCGGCCGGGAGGTCGAGTCGCATCAGGGAGTCAACGGTCTTCGGAGTCGGGTCGAGAATGTCGATCAGGCGCTTGTGCGTGCGCATCTCGAAGTGCTCGCGCGAGTCCTTGTACTTGTGCGGCGACTTGATGACGCAGTACACGTTCTTCTCAGTGGGCAGCGGCACCGGGCCCGCGACCGACGCACCAGTGCGAGTCACCGTCTCGACGATCTTCTTCGCCGAAGAGTCGATGACCTCGTGGTCGTAGGCCTTGAGCCGGATGCGGATCTTCTGTCCCGCCATGGCTACTCAGTAGTCCTGTCTCTAGTAACGCTCTGGAACCCAGTGGGTTTGCTGGACCCTCTTCGCCGACCCACGCGGTCGGGCGTGTCGCGCTCCCGTCGATACGAAGTCCCGAACGAATCGGAAGTCCCTACCAGATGGTGATGGGAGTGCGGCTCGCTGCCGCGGAACCGGGAGCGGAAGGCCCACCGGGTGCCTGGCCGGAGCTGCGCCGACACTTCCCGGAAGATTCCCGTACTTCCAGCCCGCATGGGGCTGACGAGTACTGTGGGACTCGCTTCCGGTCCTCCCGGCGGGAGACGTGCGACATCAACACTCGACCGAGCAACTTGGCTAGTGTGCCATACGGCAGACGAGCCTGGCCAATCGGGCGGAAGAGAGTACCCGGCGCGCCGAGCACGTCAAACCCAAGGGTGCCGTGTCGCGCACGGTGCGTACAAAGCAGCAGGTCAGCGCGGCCCTCCGCGACACGGTCGGCCCATTCGCACCCCCTCCTCCACGCCCTTCCCCTCCCCCTCCCCCGGGCCTGCCGGGCCTCGGGCGCGGGCTCCCCCGTCGAATGTGGCGCGGATCATGCCCGTTCGGGTGAAGCGGAGGGCACACGGCTGCCGTGACCGCCATATCCGCGGGAGGCGCTGGATCACCGGAGCGTGAGCGCGGTCGGCTCGCGCCGCGCGGTGGCCGGGAGGCCGCACCGGTCGGGTGTCAACTTCCGCAGTGCGAGGGGGAGTTCAGGCCTGGGGGACGCCCGGTCACGAGGGGCAGCCCCGGTGGCCCATGGGGCCGGCGCCGTGGGTGTCGAGCAGGGTGGCGAGGGCGTCGACCAGGGCGGCCGCGGCCTGCGGGTCCAGCGGGGCGAGGAAGGCACGCTCCACCCGTTCACGCGCCTGTTCGGCCTCGGCCAGGCACCGTTCGCCCTCCGGCGTGAGGGTGATGACGTTGCGCCGCCGGTCCAGGTCGCTGCGGCGCCGCTCCACGTACCCGTTGCGCTCCAGGGAGTCGATCGCGCCGACCATGCTGGTGCGGTCCAGGCAGATCCACTCGGCGAGCTCCATCTGCGAAGGCTGCTCCGCCGAATCGTGGATGACGGCGAGGACCGCCAGCTCCCGCGGGTGGAGGCGGAACGGCGCCAGCGCCTCGACCAGCTCGGCGGACAGGCGGCCCTGGGCCTGCTTCAGCAGGTAGCCGAGGCGCTGCGACAAAAGAGGCGCGTCCTTCATGGGAATGAGCGTATCCTTCACTGATGTTCAGCACTACTGATGATCTGCTGAACTGATGAATTCCCTCGAAGGAGCGACGTCCTCGCCATGAGCGAACCCTCATTCCCCGCTTCCAAGGGAGCGACACGGACCGCGTCGCCCGCCGCCCCCGGCGGCGTCGACGACGCGCCCGACCCCCGCCGCTGGTGGGGCCTGGTGGTCATCGCCCTGGCCCAGCTGATGGTGGTGCTCGACGCCACCATCGTGAACATCGCGATGCCCTCGGCGCAGAAGGCGCTGGAGATATCCGACGGCAACCGGCAGTGGATGATCACCGCCTACACCCTGGCCTTCGGCGGTCTCCTGCTGCTCGGCGGCCGGGTCGCCGACCTGGTCGGCCGCAAGCGCACGTTCATGATCGGCCTGGTCGGCTTCGCGGTCGCCTCCGCGATCGGCGGAGCGGCCCAGACGTCCGGGATGCTGTTCGCGGCCCGCGCCCTTCAGGGCGCGTTCGGCGCGCTGCTCGCCCCGAGCGCGCTCTCGCTGATGACCACCACCTTCACCGACCCGCGCGAGCGCGGCAAGGCGTTCGGCATCTACGGCGCGCTGGCCGGCGCGGGCGGCGCGATCGGCCTGCTGCTCGGCGGCATCCTCACCGAGTACCTGGACTGGCGCTGGTGCCTGTACGTCAACATCCCGATCGCCGTGATCGCGGTGATCGGCGCGCTGGTCCTGCTGCACGACCGGCCCGGCCACCGCGAGGCGCGGCTGGACGTGCCCGGTGTGCTGCTCGGCTGCGGCGGTCTGGTCGCCGTCGTGTACGGCTTCTCGGAGGCCGAGGCCCAGGGCTGGAGCGACTCCACCGTGCTGACGCTGCTGATCGGCGGCGCGCTGCTGCTCGTCTGCTTCGGCCTGTGGCAGGCCCGGACCGCCACACCGCTGCTCCCGCTGCGGGTGCTCGCCGACCGCAACCGCGCGGGCAGCTTCCTCACCATGGGCCTGGCCACCATCGGCATGTTCGGCGTGTTCCTCTTCATGACCTACTACCTGCAGGGCATCCTCGGGTACTCCCCCGTCAGGACGGGTCTGGCCTTCCTGCCGATGTCCGCGGCGATCATGATCGGCTCCACGCAGATCTCGGCGCGCCTGCTGCCCAGCACCCCGCCGCGGATGCTGATGGTCCCCGGCATGGTCCTCGGCGCGGCCGGCCTGAGCTGGCTGACCTTCCTGGAGGTCGACTCCGCCTACGCGACGCACGTCCTCCCCGGCATGCTGCTGCTGGGCCTCGGCATGGGTCTGACCTTCATGCCGGTCTTCTCCACCGCGACGGCGGGCGTCCGGCCGCAGGACGCCGGCGTCACCTCGGCCACGGTCAACACCGCGCAGCAGGTGGGCGGCTCGCTCGGCACGGCCCTGCTCAACACCCTCGCCACCTCGGCCACCAGCAGCTACCTGGGCGAGCACCGTCCCGGCTCGGGCGGCCCGGCACGACTGGCGCAGGAGGCCATGGTGCACGGATTCACCCACGCGCTGTGGTGGGGCGTCGGGGCGATGCTGCTCGCCGCGGTCGTGGCGGGCCTGCTGGTCACCACCGGCCCGGCCGCCCGCGGCCGCGGCCCCCAGGCGCCGTCCGCCGCCCACTGAGCGGGGCGCACCACTGAGCGAGGCGCACCCCTGAGCCGGACAGGACCTCTGAGCCGGACAGAACTCTGAGCCGGGAGGCGGGTCCCGGATCGTCGGCGCAGGTCGCGGGAGGGCGGCGGGCGGAATGCCCGCCGCCCTCCCGCGTTCAGGTTTGCCCCGCCTCGATCCGCCCACCCGGCCAGGGTGACCAGCGGAAGGAGAGTGACCGCATGACCACGCTCAAGGTCAAGGAGATGCTCGACGCCTACCCCTCCGCCCTCGGCGGCGTCGACCGGGAGAAACTCACCGCCTGCGTCGAGGAGTGCGTGTCCTGCGGCCAGGTGTGCACGGCGTGCGCGGACGCGTGCCTCTCCGAGGACATGGTCGACGAGCTCGCCACCTGTGTCCGCTCCGACCTGGACTGCGCCGACGTCTGCGGCACCACGGCCCGCGTCCTGTCCCGGCACACCGGCTCGGACGTCGACGTCACCCGGGCCATGCTCACCGCGTGCGCCGCGGCCTGCCGGGCCTGCGGCGAGGAGTGCGCCCACCACACCCAGCACGACCACTGCCGGCTCTGCGCCGCGGCCTGCCGCTCCTGCGAGGACGCCTGCGAGGCGCTGCTGGCGGCCATGGGCTGACGCCCCGCTCCCTCGGCTCTCCTCCCCGCGCCGCGCCCCGGACAGCAAGGCGCCCCCGCCGGAGGGATGGAGGAACTCCGGCGGGGGCGTGTCACCGGCGGGCGGCGCGGGGTGAAGAGTTGCCCGCCGGAGCCGGTTCCCCTGTCACGGGGACAGGAGGGACGTGGGCCGGTGAGGGCCCGTGGACGGGTCAGTCGTTGCGACCGCCGGCGAGCTCCTCGCGCACCGCCCAGTAGGACGGCTTCGGGGCGTAGTTCTCGTCGTAGATGTTGGCCGAGCCCTCACCCGAGAAGACGCCGGGCACCCACGAGTACTGGTCGGCGAAGCCCCAGATCGTGAACGAGGTGCACTTCCTCTGGTCGAGGCAGGCGTCCAGCATGCCGCTGAAGTACTCGGCCTGACGGTTGAGCTTGGTCTCGTCCATCGGCATCACGCCGCGCACGTCGACCTCGGTGAAGGAGGACTCCACACCGATGTCGGCGAAGCGCTTCAGGTTGGCCGGGATGTCGCCCGGGAACCCGTACTGGGTGCCCAGGTGGCCCTGGATGCCGAAGCCGTCCACCTTGACGCCCTGGGCCCGCAGGTCCTTCACCAGGTTGTAGTAGGCGGTCGACTTCGCGTTGACGCCCTCGACGTTGTAGTCGTTGACGTACAGCTTCGCGTGCGGGTCGGCCTGGTGGGCCCAGCGGAAGGCGTCGGCGATGTAGGACGGGCCGAGCTGCTGGTACCAGAGCGACTGGCGGTAGCTGCCGTCCTCCTCGAAGACCTCGTTGACGACGTCCCACTGGTAGAGCTTGCCCTTGTAGTGCTTGGCCACCGTGGTGATGTGCTCACGCAGGATCTGGCGCAGCTCGTCCTTGGAGATCGAGCCGTCGGCCACGCCCGAGGTCAGCCAGCCCGGGAGCTGGTTGTGCCACAGCAGGGTGTGACCGCGGACCGCCTGGCCGTTGGAGCGGGCGAAGTTCACCAGGGCGTCGCCCTGGGTGAAGTCGTAGACCCCGCGCTGCGGCTGGAGGGTCTCCCACTTCATCACGTTCTCGGCGGTGACCGAGCTGAACTCGCGGGCCGTGATCTTGCGGTAGGTCGCGTCCTCGGCGAGGGCGTCCATGTTGACCGCGGTGCCGAAGAGCAGGTGGTCGCGGTTGGCCAGGGCCTTCAGCGGAGCACCCTTGGTGTGGTGGTGCGGGCCCGCCGGAGCGGCCTGCGCGGAGGTGACGGCGCCGGTGAACAGCAGCGCCCCGCTCGCCATGACGGCTGCGGCAGCACGGAGGTGCTTCATTGCGGTCCTCTCGATGGTGCTTGATGTCGGTGGAGCGTTGCGGCACCCGCGCCGGGACGGCGGTGGTGCCGAGGACGGCGGCCCCGGCGGGGGCAGTGCTGCCCGCCGGCAGCACTGCCCCCGCCGACGGTGACGCCGGGATCGCCGGGCCGCAGGACGCGGCCGGGCTGTGGTGTGGGGGATGTGGGGGGTAGAGGCGCCGGACCTCCCCAGGTCGGCGCCTCTGGTCTCAGCGGACCCGGCGGCTCTCCACCGGGCCGAGGTAGGTCGTCGGCAGCGAGCCGGTGTCGACGATCAGGCGCTGCAGGACGACGGTCGGGTCGACCATCCAGAACCGCAGCTTGTGGGTGCCCGCCGTCAGCGTGTGCTTGGTGGGCGTCCGGTTGACGTTGTCGGAGGTGTTGCGCTCCCACCGCTTGTTCATGCCGCCGTCGTCCGCACCGGTCGCGGCGGTGATGTCGACGGTCTTCGGGGCGTCGCCGTCGAACGAGACCGCGTACCGCAGGCCCGTGCCGGGGAGGGTCGGGTTGCGCGGCGACAGGTAGGCCCAGACGGTGACCTCGCCCGGCGTCAGGACCGTCACGTCGTACTCGAGGTACGGGCCGCTGCCCGGGGTCTGGGTGGGAGCCGTCACCGGGGTCGGGGTCATGCCCGCGGAGCTGCGGCCGATGCGGTCGATCCGCAGCCACCCGGCGTCCTTGGTGGCGACGGCACGGCTGTGGTGCTCGGCGTCGATCGCGATGTAACCGCCCGCCTCCACGAAGCCCTTGAGACCCCGCGCCGAGGTGTGGTCGGCGACCGCCTTCACGGTGACGGTGGCGCCGGCGCCCTCCACGGTGAGCTCGGCCTCGCTGCGCCCGGCCGGCGCGCGGTGCCAGTCCACCGACACCGTCAGCCGGACCTGCGTGCCGACCGTGCCACGGGTGCGCTCCACGCGCAGCCACGGCGCGGACGAGGTGACCGTGTAGGCGAAGGACCGGGTGCCCCGGTTGAAGATCTCGATGAAGGCGTCGTCGCCGGTGCGGTACGGGCTGAACTCGGGGAGGACGGCCTCCGTCTCCGCCGCCGGCCACCACTTCTCCGAGCCGGAGACGGCGACACCCATCTCGGCGGTGTCGGGGACCTCGATGCGCTTGACCGCGGGGAAGAGCACGTCCTTGATCGCGACGTTGTTCACCTCGGGCTGCTGCCACGGCGCGTTGGGGCCGTACCGCTCGATGTCGCCGTAGTCGATGTGCGGCTGGAGCTGGAAGCCCTTCCACTTGCCGTCCGCGATCTGCGTGTTGAAGACGTCCTGCAGGCGGAAGTCCTCCTGCAGGCCCGCCTCGGCGCGGTCGGCGAGCGCGTTGGTGGCCGCGCGGCCCTGGCCGGCGTAGTGGATGTTGGTGAACTCCGCCTCGCGCAGGTCGTAGACGTTGGCGGTGGCGAGGACGTTGTAGCCGACCAGCTCGAACCAGGCGTCCTGGGCGGAGGCGGGCAGCTTGCGCCCGATCCGCGCCGTCTCCTTGGCGAGCTCCCGCCAGTCCTGCGTGACGCGCTCCAGCTCGCCCCAGTAGAACGGGGTCTGCTTGTCGTCGTAGACGACCGCGGAGTTGTCGGTGGCCAGGTCCTTGGTGGGGTCGAGCGTGATGCGCCGGTTGAGCAGTTCCGGCTTGCGGAGCTGCTGCAGGTGGGCGTAGCGCGACAGCACCGCGGCGATGGCCTCGGCGTGCTCCTTGCCGAAGTGCAGCTCGGCGTAGTTCCGCTCCCACTCCCCGATCTCGTCGAGCTCCCAGCGGCTGGGGCTCCAGGCGTAGTCGAGGAAGAACTGCGTGGGCAGCTCGTTGCCCTTCAGGTCGCCGACGTTGACGACCCACAGGCCGTGGTTGCCGTAGGAGACGGCCTGGTGGAGCTGGTCCCACATGTTCGGCAGGGACGTGGTGTCGACCCACTTGTAGTTGCGGCCGCCGCCCACGTAGTCGAAGTGGTAGTACACGCCGTAGTTGCCCGAGCGGTACGGCTCGGCCGGGTCCGGGTGCTTGCGGATGTTGCCCCAGTTGTCGTCGCAGAACACCACCGTGACGTCCTCGGGGGCGCGCAGGCCCTTGGCCCAGTACCGCTGGACCTCCTTGTAGAGCGTCCACACCTGCGGCACCGCGGTCTCGGAGCCCAGGATCTCCTTGATGATCCCGCGCTGGGTGCTGATGATCTCGTGCATCAGCTCGATGCCGTCGCCGTCGGGCAGGCTGACGTCGCCGTTGCCGCGCATGCCGAGGGTGACCACACCCTCGTAGCCCTGCTCCTTCATGCGCTTGATGCCGTCGCGCCAGTACGCCTCGATGGCGGCGCGGTTGCGGCGGAAGGACCACTCGCCGGTGCCGCCGTAGGGGTCGGAGCCGGGGGTGGTGATGTTGCCCGCGGAGTCGCGGACGGCGGCCTTGGCGTGGCGGTTCCACTCCTCGATGCCGCGCATCATCGGGGCCTCGTGCGAGGTGCCCATGACCACGCCGTAGGCGGTGGCGCGGGCGTGGTTCTCCGGGTCGTCCTCGGCGAACGCGCGGCCCCACACGGCCGGCCACAGGTAGTTGCCCTTCAGGCGGAGCAGGACCTCGAAGACCTTCTCCCAGAACGCGGCGTTGAAGCCGCCGTCGAAGCCCGGCGCCTTGCCCGGACCGAAGAACTGGGGCGCCCAGGTGCCGAGGTTCGGGTTCTCGTCGTTGATGAAGACACCACGGAACTTGACCTTCGGGGTGCCCTGCGTCCAGGAACCGGCCTTGACGTAGATCTCGCGGCGCTGCACCGGCACGACGTCGTCCCACCAGTACCAGGGGGAGACGCCGATGCCGCGGCTGACGTCGTAGGCGCCGTAGATGGCGCCGCGCTGGTCGCTGCCCACGATCACCAGGGCGCGGTCGACGCCGGGCATCGGGCGCTCGACCACCGTCTGCTGGGAGGTCTCCCACTTCCCCCGGATGCGGGAGACGTCCAGCTTCCCGGACGCGACGAGCTTGTCCACCAGCTCGCTGCGGCCGAGCGTTCCGACGATGACGACCTCACGGGCCGACCCCGCGCGCGACGCCGGCTTCACGCCGCTGACCCGCTCGACGTCGGCGCGCAGGTCCGCGGCGACCCGGACCACGCCCGCGAAGTCGTCGGCGTCCACGATCACCGGGGCGGCGTGCCCCTTGCGCACCAGCGGGAAGGCGCCGGCCTCCGGCTGGAACGTGATGTACGCGCCCGAGTCGGTGCGGCGCGGCCCCCCTCCGGCCGCGCCGCGTTCCGCGTCACCCTGGGCCGCGTACCCGGTACCGGCCCCACCGCCGACCAGGGGGAGTGCCACCAGGCCCGCGGCCGCCCCTGTTCCCAGAACCGACCTACGGCTGACGTTCCCGCGCATGGCTCACCCACTTCTCGGCTGAATTTGGTAACCGGCCTGACAAATGTTGGGGCAGGGACGGGAGCACGACAACGGGTCGGGAGCAACGAAAACTTTCGATACGCGAACACGACCGGGAAGATCCGGAAATCGCAGGCGGAAACGACCGCGAGGGCGCCCTCCCGCCAGGGCACGGGGAGCGCCGGTTTTCGAAATCGGCCACGAGACGGCGCGAAAGTCGCGGGATTTCTTCCGCAACGTGCCGCAACGCCTGCGGGCCCGCCGCAAACCGGCCGTGACCTGCAACGATCACGCCCGTCGGGCGCACTGCGGCCCTCCGGGTCCGCAGCGGAAGCGCGGGAAACGGGGAGCCGGGAACTTGGCGAAAACGATGCACCCGCCTGCGCCGGCCGCGGCGAGAAGGACGGCAGGGAGGGCGGCAGGAAGCGGGCTGAAAGCCCCCCGGCCGCGACGCGAGAAGCTCCCCGTGCGCGGCCGAGAACCGCCGACGGACGGGAAGGGGCCCTCGGGGAGCCCAGCGGGACCGGAGAGACCTGTGAGGGCCCACGAGAGGGGCCGGGACGACGGGAACGGGTACGGCAACGGGTGCGGGAACGCCGAAGGGCCCGCACGACGTGATGTCGTGCGGGCCCTCCTTGAGCCACAAGAGCTCAGGTCATCGAGTGACCGTCAGGCAAGGGAACTTACTTGACGATCTTGGTGACCTGGCCGGCGCCCACGGTACGACCACCCTCACGGATGGCGAACTTCAGGCCCTCCTCCATGGCGATGGGCTGGATGAGGTCCACCTTCATCTCGGTGTTGTCACCCGGCATGACCATCTCGGTGCCCTCGGGGAGGGTCACGACGCCGGTCACGTCCGTCGTACGGAAGTAGAACTGCGGGCGGTAGTTGTTGAAGAACGGGGTGTGGCGACCACCCTCGTCCTTGCCGAGGATGTAGGCCTGGGCCTCGAACTCGGTGTGCGGGGTGACCGAACCCGGCTTGATGATGACCTGGCCGCGCTCGACGTCCTCGCGCTTGATGCCACGGAGGAGCAGACCGACGTTCTCACCGGCCTGGCCCTCGTCGAGCAGCTTGCGGAACATCTCGATACCGGTGACCGTGGTGGTGGTCTTCTCGGTCTTGATGCCGATGATGTCGACGGTCTCGTTGACCTTCAGGACACCACGCTCGATACGGCCGGTGACGACCGTACCGCGACCGGTGATCGTGAAGACGTCCTCGATCGGCATGAGGAACGGCTTGTCGACGTCGCGCTCCGGCTGCGGGATCGCGGTGTCGACGGCCTTCATGAGCTCGAGAACCGAGTCGGCCCACTTCTGGTCGCCCTCGAGCGCCTTCAGAGCGGAGACCTTGACGACCGGAACGTCGTCGCCCGGGAACTCGTACTCGGTGAGGAGCTCACGAACCTCGAGCTCGACGAGCTCCAGGATCTCCTCGTCGTCCACCATGTCGGCCTTGTTCAGGGCGACGACGATGTACGGAACGCCGACCTGGCGGGCCAGGAGCACGTGCTCCTTGGTCTGCGGCATCGGGCCGTCGGTCGCGGCGACCACCAGGATCGCGCCGTCCATCTGGGCGGCACCGGTGATCATGTTCTTGATGTAGTCCGCGTGACCCGGGCAGTCGACGTGGGCGTAGTGCCGGTCTTCCGTCTGGTACTCGACGTGCGCGATGGAGATGGTGATACCGCGCTGGCGCTCCTCAGGAGCCTTGTCGATGTTGTCGAACGCGGTGGCCTCGTTCAGGTCCGGGTACGCGTCGTGCAGCACCTTGGTAATGGCGGCCGTGAGGGTCGTCTTACCGTGGTCGATGTGACCGATGGTGCCGATGTTGACGTGCGGCTTAGTCCGCTCGAACTTCGCCTTCGCCACTGGGGTCCTCCTGGGAGTGGTTCTGAACGCCTTGCTTCATCGGCGCCAGGTGATCTTTGCTGGAATGCCCGGCCCCTCGGGGCACCCCGGCACGTTCCTCTCGGTTCGCGCCGGAATGCCCCTGGAGGCACGGAGTCAAGCCTAAAGCGTGGAACTCGGTGGAGTTACTCGCCCTTGGCCTTCGCGATGATCTCCTCGGCGACGTTCCGCGGAACCTCGGCGTAGGAGTCGAACTGCATCGAGTAGCTCGCGCGACCCGACGTCTTGCTGCGGAGGTCGCCGACGTAGCCGAACATCTCCGACAGCGGGACCAGGCCCTTCACGACGCGGGCGCCGGCGCGCTCCTCCATGGCCTGAATCTGACCACGGCGGGAGTTGATGTCGCCGATGACCTCGCCCATGTAGTCCTCGGGCGTGGTGACCTCGACGGCCATCATCGGCTCGAGCAGCACGGGGCTGGCCTTGCGTGCGGCCTCCTTGAAGGCCTGCGAACCCGCGATCTTGAACGCGAGCTCGGAGGAGTCGACCTCGTGGTAGCCACCGTCGATGAGGATGACACGCACGCCGGTCATCTCGTAACCGGCGAGGATGCCGAACTGCATGGCTTCCTGCGCACCGGCGTCCACCGAAGGGATGTACTCCTTCGGGATGCGGCCACCGGTGACCTTGTTCACGAACTCGTACGACGCCTCGCCGCCCTCGATGGGCTCGATCGCGATCTGCACCTTGGCGAACTGACCGGTACCACCGGTCTGCTTCTTGTGGGTGTAGTCCACGCGCTCGACGGCCTTGCGGATCGTCTCACGGTACGCGACCTGCGGCTTGCCGACGTTGGCCTCGACCTTGAACTCACGGCGCATACGGTCGACCAGCACCTCGAGGTGCAGCTCGCCCATACCACCGATGATGGTCTGGCCGGTCTCCTCGTCCGAGTGAACCTGGAAGGAGGGGTCCTCCTCCGCGAGACGCTGGATGGCGACACCCAGCTTCTCCTGGTCACCCTTGGACTTGGGCTCGATGGCGACCTGGATCACCGGCGCCGGGAAGTCCATGGACTCCAGGATGACCGGGGCCTTGTCGTCCGACAGCGTCTCACCGGTCGTGGTCTGCTTGAGACCCATGACGGCGATGATGTCGCCGGCGCCCACCGAGTCGATCTCCTCACGCTTGTTCGCGTGCATGCGGTAGATCTTGCCGATGCGCTCCTTCTTGCCCTTCACGGAGTTCAGCACCGAAGAGCCGGACTCCAGGCGGCCCGAGTACACCCGGACGAAGGTGAGCTTGCCGAGGTGCGGGTCGCTCATGATCTTGAAGGCGAGGGCAGCCAGCGGCTCGTCGTCGGACGGCTTCCGCTTGACGACGGTCTCGGCGTCCTTCGGGTCCGTGCCCTCGATCGCCTCGATGTCGACCGGCGACGGCAGGTAGCGCACGACGGCGTCGAGCAGGGGCTGAACGCCCTTGTTCTTGAACGCGGTGCCGCAGAACACGGGGGTGACGGTGGTGCCGCCGCCCTTGCCGGACGCGATGGTGATACGACGGATCGCCGCGTAGAGCTGCTCCTCGGTGGGCTCGGTGCCCTCGAGGTACATCTCCATCAGCTCTTCGTCGTTCTCCGCGACGTCCTCGACCAGCTTGGCGCGGTACTCCTCGGCCTGCTCCTGCAGGTCGGCCGGGATGTCGACGACGTCGTACATCTCGCCCTTGGTGGCCTCGGGCGAGTAGACGAGGGCCTTCATGCGGACCAGGTCGACGACGCCGACGAAGTCGGCCTCGGCGCCGATCGGCAGCTGCATCACGATCGGCTGGGCGCCCAGGCGGTTGACGATCATGTCAACGCAGCGGAAGAAGTCCGCGCCGGTACGGTCCAGCTTGTTCACGAAGCAGATACGCGGAACGCCGTAACGGTCGGCCTGACGCCACACCGTCTCGGACTGGGGCTCCACGCCGGCGACGCCGTCGAACACCGTCACGGCACCGTCGAGCACGCGCAGGGAGCGCTCCACCTCGACGGTGAAGTCGACGTGACCCGGGGTGTCGATGATGTTGATGGTGTGGTCGACGTCTTCCAGCGGCCAGTGACAGGTGGTGGCAGCAGAGGTGATCGTGATGCCACGCTCCTGCTCCTGCTCCATCCAGTCCATGGTCGCGGCGCCGTCGTGGACCTCACCGATCTTGTAGCTGACGCCGGTGTAGAACAGGATCCGCTCGGTGGTGGTCGTCTTGCCCGCGTCGATGTGGGCCATGATCCCGATGTTGCGGACCTTGGCCAGGTCAAGCGAAGTGGTAGCCATAAGGCTTCAGTCTTCTCTCGGTCTCGATGGGGTCTGCGACTACCAGCGGTAGTGCGCGAAGGCCTTGTTGGACTCGGCCATCTTGTGCGTGTCCTCGCGCTTCTTGACGGCCGCACCGAGGCCGTTCGAGGCGTCGAGAAGCTCGTTGAGCAGACGCTCGGTCATCGTCTTCTCGCGACGGGCGCGGGAGTAACCGACCAGCCAGCGCAGGGCCAGCGTGTTGGCGCGACCGGGCTTGACCTCGATCGGCACCTGGTAGGTCGCGCCACCGACACGGCGGGACTTGACCTCGAGGGTCGGCTTGATGTTCTCGAGAGCGCGCTTCAGCGTGATGACCGGGTCGTTGCCGGTCTTCTCGCGAAGGCCCTCCATGGCGCCGTAGACGATGCGCTCGGCGGTGGAGCGCTTGCCGTTCAGCAGCACCTTGTTGATCAGGGAGGTCACCAGAGGAGAACCGTAGACCGGGTCGATGATGACCGGGCGCTTCGGGGCGGGGCCCTTACGAGGCATTCTTACTTCTCCTTCTTGGCGCCGTAGCGGCTGCGGGCCTGCTTGCGGTTCTTGACACCCTGGGTGTCGAGGGAACCGCGGATGATCTTGTAACGAACACCGGGCAGGTCCTTCACACGGCCGCCGCGCACGAGCACGATCGAGTGCTCCTGCAGGTTGTGTCCCTCACCCGGAATGTAAGCAGTGACCTCGATACCGCTGGTCAGACGCACACGCGCGACCTTACGCAGGGCCGAGTTCGGCTTCTTCGGGGTGGTCGTGAACACACGCGTGCAGACGCCACGGCGCTGAGGGGAACCCTCGAGTGCGGGCGTCTTGTTCTTCTCGACCTTGTCCTGCCGGCCCTTCCGGACCAGCTGCTGGATCGTAGGCACTACTTCTCCGGTTTCTGTGTGCCGAATGGTGAAGCTAACCTGGAACATCGCCGACCCACGCGGTCGGGTGTGTCGAATCCCGCGGACCTACGCCGTCAGGCGGAGAGCTGCACGGATCACGGTGGCCGATGCGGACTCCCCTTGCGGTGGAAAGGCACGCAAGGAGGCCAGGGCACACCCCAGGCACAAGGTCTGAGCGTACCTACCGCATACGCCGTGGTCAAAACAAATGCCCCGGGGCTGGCCAGGGCCCCGCCGCGGCGTCGCCCCCGCCGGTCCGGCGCGGTCCTGCGGGCCCCTCGCCGCCGCCCCGCGCGCGCCCCGCGGACGGAGCGGAGGCCACCCCCGCGGGTGGCGGCGAGAACGCACGATCGAACACCGGCACATCTGTTGATACGCACGGCAGAGGGAATGAGAGGCGCAGGGACACCCCCGCAAGGACACGAGCGAAGGGAACTGCACCATGGCCTCACCTCTGACCGCCGACGCCCTCGTCAGAGCACTACGGAACGAGGGCGTGAAGGTGGTCGAGCACTCCGGCTGGCGCACCAACAACCGGAACTCGAAGGGAGCATGGGGCCCGGTCAACGGCGTGATGATCCACCACACGGTGACCTCCGGCACCGACGCGACCGTCCGCCTGTGCTTCGAGGGCCGCTCGGACCTCCCCGGCCCCCTCTGCCACGGCGTGATCGCCAAGGACGGCACCGTCCACCTGGTCGGCAACGGCCGCGCCAACCACGCCGGGCTGGGCGACGACGACGTGCTGCGCGCCGTGGTCACCGAATCGGCGGCGCTGCCGGCGCCCAACGAGAACAACACCGACGGCAACGCCCGCTTCTACGGCTTCGAATGCGTCAATCTCGGCGACGGCAAGGATCCCTGGCCCGCCGCGCAGCTGGAGGCGATAGAGGCGGCCGCGGCGGCGATCTGCCGCGCCCACCGGTGGAGCGCGCGGTCGGTGATCGGCCACAAGGAGTGGACCAACACCAAGATCGATCCCCGCGGCTTCTCCATGGCCGGCATGCGGGAGCGCATCGCCTCCCGGCTCGGCCAGGCCGCCCCGACCCCGCCCGCGCAGCCTGTGGTGGACCTCTCGCGGCTCGTGACGGCCGCACGGACCGACCCGGACGCCTCGGGCACGCCCGTCACCTACGAGGGCGTGAAGACCGTGGAGCGGGCCCTGGTGGCCGAGGGGCTGCTCACCGCGGCGTACGCCGACGGCCACTACGGCACGCAGACCGTGACCGCCTACGCCGCCTGGCAGCGGCGCTGCGGCTACTCGGGCGCCGACGCGGACGGCATCCCGGGCATGTCCACCCTGAGCCGGCTGGGCGCGGAGCACGGGTTCACCGTCCAGGCGTGACGCGCGGCCCCGCCGCACCGGAGTAGCGCACGGGCCCGCCCGTGACGCGGCCACCCCCCACCGCCGCCCCGCACCACTCCCCCGCCGCGGCACCGCACGCGCCGCCGCCCCGCGACGCCTGGCTCACCGCACCGATCAGTTCACCGCGACGCCTGGCTCACCGCGACGATCGGTTCACCGCGCCGACCAGGCCACCGCGCCGATCAGCGCCACCAGCCAGTACACGCTCCACCCGGCGATCCATATCCAGCCCAGCACCAGGCCGGCCACCGCGCAGCCGTCGCCCTGCTGGCCCGAGGCGCGGATCTCCGAGCGCGCCTGGTGCCCCAGCACGACCGCCGGGATGCTGGTCAGCCCCGCGGACATCACCGCGAGGATGCCGAGCACCATCGCCGCTGTCGCCTTGCTGTTGGTCGTGCCCGGGTAGGGGGCCGCCCCGAGGACCGGCGGAGGCGCGCCGAAGGGGCCCCGCACGGGCGGCGGCCCGTAGGAGGGCACCGCGGGCGGGGCGGAGACGGGCCCCTGCGGCAGGTCGGCGACCAGGCCGGACAACTCCGCCTGGGTGCGGGCCGCGTAGGCCCGGGCCACCCGCTGCTCGAACTCGGTCTTGCCGAGCCGCCCCTCGGCGTACCCGGCGCGGAGCACGTCGACCGCGCGCTCGCGGTCGGCCGTCGACGCCAGCATCGGACTGCCACCCGCGTACGGGGACCAGGGCTGCATGGACATATCGGCACCACCCCTCTCCTTGGACGGTAAAACGCCCGCCGCGGGGCTCCTGGTTCCCTCCCCGCCCGAATTCCCCCGTGCGGTCCATCGCCGGGACACGCCGAAGGGCGGCCACCCCCACGGGGGTGACCGCCCTCAGGTCACGCGGACCTACCGCTCAGCGCGGTTCGCTCACTGGTTGTACGGACCGTAGTCGTAGTCCTCCAGCGGCACCGCCTGGCCGGAGCCGGCGCCGAACGGCGAGTAGTCCATGTCGTCGTAGCCCACCGCCGAGTACATGGCGGCCTTGGCCTCCTCGGTCGGCTCGACCCGGATGTTGCGGTAGCGGGACAGACCCGTACCGGCCGGGATGAGCTTACCGATGATGACGTTCTCCTTGAGGCCGATCAGGGAGTCGGACTTGGCGTTGATCGCCGCGTCCGTCAGGACCCTGGTCGTCTCCTGGAAGGACGCCGCCGACAGCCACGACTCGGTCGCCAGCGAGGCCTTGGTGATACCCATCAGCTGCGGACGGCCGGAGGCCGGGTGGCCGCCTTCCTGGACCACACGACGGTTCTCGGTCTCGAACTTCGAGCGCTCCACCAGCTCGCCCGGCAGCAGTTCCGCGTCGCCGGACTCGATGATCGTCACGCGGCGCAGCATCTGCCGGATGATGATCTCGATGTGCTTGTCGTGGATCGACACGCCCTGCGAGTTGTAGACCTTCTGGACCTCGCCGACCAGGTGCACCTGGACCGCACGCTGGCCGAGGATGCGCAGCACGTCGTGCGGGTTGGTGGCACCCATGGTCAGCTGCTGGCCGACCTGGACCGGGTCGCCCTCGGACACCAGGACCTTGGCGCGCTTGGAGATGGGGTAGGGCATCTCGTCGCTGCCGTCGTCCGGGGTGACGACGATCTTCTTGGTCTTCTCGGTCTCCTCGATCCGCACGCGGCCGGCGGCCTCGGAGATCGGGGCGACACCCTTCGGGGTACGGGCCTCGAAGAGCTCGACGACACGCGGCAGACCCTGGGTGATGTCGTCACCGGCCACACCACCGGTGTGGAAGGTACGCATCGTCAGCTGGGTGCCGGGCTCACCGATGGACTGGGCGGCGATGATGCCGACCGCCTCACCGATGTCGACCAGCTTGCCGGTGGCCAGCGAGCGGCCGTAGCACATGGCGCAGGTGCCGACGGCGGACTCACAGGTCAGGACCGAGCGGGTCTTGACCTCCTCCACGCCGGCGCGGACCAGCTGCTCGATGAGGACGTCACCGAGGTCGACGCCCGCCGGGGCGAGCACCTTGCCGTCGACGACGATGTCCTCGGCGAGGCAGCGTGCGTAGACCGAGGTCTCCACGTTGCCGACCTTGGCGAAGACGCCCGCCTCGTCGCGCTCGGCGATCTTCAGCTTGAGGCCGCGCTCGGTGCCGCAGTCCTCCTCGCGGATGATCACGTCCTGCGAGACGTCCACCAGACGACGGGTGAGGTAACCCGAGTCGGCGGTACGCAGAGCGGTGTCCGCCAGACCCTTACGGGCGCCGTGGGTGGAGATGAAGTACTCCAGCACGGACAGGCCCTCACGGAACGAGGCCTTGATGGGACGCGGGATCGTCTCGTTCTTGGCGTTGGACACCAGGCCACGCATACCGGCGATCTGACGCATCTGCATCATGTTGCCTCGCGCGCCCGAGTTCACCATCATCGAGACCGGGTTGACCTTCGGGAAGTTCTCGTTCATGGCCTCGGCGACCTTGTTGGTCGCCTCGGTCCAGATCCCGATGAGCTCGTTGGTGCGCTCTTCCTTGGTGATCAGACCGCGCTCGTACTGCTTCTGGACCTTCTCGTCCTTGGCCTCGTACGAAGCGACGATCTCCTTCTTCGCGTCGGGGACGACGATGTCGGAGATGGCCACGGTGACACCGGAACGGGTCGCCCAGTAGAAACCGGCCGACTTCAGGTTGTCGAGCGTCGCCGCCACGATCACCTTGGGGTAGCGCTCGGCGAGGTCGTTGACGATCTCGGAGAGCTGCTTCTTGCCCACCTCTTCGTCGACGAAGGGGTAGTCCTCGGGCAGCAGCTCGTTGAAGAGCGCGCGGCCCAGCGTGGTGTGCAGACGGAACGAGTCCCCCTGCTGCCACTCGGGCTCGCCCTCCTCGCGGGCCGGCGGGGTCCAGCCGCGGGGCGGCATGGTGCCCACCGGGAAGCGGATGTCCACCTCGGCCTGGAGCGAGAGCTCACCGGCGTCGAAGGCCATGATCGCCTCGGCGACGGACGCGAACGAGCGGCCCTCGCCCTTGGGCCCGCGGCCCTCGGCGTCCGTGGTGAGGAAGAACAGACCGAGGACCATGTCCTGGGTCGGCATCGTCACCGGACGGCCGTCGGCGGGCTTGAGGATGTTGTTCGAGGAGAGCATCAGGATGCGCGCCTCGGCCTGCGCCTCCGCGGAGAGCGGCAGGTGGACGGCCATCTGGTCACCGTCGAAGTCCGCGTTGAACGCGGTGCAGACGAGCGGGTGGATCTGGATGGCCTTGCCCTCGACCAGCTGCGGCTCGAAGGCCTGGATGCCGAGGCGGTGCAGCGTGGGCGCACGGTTCAGCAGAACCGGGTGCTCCGCGATGACCTCTTCGAGCACGTCGTACACGACCGTGCGGCCGCGCTCGACCATGCGCTTGGCGCTCTTGATGTTCTGCGCGTGGTTCAGGTCGACCAGGCGCTTCATCACGAACGGCTTGAAGAGCTCCAGCGCCATCGCCTTCGGCAGACCGCACTGGTGCAGCTTCAGCTGCGGACCGACGACGATCACGGAACGCGCGGAGTAGTCCACACGCTTGCCGAGCAGGTTCTGCCGGAAACGGCCCTGCTTGCCCTTGAGCATGTCGCTCAGGGACTTCAGCGGACGGTTGCCCGGACCGGTGACCGGCCGGCCACGACGGCCGTTGTCGAACAGCGCGTCCACGGCCTCCTGGAGCATGCGCTTCTCGTTGTTCACGATGATCTCGGGCGCGCCGAGGTCGAGAAGCCGCTTCAGGCGGTTGTTGCGGTTGATGACGCGGCGGTACAGGTCGTTCAGGTCGGAGGTCGCGAAGCGGCCACCGTCCAGCTGCACCATCGGACGCAGGTCCGGCGGGATGACCGGCACGCAGTCGAGCACCATGCCCTTGGGGCTGTTGCTGGTCTGCAGGAACGCGGAGACGACCTTGAGGCGCTTGAGCGCACGGGTCTTCTTCTGGCCCTTGCCGGTGCGGATGATCTCGCGGAGCTTCTCGGCCTCCTCCTCGAGGTCGAAGGACTCCAGCCGCTTCTGCAGCGCGGCGGCGCCCATCGAGCCGTCGAAGTACGTGCCGAAGCGGTCACGCAGCTCGCGGTAGAGCATCTCGTCGCCCTCGAGGTCCTGGACCTTGAGGTTCTTGAAGCGGCTCCACACCTCGTCGAGGCGGTCGATCTCGCGCTGGGCGCGGTCACGGAGCTGCTTCATCTCGCGCTCGGCGCCGTCGCGCACCTTGCGGCGCACGTCGGCCTTGGCGCCCTCGGCCTCGAGCTCGCCGAGGTCGTTCTCGAGCTTCTTGGCGCGGGCCTCGAGGTCCGCGTCACGGCGGTTCTCGATCTGCTGGCGCTCGACGGAGACGTGGGCCTCCAGCGAGGGCAGGTCGCGCTGACGACGCTCCTCGTCCACGTACGTGATCATGTACGCGGCGAAGTAGATGACCTTCTCGAGGTCCTTCGGGGCGAGGTCGAGCAGGTAGCCCAGCCGCGACGGAACGCCCTTGAAGTACCAGATGTGGGTGACGGGGGCGGCGAGCTCGATGTGGCCCATCCGCTCACGGCGCACCTTGGCGCGGGTCACCTCGACGCCGCAGCGCTCACAGATGATGCCCTTGAAGCGGACGCGCTTGTACTTGCCGCAGTAGCACTCCCAGTCCCGGGTGGGACCGAAGATCTTCTCGCAGAAGAGCCCGTCCTTTTCCGGCTTGAGCGTGCGGTAGTTGATCGTCTCGGGCTTCTTGACCTCGCCGTGGCTCCACTGACGGATGTCGTCAGCGGTCGCCAGGCCGATCCGGAGCTCGTCGAAGAAGTTGACGTCGAGCACTATGCGTCAATCCCTCTCAGGGTTGTAAGTCTGTGGTCTGAAACGGGGGTCGCGGGATCGGCGGGGGCCGGCCTCAGAGGGCAGGCCCCACGCCGGACTCCCGTCAGACCTCTTCGACGCTGCTCGGCTCGCGCCGCGACAGGTCGATGCCGAGCTCCTCCGCAGCGCGGAAGACGTCCTCGTCGGTGTCACGCATCTCGATGGACATACCGTCGCTGGACAGCACCTCCACGTTGAGGCAAAGGGACTGCATCTCCTTGATGAGCACCTTGAAGGACTCGGGGATGCCGGGCTCAGGGATGTTCTCGCCCTTGACGATGGCCTCGTAGACCTTCACGCGGCCGGTCACGTCGTCGGACTTGATGGTCAGCAGCTCCTGGAGCGCGTAGGCGGCGCCGTAGGCCTCGAGGGCCCACACCTCCATCTCGCCGAAGCGCTGACCACCGAACTGGGCCTTACCACCCAGCGGCTGCTGGGTGATCATCGAGTACGGGCCGGTCGAGCGGGCGTGCAGCTTGTCGTCGACCAGGTGGTGCAGCTTGAGGATGTACATGTACCCGACCGAGATCGGGTCCGGGAACGGCTCGCCGGAGCGGCCGTCGAACAGCCTCGCCTTACCGGTGGGCAGGACCATGCGGTTGCCGTCGCGGTTCGGGATGGTGTGCTGCAGCAGGCCGGCCAGCTCGTCCTCGCGGGCGCCGTCGAACACCGGGGTGGCGACGTTGGTGCCGGGCTCGACGGCGTCGGCGCCGATCGCCTGGAGGCGACGGGCCCACTCGTCGGCCAGGCCGGAGACGTCCCAGCCGCGGCTGGCGAGCCAGCCGAGGTGGATCTCCAGCACCTGTCCCGGGTTCATTCGGGACGGCACACCCAGCGGGTTGAGGATGATGTCGACCGGGGTGCCGTCCTCCAGGAACGGCATGTCCTCGATCGGCAGGATCTTCGAGATGACGCCCTTGTTGCCGTGACGGCCGGCGAGCTTGTCACCGTCGGTGATCTTGCGCTTCTGCGCGACGTAGACGCGGACCAGCTGGTTCACGCCCGGCGGCAGCTCGTCGCCCTCCTCGCGGTCGAAGACGCGCACACCGATGACCTTGCCGGTCTCGCCGTGCGGCACCTTCAGCGAGGTGTCACGGACCTCACGGGCCTTCTCACCGAAGATGGCGCGCAGCAGGCGCTCCTCCGGCGTCAGCTCGGTCTCGCCCTTGGGCGTGACCTTGCCGACCAGGATGTCGCCGGCGATGACCTCGGCGCCGATGCGGATGATGCCGCGCTCGTCGAGGTCGGCCAGGACCTCCTCGGAGACGTTCGGGATGTCCCGGGTGATCTCCTCGGGGCCGAGCTTGGTGTCACGGGCGTCGACCTCGTGCTCCTCGATGTGGATCGAGGAGAGGACGTCGTCCTGCACGAGGCGCTGCGACAGGATGATCGCGTCCTCGTAGTTGTGACCCTCCCACGGCATGAACGCCACGAGCAGGTTCTTGCCGAGGGCCATCTCGCCGTTCTCGGTGGCCGGGCCGTCGGCGAGGACCTGACCGGTGATGATCCGGTCGCCCTCGTTGACGATGACCTTCTGGTTCACCGAGGTGCCCTGGTTGGAGCGCGAGAACTTGGCCAGGCGGTACGTGACGTACGTGCCGTCGTCGTTGGCCGTGGTGATGTAGTCCGCGGAGACCTCCTGGACCACACCGTCCTTCTCGGCCTTGACCACGTCGCCGGCGTCCACCGCGGAGCGGTACTCCATGCCGGTGCCGACGAGCGGGGCCTCGCTCTTGATGAGCGGCACGGCCTGACGCATCATGTTCGCGCCCATGAGGGCACGGTTGGCGTCGTCGTGCTCGAGGAACGGGATCATGGCGGTCGCGACCGACACCATCTGGCGCGGCGAGACGTCCATGTAGTCCACGTCCTCGCCACCGACGTAGTCGACCTCGCCGCCCTTACGGCGGACCAGGACGCGCGCCTCGGCGAACCGCATCTCGTCGGTCAGCGGGGCGTTGGCCTGCGCGATGACGAAGCGGTCCTCCTCGTCGGCGGTCAGGTAGTCGACGTCGTCGGTGACCTGGCCGTCGACCACCTTGCGGTAGGGGGTCTCGACGAAGCCGAACGCGTTGACGCGGCCGTAGGAGGCGAGCGAGCCGATCAGACCGATGTTCGGGCCTTCAGGGGTCTCGATCGGGCACATGCGGCCGTAGTGCGACGGGTGGACGTCACGGACCTCGAAGCCGGCCCGCTCACGGGACAGACCGCCGGGGCCCAGCGCCGACAGGCGGCGCTTGTGGGTCAGACCCGACAGCGGGTTGTTCTGGTCCATGAACTGGGACAGCTGGCTGGTGCCGAAGAACTCCTTGATGGAGGCGACGACCGGCCGGATGTTGATCAGGGTCTGCGGCGTGATCGCCTCGACGTCCTGGGTGGTCATGCGCTCACGCACGACGCGCTCCATACGGGCGAGACCCGTACGGACCTGGTTCTGGATCAGCTCGCCGACGTTGCGCAGGCGGCGGTTGCCGAAGTGGTCGATGTCGTCGGTCTCGACGACCACGGTCGAACCGTTGTCACCGACCGTCTCGGTCTCGCCGGCGTGCAGCTTCACCAGGTACTTGATCGTCGAGAGGATGTCCTCGACGGTCAGGATGCCGGCGTCGAGCGGGGCGTCGGCGCCCAGCTTCTTGTTGACCTTGTAGCGGCCGACCTTGGCGAGGTCGTAGCGCTTGGGGTTGAAGTAGAGGTTCTCGAGCAGCGTCTGCGCGGCCTCACGGGTCGGCGGCTCGCCCGGACGCAGCTTGCGGTAGATGTCCAGCAGCGCGTCGTCCTGGCCCTGGGTGTGGTCCTTCTCCAGGGTGGCGCGGATCGACTCGTACTCGCCGAACTCCTCGAGGATCTGCTCGGTGGTGTAACCGAGAGCCTTGAGCAGCACGGTGACCGACTGCTTGCGCTTGCGGTCGATGCGGACACCGACCATGTCGCGCTTGTCGATCTCCATCTCCAGCCAGGCACCCCGGGAGGGGATGATCTTGGCGGAGAAGATGTCCTTGTCGGACGTCTTGTCGATCGACGAGTCGAAGTAGACACCGGGGGAACGGACCAGCTGCGAGACCACGACACGCTCGGTGCCGTTGATCACGAAGGTGCCCTTGTTGGTCATGAGCGGGAAGTCGCCCATGAAGACCGTCTGGGACTTGATCTCGCCGGTCTCGTTGTTGGTGAACTCGGCGGTGACGAAGAGCGGGGCCGCGAACGTGAAGTCGCGCTCCTTGCACTCGTCGATGGAGTTCTTCGGAGGCTCGAAACGGTGGTCGCGGAAGGTCAGCGACATCGACCCGGAGAAGTCCTCGATCGGGGAGATCTCCTCGAAGATCTCCTCCAGACCGGACTTGGTGGGGACGTCCTGACCTGACTCCAGAGCCGCCTCGACGCGAGCCTTCCACGCGTCGTTGCCGAGCAGCCAGTCGAAGCTCTCGGTTTGCAGCGCCAGAAGGTTCGGAACCTCGAGGGGCTCCTTGATCTTTGCAAAGGAGATGCGCAGCGGGGCGGTGCTGGCACCGTTGTTCGTATTCGCGGTCGAGGCAGTGCGCGAGGCGGCCAAGAGGGGGTCCTTCCGAGGGCTCGGACTCACTACGCGCGTACCGGCCCCCGCAGAGGAGAGGAAGTGTGGACAACGTCCCAGGTCGGGACGGTCCGGCCTTCCTGGCTCGAGCGGGGCAGACCCCTGGTGACGGGCAGGGGGCAGCTAACAGGCAGCGCAAAGGGTCAGTGTAGCCACATGGCTCACTGATGTCCAGTGCGGGTATGCGCGAACCCCACGAATGCCGCTGACCCTCGCTGTTCTCACCTTGTCTCGACACCGTCTACGACGCCTCGGGCGGGAGCGATATCCCCCTGCCGTCAACGCACGGTGATACTGCCCTCTTCGCCGCCGATCCATGCCTCGGATTACGGATCGTGTCGCGACGCGAACTGAGAATCGCGCGCCGCGTGCGGTTCGTCAAGGGCTCCCCGCCGTCCGGCTGTTCTCCGGCGGCGCGCTGCCACGGCCACCGGAAAGCACTGCGTGCGGGACTCCCCCGGGCACGGCGAAGATCACCTTACCCCGAGCCACGGACACCGCAAGGAGCCCGCCGGGCGGCCCCTGGAACGCCGAAGAGCGACCACCCACTTGGGTGATCGCTCTTCAGTGCTTCAGCGTTACAGCCCGCTCACGCGGAGGCCGTCACGACCGAGCCGGGATCCCTGCGGATCCGTGAGGTCACTTGACCTCGACGGAGGCGCCGGCGCCCTTGAGGGACTCGGCGGCCTTCTCCGCGGCCTCCTTGTTGACCTTCTCGAGGACGGGCTTCGGGGTGCCGTCGACGAGGTCCTTGGCCTCCTTCAGGCCGAGGGAGGTCAGCTCACGCACGACCTTGATGACCTGGATCTTCTTGTCGCCGGCGCCGGTGAGGATGACGTCGAACTCGTCCTTCTCCTCCGGGGCCTCGGCGGCGGCGGCCGGGCCGGCCGGGGCGGCGGCGACGGCCGCGGCGGCGGTGACGTCGAACTTCTCCTCGAAGGCCTTCACGAACTCGGAGAGCTCGATGAGGGTCATCTCCTCGAACTGGGCGAGCAGGTCTTCCTGGCTGAGCTTCGCCATGATGGCGGTCCTTCCACTCAATCGGCAGGTGGTGCCGGATGTACTGGGTGAGGCGGGCGTACGTTTGGCCCGCATTTGATCCCTGCCGCGCCGTCCTTGCGACCGGTTGGTCTCAGGAGTGGGCGGCGAGGATCAGAAAGCGAGCCGAATTACTCGGCACCGCCCTGCTCGTCCTGCTTGGCACGAAGCGCGTCCACGGTGCGGACGAGCTTCGACGGGAGCGCCTGGAAGAGCGAGGCAGTCTGGGACTGCTTGCCCTTGAACGCACCGGCCAGCTTGGACAGCAGAACCTCGCGGGACTCGAGGTCCGCAAGCTTCTTGATCTCGTCGGCGGACAGCGCCTTGCCGTCAAGGACACCGCCCTTGATGACGAGATTCGGGTTCTCCTTGGCGAAGTCACGGAGACCCTTCGCCGACTCCACCGGGTCACCGGTGACGAAGGCGACCGCCGTCGGACCGTTGAACAGGTCGTCGAGCGAGGAGATCCCGGCCTCGTTGGCCGCAATCTTGGTCAGCGTGTTCTTCACCACGGCGTACTGGGCGTTCTCACCGAGCGAACGGCGCAGCTGCTTGAGCTGTGCCACGGTGAGACCGCGGTACTCGGTCAGCACGGCGGCGTTGGAGCTGCGGAACGCGTCCACAAGCTCGGCAACCGCGGCAGCCTTGTCGGGCCTCGCCATAGAGCCTCGGCCTCCTTCCGGGTGATTCGGACCGCGCGGACCCGAAGGAGGACTGGGAAAAACGAAACGCCCCATGCGCAGGCGCACGGGGCTCAGCTCGACCGTCTCGGCTCACGCCGCTCCGGGAACTACTCCACGGTCACCTACGCGGGTCGTCCGCACTTCAGCGGATCCTTCGGCCACCACACCCTCATGCGAGGGCACGGCAACGACCAGCGGTCTTTGGCTTCCTCGGAAGACTACGCGAGTGCACCACCGCGGAGCAAATCCGCCCCTGCCGACCCGGCGAGGGACCTCCGGGCCCACGCCACGGGGCCCGCGTTCCGGTGGAAGCGGGTGTCCCGCGTCGGTCGACGCGGGCGTGGACCTCCGCCCCACAGGGCGAGCGCGCCGGCCGTGGCGGCCGGCGCGCGACCCGTGCACGGCGCCGTGGGCGCTGCCGCCCCGTGGAGCGGTCGTCCGACCGGTCAGGCGCCGGCGCCGGCGCCGGACATCATCTCGGCGAGGTCGAAGGTCTCGGAGGCCGGCGGGGCGGTCACCTTCGCCTTGGTCCCGAAGTCCGACAGGTCCATCTTGACCTTCATCTTGCCGACGGCGGAGTCCATGACGACGTTCATCCGGGTCGGCAGGTCGTCCTCCGTCACCCAGACCTCGATCTCGTAGGACTTCACACCGGCCTGCTCGACGGTGGCCGCGAGACGGTCGCGCTGCTCCTTGTCGAGCTCGGCGAAGGCCTTGTTGGAGTCGATCATCTCCTTGACCGGCACCGTGCCCTTGTAGTGCTCGGCCTGGAGACCGTTGACCTTCTCCGAGCCGAGGCTCCGGACGTTCGGCGACTCCAGCAGGATGCCCAGCGACTCGGTCGGGTCCTGGTTCATGTTCTCGTTCATGGCGCCGGACAGCCCGCCCGCCTCGGCCCCGCCCGCCTCCTCGGCGGCCTTGCCGATCTCGGCGTAGTCGAGCTTCATCCAGCGCTTGCCGTCCATCTCCGCGGCGGCGGCCTTGCCCATGTCCATGTACATGACGTTGTCGACCATCACCGCGCGGATCTCCTCGGGCGCCCCCGCCTGGCCGCCGCCGAGCGCCCCGCCCGACATCGTCACGTCGAGCAGCGCCGGGTCCCAGCCCTGCACACCGCTCATGGTGATCTCGCCGCCCTGGGCGCCGGGGACGGTCATCGTCATCTCGAGGTGGGCGGTCCTGACCTCGGAGGTCTTCTTGAACGCAGCGGTCAGCGCGGAGACCGGGTTGCCGCCGCCCTTCTCCTCGGCGGCGGCGGGCTTGCCGCCCTTGGTTCCCTTGGCCGCGTCCTGCTCCTCACAGGCGGTGGCGCCGGCGACCAGGGCGGTGACCGCGGCGAGGGCGGCCAGCGAGCGGCGGGTGCGAAGGTTCATGGTGATCCCCCCGGGATCTTGGTGCGGATGTGCGGATGTGCGGCTGTACGGGCGTGCGGCTGTGCGGCTGTGCGGCTGTGCGGCTGTGCGAACGCAACGCGGAGCGCGGCGGGTTCGACCGGCGCCGTCGACGTCCCCTCCACACTAGAGACCCCCGCCGACACCGCATCAGCCTTTTCCCGGCACTCTTGACAACACCCACACTGCCGTCCGCCGGAAACGAGGCTCCGCCCCGGAAAACGCCGGTGGCCCCGCCCCCCGGAAAGGGGGACGGGGCCACCGGAAAAGGACCGTCGCGGTGAGCGTCAGGCTCAGACCGCGGCCGGGTCCTCCTCGACGAGGAGGTTCCGCGTACGGTTCGAGTCCAGCGGGATGCCGGGACCCATCGTCGTGGAGATCGCGGCCTTCTTGATGTAGCGACCCTTGGCGGCGGACGGCTTCAGACGGAGGATCTCCTCCAGCGCCGCGCCGTAGTTCTCCACCAGCTTGGTGTCGTCGAAGGACGTCTTGCCGATGATGAAGTGCAGGTTCGAGTGCTTGTCGACCCGGAACTCGATCTTGCCGCCCTTGATCTCGGTGACGGCCTTGGCGGTGTCCATGGTGACGGTGCCGGTCTTCGGGTTCGGCATCAGACCACGCGGACCGAGCACGCGGCCGAGGCGGCCGACCTTGCCCATGAGGTCCGGGGTGGCGACGACGGCGTCGAAGTCCAGGCGGCCCTTGGAGACCTCGTCGATGAGCTCGTCGGAGCCGACGATGTCGGCGCCCGCGGCACGCGCGGCCTCGGCACGGTCGCCGGTCGCGAAGACCAGGACCCGGGCGGTCTTACCGGTGCCGTGCGGAAGGTTCACGGTGCCACGGACCATCTGGTCGGCCTTGCGCGGGTCGACACCCAGACGGAAGGCGACCTCGACGGTGCCGTCGAACTTGGTCGTGGAGGTCTCCTTGGCGAGACGGACGGCCTCGAGCGGGGCGTAGAGCTTCTCCCGGTCGATCTTGGCGTCCGCAGCGCGGAGAGACTTGCTGCGCTTGCTCACTTCTGCTCCTGAGTACTGAGAGGAGTCGTGGTCTGGGCCGAGCAGGCCCTCCCACGTCAACTACGGGGGTGGTCAGCCTTCGACGGTGATGCCCATGGAACGGGCGGTGCCGGCGATGATCTTCGCGGCGGCGTCGATGTCGTTGGCGTTGAGGTCGGGCATCTTGGTCGTGGCGATCTCACGGACCTGCGCGTCGGTGATCTTCGCGACCTTGGTCTTGTGAGGCTCGCCGGAGCCCTTCTCCACACCCGCGGCCTTGAGAATCATCTTGGCGGCCGGCGGAGTCTTGGTCACGAAGGTGAAGGAACGGTCCTCGTAGACCGTGATCTCCACCGGGATGACCCAGCCACGCTGCGACTCGGTCGCGGCGTTGTAGGCCTTGCAGAACTCCATGATGTTCACGCCGTGCTGGCCCAGCGCGGGGCCGACCGGCGGGGCCGGGTTGGCCGCGCCGGCATTGATCTGGAGCTTGATGAGCCCCGTGACCTTCTTCTTCTTGGGAGGCATGTGCTCTCTCTCCGGGTCTTAGTGAGAGGTTGAGCCAACCATCCGATTCAGCCGGATGGAGGCATACCGCACCACGATAACGGGTATCCATGTGCGGCTGAAAACCGAGCAGGTCAGACGGCCACCGGAGTGTGCCGTCCGACCTGTTTCGGAAGACTTTGGATCAGTTCTTCTGGATCTGGTCGAAGGACAGCTCGACCGGGGTCTCGCGGCCGAAGATCTCGACGAGGCCCTTGACCTTCTTCGAGTCGGCGTTGATCTCGTTGATCGTCGCCTGGAGGGTGGCGAAGGGGCCGTCGGTGACGGTGACCGAGTCGCCGACCTCGAAGTCCAGGACCTGGACCTCGACCTTGCGCTGCGGCGCCGGCTTGCCCTCGGCCTCGGCGGCCTCGCGGGCGGCCTTGGCCTCGGCCTCCGGGGCGAGCATCTTCACGATCTCGTCCAGCGACAGCGGGTACGGGTCGTAGGCGTTGCCCACGAAGCCGGTGACGCCCGGGGTGTTGCGGACGACGCCCCAGGACTCGTTCGTCAGATCCATGCGGACGAGCACGTAACCGGGCAGCTTGTTCTGCTTGACCGTCTTGCGCTCGCCGTTCTTGATCTGGACGATCTCTTCCTCGGGCACCTCGGCCTGGTAGATGAACTCCTCGACGTTCAGCGAGACGGCACGCTGCTCGAGGTTGGCCTTCACGCGCTTCTCGTAACCGGCGTACGTGTGGATGACGTACCAGTCGCCGGGCAGGGTGCGCAGCTCCTCGCGGAGGGCGGCGACCGGGTCCACGACCTCGTCGGTCGTCTCCTCGTCGGTCCCGTCCTCGTCCGCGGCGGCCTCAACGGCGTCGGCGGGGGTCTCCGACTCGTCGGCGGCGTCCTCGGACGCCTCCTCGACGTCGGCGTCGGCAGCCTCGACCTCGGCGGAGGTCTCGGTGTCCTCGGTGTCCGCGCCCTCGACGATCTCGAGCTCGTCCTCGACGGCCTCGACCGACTCGCTGGCGTCGTTCAGGTTCGGGTCAGACACGGTGGCTGCTTCTTCCTGGGTACATGGGGGTTGATGCCGTTCCGCCGGCGCCGCCTCCCGCGAGGGGCACTCCCCGTCTCGCCCCCTCGCGGGGGAGGAATCGACGGTCCAGCGGAACACTGGCCTTCAGCCTAGCGGACGATTCGTCCCTGTCAGGCGTTCATGAACACCAGGCCGGGACGCGAACAAGGGCGCCGTTTTCACGACGCCCTGTCTGCTGTGCGGTGTCAGTTCGGGCGGGTCAGCCGAAGACCCAGCCGGCGGCCTCGTCGAGGCCGAAGTCGATCACTGTGACCAGTCCGATCATGACCACCACGAATATGATCACGACTGTCGTGTACGTGGTGAGCTGACTGCGGGAGGGCCAGACGACCTTGCGAAGCTCCGCGACGATCTGGCGGTAGAAGAGCGCGAGGCGCTTCAGCGGGCCCTTCTTGGCCCGCTTGCCGCCCTTGCGCGGCTTCTTCTCTTCGTCCTGGGCATCAGGCATGTCGATGGAGCCCACGGCGTCCGTCACTCGTCCTCACCTGAATCCCGGATCGTGCCGTGCACGAGCCCGGTATGAGCCGCACGGCGGTGCCTGGCAATACTGTCATGCGCACACAACCTGGCTAGGTGTGTGTAGCAGGGCCGGAGGGACTTGAACCCCCAACCGCTGGTTTTGGAGACCAGTGCTCTACCAATTGAGCTACGACCCTTTGTGGTGTCCACCAACCTACCGCATGGTCTCGGGTCTCTCGCAAGATCCTTGATCGACGCGGTCCGTCGGCTTCCAACGAGGTGAGAGTGTACGTGTTCTCGGCCTCCGCGTCGAACAGAAAGTTCCGCGTCCCGTGAGGACGTCGGCGCGAACGTCCCCCGCACCTCCCCCGAGCCTCCTCCGCGGCTCCCGGCCCGGGACCCGGATGGGCACGCGTGTGCACCCCTTGTTCACTCCGCGAACCTGGATGCCGCCGGTGTTTCCTTTCTGAAACCATGGCGGTCATGAGCGCAGCTACCTCTCCGACCGAGCGCCGGGTGTCCGCCCGCATCGGCGCGATCTCCGAGTCCGCGACCCTCGCCGTCGACGCCAAGGCCAAGGCCCTGAAGGCCGCCGGGCGCCCGGTGATCGGCTTCGGCGCCGGCGAGCCCGACTTCCCGACGCCGGACTACATCGTCGAGGCCGCGATCGAAGCCTGCAAGAACCCGAAGTTCCACCGCTACACCCCCGCCGGCGGTCTCCCCGAGCTCAAGGCCGCGATCGCCGCCAAGACGCTGCGCGACTCCGGCTACGAGGTCGACCCCTCGCAGGTCCTGGTGACCAACGGCGGCAAGCAGGCCATCTACGAGGCCTTCGCCGCGATCCTGGACCCGGGCGACGAGGTCATCGTCCCGGCGCCGTACTGGACCACCTACCCGGAGTCGATCCGGCTGGCCGGCGGCGTGCCGGTGGAGGTGGTGGCCGACGAGACCACCGGTTACCGGGTCTCGGTCGAGCAGCTGGAGGCGGCGCGCACCGACCGCACCAAGGTCGTGCTGTTCGTCTCCCCCTCCAACCCGACCGGCGCGGTCTACAGCCGCGAGGACGCCGAGGCGATCGGCCGCTGGGCCGTGGAGCACGGCCTGTGGGTGCTGACCGACGAGATCTACGAGCACCTGGTCTACGGCGACGCCGTCTTCACCTCGCTTCCGGCCCTGCTGCCCGAGCTGCGCGACAAGTGCATCGTGGTCAACGGCGTCGCCAAGACGTACGCGATGACCGGCTGGCGGGTGGGCTGGATCATCGGCCCGAAGGACGTCGTGAAGGCCGCGACCAACCTGCAGTCGCACGCCACCTCCAACGTCTCCAACGTGGCCCAGGCCGCCGCGCTGGCCGCCGTCTCCGGCGACCTGACCGCCGTGGAGAAGATGCGCGAGGCGTTCGACCGCCGCCGCCGGACGATCGTGCGGATGCTCAACGAGATCGACGGCGTGGTCTGCCCGGAGCCGGAGGGCGCGTTCTACGCCTACCCGTCGGTGAAGGCGCTGATCGGCAAGGAGATCCGCGGCCGCCGTCCGCAGAACTCGGTCGAGCTCGCCGCGCTGATCCTGGAGGAGGTGGAGGTCGCGGTCGTCCCGGGCGAGGCCTTCGGCACCCCGGGCTACCTGCGGCTCTCCTACGCGCTGGGCGACGAGGACCTCGTCGAGGGCGCCAGCCGCATCCAGAAGCTGCTGGCGGAGGCCCAGGACTGAGCCTGTCGCAGGCGAGCGGGCGGGGCGGTACGTGACCTCACGTACCGCCCCGCCCCGTCTGTGTGCGGCCCCTGCCGTGCGCGCGCGGTCCCTGCCGGACCGATTTTCCGTTCGGGGAAGGTCTCGAAAGGGGAACTGGGTAGGAGAGACGCATGGGTGTGCGGCAGGATTCGGCAATGGAGCGCGTACGTGATCTCACCAAGCTGCCGAAGGCTCATCTGCACCTGCACTTCACCGGTTCGATGCGCCCCCAGACCCTTCTCGAACTCGCCGACAAGCACGGCGTCCGGCTGCCGGACGCGCTGACCGGGGCGGAGCCCCCGCAGCTGCGGGCCACCGACGAGCGCGGCTGGTTCCGCTTCCAGCGGCTCTACGACGCCGCCCGGAGCTGTCTGCGGGACGAGGACGACATCCGCCGGCTGGTCCGCGAGGCCGCCGAGGAGGACGTCCGGGACGGGTCCGGGTGGCTGGAGATCCAGGTGGACCCCACCTCCTACGCACCGCGGCTGGGCGGGCTGATCCCCACCATGGAGATCATCCTGGACGCCGTGGACTCGGCCTCCCGGGAGACCGGTCTGGGCATGCGGGTGCTGGTGGCGGCGAACCGCATGAAGCACCCGCTGGACGCCCGGACGCTGGCCCGGCTGGCGGTGCGGTACGCGGACCGCGGCGTGGTCGGCTTCGGACTGTCCAACGACGAGCGGCGCGGCCTGGCCCGCGACTTCGACCGGGCGTTCGCGATCGCGAGGGAGGGCGGTCTGCTGGCCGCCCCGCACGGTGGTGAGCTGACCGGCCCGACGTCGGTGCGCGACTGCCTGGACGACCTGGAGGCCACCCGCATCGGTCACGGCGTGCGGGCCGCGGAGGACGCGCGGCTGATGCAGCGGCTGGCGGACCGGCAGATCACCTGCGAGGTCTGCCCCGCTTCCAACGTGGCGCTGGGCGTCTTCGACAAGCCGGAGGAGGTCCCGCTGCGCACCATGTTCGAGGCCGGGGTGCCGCTGGCGCTGGGGGCCGACGACCCGCTGCTCTTCGGCTCGCGCCTGGCCGCCCAGTACGAGTTCGCCCGCGAGCACCACGAGTTCACCGACGCGGAGCTGGCCGAGCTGGCCCGTCAGTCGGTCCGTGGCTCGGCCGCGCCCGAGGAGGTCCGCTCCCGGCTGCTGGCCGGCATCGACACCTGGCTGACCACGCCGGCGTGACCCGCCGGCGGCCCGGGACGTGAGGGCGGTGGCCGTGGGGGGACGGCTGCGGGCGGCGGTGGCCTCAGAGGCCGACGCCCACCATCACCGGCTCGTTGACCAGGGTGACGCCGAACGCCTCCCGCACCCCGGCCACGACCTCGCGGGCGAGGGCGAGGAGGTCCTCGGTGGTGGCGGAGCCGCGGTTGGTGAGGGCGAGCGTGTGCTTGGTGGAGATGCGCGCGGGCCCGCTGCCGTAGCCCTTGGTGAAGCCCGCCTTGTCGATCAGCCAGGCGGCGGAGGTCTTGGTGCGCCCCTCCCCCGCCGGGTACGCGGGCGGCGTCACCTCGTCGCCGAGGCGCTCGCGCACCCGCTCACGAAAGGCCGCGAAGGCGGCGTCGTCGAGGATCGGGTTGGTGAAGAACGACCCGGCGGACCAGGTGTCGTGGTCCTCGGCGTCGAGCACCATGCCCTTGCCCGCGCGCAGCTTCAGCACCGTCTCGCGGGCCTGCTCCAGCGGCACCCGCTCGCCGGCCTCGACGCCCAGGGCGCGCGCCGTCTCGGGGTACTTCAGCGGGGCGGACATGCCCCCGGCGTCCTCCAACTCGAAGCGGACGCGCAGCACGACGTAACGGTCCGGGTCCGCCTTGAAGCGGCTGTGCCGATACGAGAAACCGCATTCCTCGCCGCTCAGGGCGACCGTCGCGCCGGCGACGCGGTCGTAGGCGATCACCTCGGTGATCGTGGAGGAGACCTCCTGGCCGTAGGCGCCGACGTTCTGGATGGGCGTGGCCCCCGCGGAGCCGGGGATGCCGGCCAGGCACTCGATACCCGCCAGACCGGCCCGCACGGTGCGCGCCACGGCCTCCGACCAGACCTCGCCGGCGGCCAGCTCCAGGGTGGTGCCGTCCAGGGAGAAGCCGCTGGTGGCGATGCGCAGGGCGGTGCCCTCGAAGCCCTTGTCGCCGACGACCAGGTTGGAGCCGCCGCCGATCACGAGCAGCGGCGTGCCGGAGGCGTCGGCCTCGCGGACGGCCTCCACGACCTCGGCGTCGGTGGTCGCGGTGACCAGCCGACGGGCCGGGCCGCCGAGACGGAAGGTGGTCAGAGGGGCGAGCGGGGCGTCATGTCGTTCCTGCACGCCGCCTAGCCTACGCGGCGGGCCGGACGGGACGCGGAGGCGTCACCGCCCGGCCCGGATGCCGCGACGGCGTGCGGCGCGGGTCACGGACCGAGAACGTGGCCGGGACCCGCGCCGGGGCTCAGGCGAGGCGGACGACCGCGCGGGACATGCCGAGGACCTTCTGGCCGGCGAACATCGCGGTCAGGTCCACCCGGACCTGGTTGTCGTCGAGCTTGGCCGCGACCTTGCCGCTGACCTCGACCGTCGCGCCCTCGTCGTCGTTGGGGACCACGACGGGCTTGGTGAAGCGGACCCCGTACTCGACCATCGCGCCCGGGTCGCCGGTCCAGTCGGTGACCACACGGGCCGCCTCGGCCATGGTGAGCATGCCGTGCGCGATGACGTCCGGCAGCCCGACCTCCTTGGCGAACTTCTCGTTCCAGTGGATCGGGTTGAAGTCGCCGGACGCGCCGGCGTACTCGACCAGCGTGGCGCGGGTCAGCCGGAAGACCTGCGCGGGAAGTTCGGTGCCGACCTCCACGTCGGCGTACGCGACCTTGGCCGTCATCCTCGTCATCCCTCCTCGGCGGCGCGGGCCACCAGCTTGATCCAGGCGGTCACCACGAGTTCACCGGACTCGTCGTGCACGTCGCCGCGCACGTCCAGGATGTCGTTGCCGGCCAGCGACTTGATGGCGTCGATGGTGGTGGTCACGGTGAGCCGGTCACCGGCGCGCACCGGGCGGCGGTAGGCGAACTTCTGGTCGCCGTGGACCACGCGGCTGTAGTCGAGACCCAGCTCCGGGTCGTGGATCACGCGCCCGGCGGCCTTGAAGGCGACGAGGAAGACGAAGGTCGGCGGCGCGATCACGTCGGGGTGGCCGAGGGCCTTGGCGGCCTCCGGGTCCGTGTACGCGGGGTTGGGGTCGCCGATGGCGGCGGCGAACTCGCGGATCTTCTCCCGCCCGACCTCGTACGGGTCGGTGGGCGGGTAGCTCCGCCCGACGAACGACTGGTCCAGCGCCATGGGCGCCACCTCCTGCTGCCTGTGCTTGCTGCGGTAACCCTATGCACGGCGGGGCACGCCCCGGGGCGGGACGGACCGGACGCCGTGGGGAACGACGAAAGGCCGCCCCCTGACGGGGACGGCCTCACGTACGAGCCTGATTTATCGCGTTTCGCGGTGCGCGGTGTGCGCCTTGCAACGCGGGCAGTGCTTCTTCATCTCCATGCGATCCGGGTTGTTACGCCGGTTCTTCTTGGTGATGTAGTTCCGCTCCTTGCACTCCACGCAGGCCAGCGTGATCTTCGGGCGGACGTCGGTGGCAGCCACGTGAAGTGCTCCTTGACGAACGGATAGTACGAACTAAGACAGAAAAATAGTAGCCGACTGAAGGACCGACCCCGCAATCGGCTACTAAGAGTAGCGGTGACCGGACTTGAACCGGTGACACAGCGATTATGAGCCGCTTGCTCTACCGACTGAGCTACACCGCTGCGGATCGATCGGACCCCGCCTCGCGGCGGGGACCTCTCTCACCAGAGCCCCAATACGGAATCGAACCGTAGACCTTCTCCTTACCATGGAGACGCTCTACCGACTGAGCTATTGGGGCGAGCGAGGAAGACATTACACGGTCGTCCGCCGATCCCCCAAATCCGTTTCCCGGCGTCCTGCGCCGGGATGTCCCGAAGGGGCCACCCGGCCGCCTCGCGGCCCTCCCGCCCCACGGGAGAGGGCTCCCGCACCGGTGGCACCACGCCGGTACGACTATTCCGCTCCTCCCTGGGCTCGGCGGGTCGCCGCCCTAGGCTCGGTCACTCCACGTGATCGTTTCTCCGGGGCCGCCCCTCGGCGTCCTCCCCGCAGCAGCACCCGGATCCGGACCCCCAGGAACGCGATGTCCGACAGCCAGCCGCCTCCCCAGCAGCCCAACCCGTCGCCCTCCTCCACACCGGGCCCCGCCGAGCCCGCCGCACTCCTGCTCTGCGGCGCCCGCCTGACCGACGGCCGCACGGTGGACGTCCGGCTGGGCGGCGGGCGGATCGAAGCCGTCGGCACGGCGGGCAGTCTGGCCGGCGACCCGGTGGTCCCCGGTCCGGCGCACCCGGCCAACGCCTCCCTCCCCTCGCCCGCCTGCGGCGCCACGACGGACGCGGGCGGGGGCGGGGGCACGGGTACGGAGGCGGGCGCGGCGCCCGCGCGGGTCAACCTGGAGGGCTACCTGCTGCTCCCCGCCCCCGCCGAACCGCACGCCCACGCCGACACGGCGCTCACCGCCGAGTCGGACGGGCCCACGCCGGGCGATCCGCAGGACGTCCAGCGCCGGGCCACCGAGGCGGTCCTCGCCCAGCTCGGCCACGGCGCCACCGCGATCCGCTCCCACGTCCGTGTCGGCGACGTGCAAGGGCTCGGCGCCCTCGAGGCGGTACTGCGGGTGCGCGGCGTGGTGCGTGACCTGGTCGACCTGGCGGTCGTCGCGATGCCCCGGCTGCTCACGGGGGTGGCCGGGGCCGACGGGCTGGCCCTGCTGCGGGACGCGGTCGGCATGGGCGCGACGGTCGTCGGCGGCTGCCCGGACCGCGATCCGGACCCCACCGGCTACGTGGAGGCGGTGCTGGAGCTCGCCTCGGCCCACGGCTGCGCGGTCGACCTGCACACGGACGGCACCGACCCGGCCCGCCTGTGCCGCCTGGCCGCCATGGCGGGCGGGCTGCGCGGCGGGGTGACGCTCGGCCCGCTGGGGGGGCTGGGGCTGCTGCCCACCGACGTGGCCTCACGCTGCGCCGACCAGCTGGCGGCGGCCGGGGTGGGCGTCGTCTGCCTCCCACAGGGCGGTTGCGCGGGCGCCGACCGCCGCGGCGCCGCCCCCGTGCGGCTGCTGCGGGCCGCGGGTGTGCGGGTCGCCGCGGGAAGCGGGTCGCTGCGCGACCTGTCGAACCCGGTGGGCCGCGGCGACCCGCTGGAGGCCGCCTACCTGCTGGCCTCGCAGGACGCACTGCCGGTGGAAGACGCCTACGGGACGGTGAGCGCGGCCTCCCGCGCGGTGCTGGGGCTGCCGCCGGTGCGGGTCGAGGCGGGGTTCCCCGCCGACCTGCTCGCCGTCCGAGGGGACCGGCTGGCCGGAGCGCTCTCGCTGGCCTACAGCCGCCTGGTGATCCACGCCGGGCGGGTGGTCTCCCGGACCAGCGCGGTCCGGGAGTACTGCGACCTCGGCGGCGCGGGCGCGGGACCCGAACTCCCGCGCCAGGCACGGCATCCCTGAGGCGGGCGGGGGCGCCGCCGCACGGCCACGGGCGTGGGCCCGACGGGGCGCGGGGGTCCTCCTCCCGGGGCGCGGGGGTCGTTTCGCCGGCACGGCACCCCTGAGGCGTCCGGGGCGCGCCGCCGCGCGGCCACGGTGGGCCGGGGCCCGGTGGGGTGCGGGGGTCCCCCTCCCGGCTCACGGGGGGCGTTTCGCCGGGCGCGGCCGTCGCGCCGTGGGGGCAGTCCTGACGCGTCGCGACGCTGCTGCGTGGCGACGCGGCGGGGGACCATGTGGCCGCCGGGTGGCCGCCGGGTGGCCGCCGGGTGGCCGCCGGGCGGCACGGCTCCGACACGTCGTGACGCCGCGGCGGGACGCGTCGCCCTGCCCCGACGTGAGGGCGTAGCCCATGCACGCCAGGTGCGTCGGTCCGTCGCGGGGGCGTCCCTCCGAGCCGGCCTGTGGCCCGGCCCTGCGGGGGCAGACCGGCGCGCGTCGGCGTGACGTTCACGGGCCGGCCCTGACACACGTCACGTGCCCCGGTCCGCCGCGCCGCGGCGTGCGCCCGATATCCGGCCCTGCGGGGCGGTGGACGAGCCTCGCGGCGGTGGCCGTGACGCGTCGTGGCGCATCGCCCGGCCCACCGAGTTACGGTCGAAGCATGCGTATCGTCATCGCCGGAGGCCACGGCCGAATCGCCCTGCGACTGTCGCGACTGCTCGCCGCGCGAGGTGAGGAGGTCGCGGGCATCATCCGCAATCCCGACCACGGCGACGATCTCCGCGAGGCCGGGGCCGAACCCCTCGTCCTCGACCTGGAGTCGGCCGGCGTCGAGGAGGTGACCGAACTCCTGCGCGGCGCCGACGCCGCCGTCTTCGCGGCGGGCGCGGGCCCGGGCAGCGGGGTGGCCCGCAAGGAGACGGTCGACAAGGGCGCCGCCGTGCTGCTCGCGGACGCCGCCGTCCGGGCGGGCGTCCGCCGCTACCTGGTCGTCTCCTCCATGGCCGCCGATCCGGACCACCAGGGCGACGAGGTCTTCGACGCCTACCTGCGTGCCAAGGGCGAGGCCGACGCCTACGTCCGCTCCCTCGGCGACTCGCTGGACTGGACGATCCTGCGTCCCGGCATGCTCACCGACGACGCCGGCACCGGGCAGGTGCTGCTGCAGGCCTCCACCGGCCGGGGCCCGGTCCCGCGCGACGACGTGGCCGCTGTCATCGCCGAACTCCTGGACTATCCCGGCACGGTGGGGCTGACGCTGGAACTGATCGGCGGGTCCACTCCGGTCACCGACGCGGTGAAGATGGTGGCGGGCGAGTAGCCGGCCGCCTCACTCCGCCTGCGGAGACCGCCCGTCCGCGGACGGGCCCTCGGTCTCGTCGACCGCTTCCGTCGCCGGGGCCACCAGCTCCAACGCCCGGGCGACGAACTCCTCCACGCCGGTCTTCCCGACACCGAGCCGGCTGAGCACGCCCTCGCCGTTCTCCTGCTCCAGCAGCGCCAGCAGGATGTGCTCGGTGCCGACGTAGTTGTGGCCCAGCCGCAACGCCTCACGGAACGTCAGCTCCAAGGCCTTCTTGGCCGCCGAGCCATACGGCACGAGCTCCGGCGGGTTCTCGGCCGCCTCGGGAAGCACCGCCGTGACGGCCTCCCGGACGGCCTCCGGAGTGACCCCCTGCGCCTCGATCGCACGGGCGCCGATCGCCTCGGGCTCCGCCAGCAGCCCCAGCACCAGGTGCTCGGGCAGCCCCTCCGCGGCGCGGGCCGCCCGGGCCTCGCTGTGCGCCGCCACGACCACGGCGCGGGCGCGCGGCGTGAAGCGCTGGAAGCCCTGCGCGAGGTCGAGGTCGGCGGACTCCTTGGGCACGAAACGCTTCTGGGCGGCCTGCCGGGTGACGCCCATGCTCTTGCCGATGTCCGTCCAGGAGGCGCCGGCCCTCCTGGCCTGGTCCACGAAGTGGCCGATGAGGTGGTCCGCGACCTCACCGAGGTGTTCGGCGGCGAGGACCGCGTCCTGCAACTGGTGCAGGGCGTCGGGGTTGACCTTCTTGATCGCGTCGATGAGGTCGTCGAGACGGGGGGATGCGGAGCCGAGCGGATTCGTCGTCATGTGTCAACCCTAAGTTGACACCCCCCGGCCGTCAACCATCGGTTGACAGTCGGCGGCGTTCCGTCCGGCACCGAGCCGGTGCCGAAGCGCCACCGGCTGCACCGAGCCACCACCGAGCCGCCGCCGAGCCGTCTCAGTGCTGGACGAGACCGCCGACCGGGACGGGATCGACGTGCCCGGTCGCCGGACGGGTGAGAGCCAGGGCGAGCCCGACGTCGACGAGCGAGGACCTGGGCAGCGCCGTTACCTGGGCCGTCGGCGTCCAGACCGACTCCACGACTCCCCCACCCGGCTCCGGCCGCAGCCGCCCACCCGTGATGCGCACCAGGTAGAAGACGCCGACGTTCTGGTGGTCCGGTCCGCCGGGGACGGTGCGCTCGGCCGACGGAACCACCCGGGAGTCCACGCCCAGCAGCCGTTCGACCTCCGCGTCGCAGCCCGTCTCCTCGGCGACCTCACGCACCACGGCGTCGTACGGGTCCTCCCCGTGCTCCACCCCACCGCCCGGCAGACTCCACGTGCTCCCACCCCGCCGCGACACCTGACGGGCCAACAACACCCTCTCGCCCACGAGGCACACGGCATACGCCGCCAGCCGAAGACTCATCCCCCGCACCCCCTTCCCCCGTGCCGTACCCGAGACCGGAGGCCGGTACCCCGGACGGGCGCGGAATGCCGCCGGACGAAACGCTCTGACCGGGCCGAACACCCGGCGCTATCGTTGCCGTCGCCCCGACGCCGGAGCCGGAGTTCGCTGTTGCCGAAGCCGCCGGCCCGCGTCCGCGGGGACGGACCGAGAGCCCTGTACGACCGAACCCGGGAGTGAGATCACCGATGGCCGAGCACGAGCCCTCCGTCACCGTGCGCCTGCCCGACGCGTGGTTGTCGGCCGTCATCCTGTGCGGGGCCGCGCTCGGCCTGGGCGCCGCCTTCGCCGTGGGCCCGCTCGCCGACTGGATGATCGGGCGCTTCGACGGCGCTCCGGGCCCGCTCCGGCTGGCGGCGGCCCTGCCGCTCGTGTGGGCCGTCCCGGTGCTGACCCTCTGCGGCGGCGTCGCCGGGGCCTGGGTGGCGGACAGCTGGCGCAAGGAGAACCCCGTGATCGAGGTCGGCGCCGCCGGCGTCGTCGTCCGCGACGCCACCGGCGGCCACCACGTCGAACGAGCCCTGATAGCCGACGCGTTCACCGACGGGCGCGATCTGGTGCTGCGCGACTCCGACGGCCGGGAACACGTCCGCACCCGGGTCGAGAGCGCGCTCGCGGGACGCCTGCAGGCCGCGTTCGAGCAGCACGGCTACTCCTGGCGCGGCACCGCCGACCCGCACGAGGCGGACTGGACCGACTGGGTCGACAACGACCCCGGCCTCGACGAGCGCGCCCACACGCTGCTGCGAACCCGGCAACGGGCCCTCGCCGACCATCGCACCGGCACCGCCGACGAGGCCCGCGACGAACTCCGCCCCCTCGGCATCACCGTGCGCGACCGGGGCAAGGCCCAGCAGTACCGCAAGGTCTGAGGCTCCCGCGGGCCGACGCTCGTCGCACGGCTCGTCGCGCGCCAACGGGACGGTGGCTCGGCGCGCCAACTCCCCTACGAAGCCGGGTCCTCAGGGCGCGATCCCCGCGCCCGCGACGTGGTACCCGACGCGCCCACCGGCACGCGCCCTCACGCGAAGCGTCTCCGCCCTCCAGGCCGGGTCCGCTGCTCCGCCGTGTCTACGCCGAGGCGCTGGCCCGGACCCGGGAGCGGGCCAACCGCCTGATCGGGACCGCACTCCGGGAGTGGAACGAGGCAGAGCAGGAACGCTCGGCGGCACCATCTCATCCGCGCTGGATCGGCCACGCTGCACGCACCTGAGCGAGGCGCAGGCGCTGCGCATCAACCCAACCGTCGGGCTGGCGCACCAACACGCGAACCGAAGTGAGGGACGCAGCCATTTCCCTCACTTCCACCTCGATCGCGTTAAGAGTGCGCCCGTTGGACATGAAGGGCCCCGTGGGTTCGATCTGGATCTCCGGGTTCTTTCCATCGTCCATCCAGTGGACCGGCTGCCCTGCGGCAAGCCTGTCAAGTGCCGTTGCCCAGTCGTCCAGGTCCTCGGGCAAGAGGCATACCTCTGTGAGACGGCCGTTCGCGAACTCGCTGGTCACCACGATGTCAACGTCGAGGCAGCCGTCCCACGGGAGCACCCCTGGTTGTCGGTCCTGTTACCCGAACGATCACGCTGTTCTCATCATCAGCGAGGTGAATGAGGTCCATGGGACCGTGCTCAGTCATGTCGTTCCCCCAGGGCCGTCGGCGGGCGCAGCTCCGCGCGGCTCCATCATGTACACCCCTCGGCGAAGCGATCATCAAGCGACCCCACGGCACCGCCCGCTCGAACAGGTGGCAGACACAGCGGAGCCCCCTCCGACCTGCCGTGAGGCTGATCGGAGGGGGCTCCGTTTGTCTGGTGGCGGCGCCAGGATTCGAACCTGGGAAGGCTGAGCCGGCAGATTTACAGTCTGCTCCCTTTGGCCGCTCGGGCACACCGCCTAGACGGTGCCACGAAGTCGAACCGGCTTGCGGCCGGGTCTCCCTCGCGACGTCGTAAACAATACCTGATGCCGAGGGGTGGTCCGCCACTCGATTGAGCGCGGTTCGCGGTACGGGGGATGGCTAGGCTTGGGCGGGCTCGGTCCGGGGCGTGGTCCCCGGGTCGGCGGCCCCGTAAGCACCCGACACAGACCCCGATGCAAGGAGCCACAGGACATGGCCGACTCCAGTTTCGACATCGTCTCGAAGGTCGAGCGGCAGGAGGTCGACAACGCCCTCAACCAGGCCGGCAAGGAGATCTCGCAGCGCTACGACTTCAAGGGCGTCGGCGCCTCGATCGCGTGGTCCGGTGACAAGATCCTGATGCAGGCGAACTCCGAGGACCGGGTCAACGCGGTCCTCGACGTCTTCCAGTCCAAGCTGATCAAGCGCGGCATCTCGCTGAAGGCGCTGGACGCCGGCGAGCCGCAGCTGTCCGGCAAGGAGTACAAGATCTTCGCGGACATCAAGGAAGGCATCTCCCAGGAGAACGCCAAGAAGGTCGCCAAGATCATCCGCGACGAGGGCCCCAAGGGCGTCAAGGCGCAGGTCCAGGGTGAGGAACTGCGCGTCAGCTCCAAGAGCCGCGACGATCTGCAGGCCGTGATCACCCTCCTGAAGAACCAGGACTTCGACTTCGCGCTGCAGTTCGTCAACTACCGGTAGGCATCAGGTAGTTCGCGCACTGTTGCCGCAGGGGCGCACCGTGGGTTCCGTCCTGTGGTGCGCCCCTGCGGCGTTCGCGGCCGGCGTACCGCGGAGCGGGCCGGACCGTGCGGTGCCGGCCTGAGGACCGAGCCTGAGGGCCGAGGGGACCCGGAGCGCTGTCACCGGTAGCGTGCCCGGCATGGCGGAGCAGGGTGAGCTGCGGCGGACGCTCGGGGTCGGGGACGCGGTCGTGGTCGGGCTGGGGTCGATGGTGGGGGCCGGCATCTTCACGGCTCTCTCCCCCGCGGCGCGGGCGGCCGGGTCGGGGCTGTTGGCGGCGCTGGCCGTGGCGGGAGTGGTCGCGTACTGCAACGCGACGTCCTCGGCGCGGCTGGCGGCGGTGTACCCGGCGTCCGGGGGCACGTACGTGTACGGGCGGGAGCGGCTCGGGGAGTTCTGGGGCCACCTCGCCGGGTGGGCGTTCGTGGTGGGCAAGACGGCGTCCTGCGCGGCGATGGCGCTGACCGTCGGGGCGTATCTGTGGCCCGGGCGGGAGCGGGCGGTCGCCGTGGCGGCGGTGGTGGCGCTGACGGCGCTGGGGTACCGGGGGATCAGCAGGTCCGTCCGGGTGACGCGGGTGATCGTCGCGGTGGTGCTGGCGGTGCTGGCCGCCGTGGTGGTGGCGTGCCTGGGCGGGGACGGCGGCGGGGCGGCCGGGCGGGAGCCGGGCGCGGCGGTGACCGCGGGCGGCTACCTCGAGGCGGCGGGGCTGCTGTTCTTCGCGTTCGCCGGGTACGCGCGGATCGCCACGCTGGGCGAGGAGGTGCGGGACCCGGCGCGGACCATCCCGCGCGCGATCCCGCTGGCCCTGGGCGTCACGCTGGTCGTGTACGCGGCGGTGGCGGTCGCCGTGCTGTCGGCGCTCGGGGCGGGCGGTCTCGCGGAGGCGGGTGCGCCGCTCGTGGAGGCGGTGCGCGCCGCCGGGGCGGGGTGGCTGGCGCCGGTGGTGAGGGTGGGCGCGGCGGTGGCCGCGCTGGGGTCGTTGCTGGCTCTGCTGCTGGGCGTGTCGCGGACCACCCTGGCGATGGCCCGGGACGGGCACCTGCCGAGGCCGCTGGCGGCCGTGCACCCGCGCTTCCAGGTGCCGCACCGGGCCGAGCTCGCGGTGGCCGCGGTGGTCGCGGTGGCGGCGGCCACGGTGGATCTGCGGGGCGCGATCGGGTTCTCGTCGTTCGGGGTGCTGCTGTACTACGCGATCGCCAACGCCTCCGCCTGGACGCTCAACCGGTCGGCCGCCGCCCGCGTCCTTCCCGGTGCGGGGCTGGTCGGCTGCCTGGTCCTGGCGTTCACGCTGCCGGCCGCCTCGGTGGCCGCGGGCGCCGGTGTCGTCGCGGTCGGGGCGCTCATTCACGCGGTCCGGCGGACACTGGTGAAGTAGGCCTCTGCCGGATCCGTCGTCCGCACGACGTCCGCACGACGTCCGCACGACGTCCGCACGACGTCCGACGACGTACATGAGCGAAGGGGTACGACCGTGAAGCCGGTCAATCTGGTGCTCAACATCCTGTGGGTCGTGTTCTGCGGGTTCTGGATGGCGCTCGGCTATCTGGTCGCCGCGCTGATCAGCTTCGTGCTGATCGTCACCATCCCGTTCGGCATCGCCGCGCTGCGGCTGGCGGGGTACGCCCTGTGGCCGTTCGGGCGGACGACGGTGCCGAAACCCACGGCGGGCGTGGGGTCGGCGATCGGGAACGTGGTGTGGGTGATCGTGGCCGGCTGGTGGCTGGCCCTCGAGCACCTGGTGCTCAGCATCCCGTTGTTCGTCTCGATCATCGGCATCCCGTTCGGCTGGGCGAACATCAAGATGATCCCGATCTCGCTGATGCCGCTCGGCACGGAGATCGTGCCCGTGGAGCAGGCCGAACGGGCACGGGTGGACGACCGCCGCTGGTGACCGCGTACGGGCGGCGCGGGCACGCACCGCGGGCGGGCGGCGCGGGCGGGCAAGCGGGGAGGCACCGCAGGCGTGCACCGCGGCTGAGAGCCCGCCGAGGGCTGCGGCACCATGCCGAGGCGCCGCCGGAGCGCGGGCGAACCGCTGCGGAGACCGCCGCACCGCGGCCGAGGGACCGGCCTCGGGCGGTCAGCCCCGGCCGCCGCCCATGGTTTCCAGGCGGGCGATGCGCTCGGCCATGGGCGGGTGGGTGGAGAAGAGCTTGGAGAGGCCCTCGCCCGGGCGGAACGGGTTGGCGATCATCATGTGGCTGGCCGTCTCGATCTTCGGCTCCGGCGGCAGCGGCAGCGCCTTCGTGCCGGCCTCCAGTTTGCGCAGCGCACTGGCCAGGGCCAGCGGATCGCCGGTGAGGCGGGCCCCGTCGGCGTCGGCCGCGTACTCCCGGGAGCGGCTGATGGCGAGCTGGATGACGGACGCGGCGAGCGGGCCGAGCAGCATGATCAGCAGCATGCCGAGCAGGCCGGGGCCGTCGTCGTCGTCCGAACGGCCGATCGGGATCAGCCACGCGAAGTTCACCAGGAACATGATCACCGAGGCGAGCGCCCCGGCGACCGACGAGGTGAGGATGTCCCGGTTGTAGACGTGGCTGAGCTCGTGCCCGATCACGCCGCGCAGCTCACGCTCGTCGAGGATGCGCAGGATGCCGTCGGTGCAGCAGACCGCGGCGTTGCGCGGGCTGCGGCCGGTGGCGAAGGCGTTGGGCGCGTCGGTCGGCGAGATGTAGAGCCGGGGCATGGGCCGGCGGGCCTGTATGGAGAGCTCGCGGACGATCCGGTAGAGGCCGGGTGCCTCGAATTCGCTGACCGGGCGGGCCCGCATGGCGCGCAGGGCCAGCTTGTCGCTGTTCCAGAAGGCGTAGGCGTTGGTGCCCAGCGCCACGAGGACGGCGACGATCAGGCCGTTGCGGCCGAAGAAGCTGCCGATGACGATGATGAGCGCCGACAGCCCCCCGAGGAGGACCGCGGTCCTGAGTCCGTTGTGCCGACGGTGCACGGTACGCCCTCCAAGTGGTGCGGCGGGGGGAGCCCCTGGTGCGGCGCGTCCAGTGGACCCTTACGTACAGGTCAACGCGGTGCGGGCGGTCGCAGTTCCCCACGCCGGTCCTGGGTGGAGTACCCCGGCGTGGCGCGGTCGCACGTGGTGCGGCGGGACCGGCGTGGCGCGGGCGCGGACGGTTCGGGCGGGCCGGTGGGGACCGGCGATCCCCGGGTGCGCGCATCCCGCGAGGGCAGACGGGGACCGCACGGACGCCCGTCCCGCGAGGACCGGCGCAGCACGGACGCACGCGTCTCGGCCGGTCCGCGGAGGGACGGGCGCTCATGGCTCGGAAGGGGCGGACGGGACGGGACCGGCGTCGGTCGGCGGTCCGGAGGGCGAGCGGGGCGGGCGGGCAACGAGGCCGCCGGCCGGGCCGCGCGGTCAGAAGAGGGCGACGCCGGTGAACCGGAGGATCAGCTGAGGGGCGGCGGACAGGGCGAGGGCGAGCAGGCCGGTGATCACGAGGGCGACGGTCAGCGGGGCCGATCCGGGGAACGCCACGGGCTCGGCCACGGTGCCGGCGGGGCTCGTCCCGGCGGGGGCAGCCGCGTCCGCGGAGGTCGTCCCGGCAGGGGCTGCAGTGCCCGCTGTGCCGGAACCGGCGTCCGCCCCCGGGGCCGCACCACCGGAGGCCGCTCCACCGCCGCCCACCGACGCCGCCGCGGGCACCGGCGCGGACGCCCCCGCGTCGGCGGCCGGGACCGCCTCGGTGCGCGGCGTCGCCCCCTCCCCCGTCGGGCGGAAGAGGAGCGCCGTCCAGCGCAGGTAGTAGACCAGCGCGATCACCACGTTGACCGCCATCACGACGGCCAGCCAGCCCATGCCCGCCTCCACCGCCGCGCCGAAGACGGTCACCTTGGCGAAGAGCCCGACGATGCCTGGCGGCAGTCCCGCCAGGCAGAGCAGGAAGAAGGCCATCAGCAGTGCGGTGACCGGGCGGGCGGCGTACAGGCCGCGGTGGTCGTCGACCCGTCCCGCCGGGCGGGCGCGGCCGACCAGGGCGACGACGGTGAACGCGCCGAGGTTCACCGCGGCGTACATCAGGGCGTAGGCGAGGGTCGAGCCGATCGCCCGCGCGGGCTCGTCGGTGTAGGCGGCGGCCGCGACTGGGACCAGCAGGTAGCCGGCCTGGCCGACGGAGGACCAGGCGAGCAGCCGGACCGCGCTGCGCTCCCGGTCGGGACGCTGGCGCATCGCTCCGACGTTGCCGGCCGTCATGGTGAGGGCGGCCAGCAGGGCGAGGACAGGTCCCCACACCGGCGCGTACGACGGGAAGGCGAGGACGGTGACCAGGATCAGGCCGGTGAAGCCGACCGCCTTGCCGGTGACCGACAGGTAGGCGGCGACCGGCAGCGGGGCGCCCGTGTAGGTGTCCGGGACCCAGAAGTGGAAGGGCACGGCGGCGGTCTTGAAGGCGAAGCCGACCAGGGTGAGGACCACCCCGGCGCGGGCCAGGGCCGCGAACTGCCCGTCGACGTGCTGGATCTCCTCCGCGACGACCGTCAGGTGCATCGAGCCGGTGACCGCGTAGACGAAGCTGACGCCGAGCAGGCTGACCGCGGTGGCGGTGACCGAGGAGAGGAAGAACTTGAGCGCGGCCTCGGAGGAGCGGCGGTCGCCGTGCCGCAGGCCCACCAGGGCGAAGGCGGGGAGGGAGGCCACCTCCAGGGCCACGATCAGGGTGGCCAGGTCGCGTGAGGCCGGCAGCAGGGCGGCTCCGGCGGCCGAGCTGAGCAGCAGGAACCAGTACTCGCCGGCCGGCAGCCGCCGGGCCTCGTCCTTGAGCGCCGTCATCGACAGGAGGGCGGCGAGCAGTGCCCCGCCGAGCACGATCAGCTGCACGACCACGGTGAAGCGGTCGGCGACGTAGCTGCAGACGCCGGGGTCGGCGGTCAGGCAGAAGGTGGCGCGGTCGCCGTCGAGGAGCGGCAGCAGCAGGAGCAGGCCGGCGGCGAGGGCGGCGACGGAGATCCACCCCATCAGCGCCTTGCGCTGCTCGGGGAGGAACAGGTCGGCGACCAGGACCACCAGGGCGGCCACGGCGGTGAGGGTGGGGGGCGCGACGGCGGTCCAGTCGACGGACTGGACCACGCTCGCGGCGGCCAGGGCGCTCATCGGGGGCCTCCTGCGAGGAGCTGCTGGACGGCGGGGTCGGTGAGGCCGAGGAGCACCTTCGGCCAGAGCCCGGCGAGGACGGTGAGGACCACCAGCGGGGTCCAGGCGGCGAACTCGTGGCCGCGGACGTCGGCGAGGAGCGGCACGGCGTCCGCCTCGCGCGGCGGCTCGCCCATGCAGACCCGGCGGACCACGATCAGCAGGTAGGCGGCGGTCAGCAGGGTGCCGAAGGCGCCGACGGCCATGAAGACCAGGTACGCGGGGCGGCTGAGGCCCGCGGCCGGGTCGAAGGCGCCGAACAGCGCGAGCATCTCGCCCCAGAAGCCGGCCAGGCCGGGCAGGCCCAGGGAGGCGACGGCGGCGAAGGCGAGCAGCCCGCCCAGGCGGGGCGCGCGGCCGTACAGCGCGGCGCCGGTGGCCCGCACGCCCTGGGCGGAGAGGGTGTCGAGGTCGGTGGTGCCGGTGCGGTCCTTGAGGGCGCCGACCAGGAAGAAGAGCAGGCCGGTGATCAGCCCGTGGGCGACGTTGGCGAACAGCGCGCCGTTGACGCCGGTGGGCGTCATGGTGGCGATGCCGAGCAGCACGAAGCCCATGTGGCCGACGGAGGAGTAGGCGATCAGGCGCTTGAGGTCGCCCTTGGCGCCCTTGCGGGCCAGCGCGAGGCAGGCCAGCGAGCCGTAGACAATGCCGACGACGGCGAACGCGGCCAGGTAGGGCGCGAAGACCTCGAAGCCCTCGGGGGCGGCGGGGAGCAGGATACGGACGAAGCCGTAGGTGCCCATCTTCAGCAGCACGCCGGCCAGCAGCACGGAGCCGACCGTGGGGGCGGCGGTGTGGGCGTCGGGGAGCCAGCTGTGCAGGGGCCACATCGGGGTCTTCACGGCGAGGCCGAGACCGATCGCGAGGACCGCGACGACCTGCGTGGTCACGGTGAGTGACCGGTGACTGTCAGTGGCGAGTGCCACCATGTCGAATGTGCCCGCCTTGATCCCGATCAGGAGCAGGCCGAGCAGCATGACCACGGATCCGAGCAGCGTGAACAGGACGAACTTCCAGGCGGCCGCCGAGCGGCCCGCGCCGCCCCAGCGGGCGATCAGGAAGTACATCGGGATCAGCACGGTCTCGAAGGCGAGGAAGAACAGCAGCAGGTCGAGGACGGCGAAGGAGGCGAGGGTGCCGGTTTCCAGCACGAGCAGCAGGGCGACGAAGCCCTTCGGGGAGCCACCCGGGGGCCGGTTGAAGTACGAGTGGAGGGCGCAGAGGAAGGTCAGCAGGGCGGTGAGCACCAGCAGGGGCAGCGAGATGCCGTCGACGCCCAGGTGGATCCGCACGTCGAGGGCGGGGATCCAGCTGATGTCGGTGGTGGCCTGCATGGTCTGGGGCCGGCTGTGGTCGAAGCCGGCGGCCAGGGCCAGCGCGGCCAGCAGGACGACGCCGGTGACGGTCACGCCGTGCCGCAGCACGGCCTGCTCGGGCGACTTCCCCTTCAGCCCGGGCGGAGCCGGGAGGAGGGCGGCGGCGGCCCCGATCAGCGGGATCACCACGATCAACGCGAGAAGGACCTGCATCACGGACTCGTTGATATCGATCACGCCTGCTCACGCTCCCGAGACGGCGAGGACGACGGCCACCGCGAGGACCACGGTTCCGGCGAGCAGCGCGCTCACATAGGTCTGGAGGTTGCCGGTCTGGGCGCGCCGCACGGCCGCGCCCAGCAGCCTGGGCAGGGCGGCGGCGCCGCGCACGTAGGTCTCGACGACCTCGCGGTCCAGGAAGCGCACCAGCGAGGCCGCGGCGGTCACCGGGCGGACGAAGGCGGCGCGGTAGAGGGCGTCCAGGTGGAAGCCGACGGCTGCGTGGCGGTGCAGCGGACCCAGCAGGAGCCGTCCGGGGTCGGCGGGGTCCGGCGCGTCGGCGACGTCGCCGTAGGCGGGGGCGTGGCTCGCGATGGCCTCCGCCTCGACCTGGCCGGGGTCGGCGTCCGGGTGGGCGGCGACCGCGCCGAGCGGGGTGCCTCCGGCGAAGGCGGTGGTGTGCCGCCAGGTCGCGTAGGTCACCACGCCGCCGACCAGGGCGATGCCGGTGGCGAGGACGGAGGTGGCCCAGCCGGGGGCGAGTGAGCCACCGCCGAACCAGTCGGGCAGCACGCCGTAGGCGGCGCCGAGCGCGAGGGAGGGCACGGCCAGGACCCACAGGACGGCCGTCATGGTGAAGGGCTGCCTGCCGTGTGCGGGGACCTCGGCGCCGCGGCCGCGGAAGGCCCGCAGCCACAGGCGCGTCGCGTAGGCGGCGGTCAGCAGGGCGGTGAGCAGGCCGGCCACCAGCACGATCCACCCGGCGGCGACCGGTCCGTGGCCGGTGGCCGCGTGCTCGGCGGCGACCAGCACGGCCTCCTTGGAGAAGAAGCCGCTGAACGGCGGGATGGCGGCCAGCGCGAGCAGGCCGATCGTCATCGTCCAGTAGGCGTCCGGCACGCGGGCGCGCAGTCCGCTCATGCGGGACATGGCGGCCAGGGAGTTGGTGCCGGCGGCGTGGATCAGCACGCCCGCCGTGAGGAACAGCAGCGCCTTGAAGGCGCCGTGGGTGAGGAGGTGGAACGCGGCGGCGGCGCGGTCGCCGGCGGCCAGCGCGCCGGTCATGTAGCCGAGCTGGCCGATGGTCGACCAGGCCAGGACCCGCTTGACGTCGTCCTGCGCCAGGGCGGCGAGGGCCGAGCCGACCATGGTGACGGCGGCCATCACGGCCAGCACCAGCATGGCGGCCTGGGACGCCTGGAAGAGAGGGAGGAGCCGGGCCACGAAGTAGATGCCGGCCGCGACCATGGTGGCGGCGTGGATCAGCGCGGAGACGGGCGTGGGGCCCGCCATCGCGTCGGGCAGCCAGGTGTGCAGCGGGAACTGGGCCGACTTGCCGGCCACCCCGGCCAGGAGCAGCAGGGCGATCAGGGTGGGGTGGTCGATCCGTTCGGCGGCCGCGAAGGTCGGGGTGCCCGGGTCCAGGGCCATGTTGCGGACGGCGTCCAGGATCTCGGTGATCCGGAAGGAGCCGGCGTCGGCGGCCAGTGCGAACAGGCCGATCAGGAACGGGACGTCACCGGCCTTGGTGACCAGGAAGGCCTTGAGGGAGGCGGCGCGCGCCTCGGGGGTCTCCCAGTAGTGACCGACCAGGAAGTAGGAGCAGATGCCCATGACCTCCCAGCCGACCAGCAGCACCATCAGGTCGCCGGTGTAGACGACCAGCAGCATGGCGGCGGTGAAGAGGGAGACCAGCGCCGCGTACGAGGGGTAGCGGGCGTCGTGACGGAGGTAGCCGGTGGAGTAGATCTGCACGCAGGCCGAGACCAGGGTGACCAGTACGGCGGCGAGGGCCGCGAAGCCGTCGACGTGCAGGGCCAGGTCGATCGGCACGGAGCCGGTCGGGGTCAGCTCGGTCACGGCGTCGATCGGCTTCCCGCCGCCCTGGCGCCAGGCGACCGTCGCGGCGACGCCGAGGGAGGCGAGCACCGGCAGCACGGCCAGCGGCCGGGTGAAGCCGGGGGCGACGCGGCCGAGGAGCAGTCCGGCGACGGCGCCGAGGAAGGGCAGCAGGGGGACGAGGACGGCGAGGGTGATCGTGCTCATGCGGCGGCCCCGGTCTTCTCGCCCGTCGCGGTCGCGCCCGGGCCGGCGGAGTCGGGGCCCGCGCCCGGGCCGGCGGAGTCGGGGCCCGCGCCCGGGCCGGCGTCGCCGCCGTCGGCATGGCCGCCGTCCGCGGGACCGCCGTCCACGGGGCCGCCCTCGGCGGTGTCGCGGAGGCGGTCGATGTCGGCGGTGCCGCGGTTGCGGTACACGGCCAGGACGATGGCCAGGCCGATGCCGATCTCGGCCGCGGCGATCGCGATGGTGAACAGGGTCAGCGCCTGCCCGGCGTGGAGGGTGTCGTGGGGGAGCGCGGCCTCGGCGGTGCGGCTCAACCAGGCGTCGAAGGCGACGAGGTTGAGGTTGACGGCGTTGAGCATCAGCTCGACCGACATCAGCACCAGGATCGCGTTGCGGCGCGCCAGGACGCCGTAGACGCCGGTGCAGAAGAGCAGCGCCGACAGGACGGCGGGATACGCGAGGTGCATCAGCGCTCGCCTCCTTCGGCGGCCCGCTTGCGGGAGAGGACGATGGCGCCGACCAGGGCGGCCAGCAGCAGGACCGAGAGCGCCTCGAAGGGCAGCACCCAGTGCTGGAAGAGGGACTCGCCGGTGGCCTTCGTGGTGCCGGCGGAGGCTCCGTCCAGTTCGATCCAGGTGGTGCGGAAGGCGTCCACGACCACCCAGACCAGGGCGGCCGCCGCGGCCACGGCCACGCCGAGGGCGACCCCGCGGTTGCCAGAGTCGGCGTCCGGGGAGCGGCCGATGGGCGCGCGGGTCAGCATCAGACCGAACAGGAGCAGCACCACCACCGAGCCGATGTAGATCAGCACCTGCACCCAGGCGATGAACTCGGCGGTGAGCAGCAGGTACTCGACGGCGAGGCCACCGAGCGCCACCACCAGCCAGAGGGCCGCGTGCACCAGCTGGCGGGTGGTCACGCTGACGATCGCGGAGCCCAGGGTGACCACGCCGACCAGGACGAACGCGATCTCCACCCCGGTGGGCGAGAGGAATCCGTGGCTCACGGGGCCGTCCCCTCCTCCGGCGCGTCCGCCTGCGTCCCGGGCCGGGCCTCGGTCTGCCGCAGCTTGTCCGCCGTGCGACGGGCCGCGGCGATCTCCTTGGGCTCCTCCGCGCCGGCGTCCAGCGCGGGCGGGGCCGGGACGGTCCACATCCACTCGCGGAGCTTGTCCCGCTCGTGGGTGAGTTCGCGGATGTCCGTCTCGGCGTACTCGAACTCCGGGGACCAGAACAGCGCGTCGAAGGGACACACCTCGATGCAGATGCCGCAGTACATGCAGAGCGCGAAGTCGATGGCGAACCGGTCGAGGACGTTGCGCTGCCTCTCGCGGCCGCCGGGCGCGGCCGGGGGCACCGTCTCCTTGTGGGAGTCGATGTAGATGCACCAGTCCGGGCACTCGCGGGCGCACAGCATGCAGACCGTGCAGTTCTCCTCGAACAGGCCGATCACCCCGCGGGTGCGGGGGGCGAGTTCGGGCTGGACGTCCGGGTACTGCGCGGTGACCGTCTTCCGCATCATCGTGCGCAGGGTGACGGCCAGTCCCTTGGCCAGCCCGCTGCCGGGGATGCCGGGGGACGCCGGGGCGGACGGCATTACGGGATCACCACCTTGACGACGCCGGTGAGGGCGATCTGGGCGAGGGCGAGCGGAACCAGGAAGGTCCATGACAGCTTCTGCAACTGGTCCTCCCGCAGCCGGGGGTAGGTGACGCGGAGCCAGATGACCACGAAGGCGAGGACGGCGGTCTTCAGCAGCGTCCAGAACCAGCCGAGGCCGTCGCCGCCGAACGGGCCGTGCCAGCCGCCGAGGAACAGCACGGTGGTGAGGCCGCAGAGGACGACGATGCCCGCGTACTCGGCGAGCAGGAAGAACGCGAAGCGCAGGCCGGTGTACTCGGTGTACGCGCCGAAGATGATCTCCGAGTCGGCCACCGGCATGTCGAACGGCGGTCGCTGGAGTTCGGCGAGGCCGGCCACGAAGAAGACGACCGCTCCCACGAGCTGCCAGGGCAGCCACCACCACTCGAAGGCGCCGGCGATGCCGGAGAGCGAGACGGTGCCGGCCGCCATGGCCACGGACGCCGCCGCGAGCAGCATGGGGAGTTCGTAGGAGAGCAGCTGGGCGGCCGTGCGGAGTCCGCCGAGCAGGGAGAACTTGTTCGCCGACGCCCAGCCGGCCATCAGCGAGCCGAGGACTCCGACGCCCATCACGGCGAGCGCGAAGAAGATGCCCGCGTCGACGGCCTGGCCGACGGCGTCGCCCGGGCCGAGCGGGATGACCAGCAACACCAGCAGGTACGGCAGGAGGGCGACGGCGGGGGCCAGCTGGAAGACGCGGCGGTCCGCGCCGGCCGGGACGACATCCTCCTTCTGCACGAACTTCACGCCGTCGGCGACGAGTTGGGCCCAGCCGTGGAAGCCGCCGGCGTACATCGGGCCGAGGCGGCCCTGCATGTGGGCCATCACCTTGTGCTCGGTCTGCCCCACGACCAGAGGGAGGACCAGGAAGGCGGCGAGGACGGCGAGCAGGCGCAGGGTGACGTCGAGCGCGTCGGTCACTGTCCGCCTCCCTCGGGGTCGTCGGTCTGTCGGTCGTCGGTCTGCCGGTCGTCGGCGTCACCGCTCCCGGTGGAGCCGTCCGGCTCCTCGCGCTTCTCGTCGAAGGCGGGCTTGGCGTGGTGCCAAGGGGCGTCCGGGCTGCGGGGTGCGGAGCGCGGCGGGCGGGGCGGCCGGGGCGCATCCTCGGCGAGGGTCTCCCCCTCCTCCCGCTGCGACGCGGACCCACCCGAGGCGGACCGTGCCCTCCGCGGACCCGCGGGCCGCGCCTCTTCGGCGCCGCCCGTCTCCGCAGGCCGCGTCTCCTCGGAGCCGCCCGAGTCCTCACGCCGCGTCCCTTCGGCGGAGCCGCCGGGCTCCGCCGACGGACCGGCGCCCGCCGCCTCGTCACGCTGCGACGCGGAACCCCCGGACGCGCTCCGCGCCCGGCGCGGACCTGCCGGTGCCGCCGGAGCTTCCGCCCCCTCGGCGGGACCGTCCGCCTCGTGAGGCTGCGACGCGGACCCGTCCGCCTCCACGCGCTGCGAGGCGGACCCCTGCGACACGCTGCGGCTGCGCCGGGGACCGCCCCGGCCGGACGGGCCGCCCGGACCGGACGGGGTCGCCGGCCCCTCGGCCGAACCCTCCGCCCCCTCGCGCTGCGTGGCGGAACCCTGCGACACGCTGCGGCTGCGCCGCGGAGCCGCCGGGGTCTCGGCCGCGGGGGCGACCGGGGCGGAAGGAGCCGCGGGTGCCGTCGCGGAGGCGGCGCCCTCCGCCGCGGTGCGGGTGCGGCGCGGGCGGTCCGCTCCCGCCGCACGGCCCGCGCCACGGGCCGGGGCGGCAGGGAGGGTGCCCTTCAGCGGGCCCCATTCGTTCGGGTCCGGCACCCCCGGCGGCAGCATCTGCCGCCGCTTGGGTCCACCGTGATCGGACTCCCCCGGCTCCTTGGCCCCAGGCCACGCCTTGGCCACCCGCGCCGCCAGGACGAAGTCCTTGCGCAGCGGGTGCCCCTCGAAGCCCTCCGGCAGCAGCAGCGGCTCCAGCCCGGGGTGGCCCTCGAACCGCACGCCGAACATCTCGTGGGTCTCCCGCTCGTGCCAGGCCGCGCCCGCGTAGACCTCGACCGCGGTGGCCAGCACCGGGGCCTCGTGCGGCACGGTGGTGCGCAGCAGCAGCCGCCGCACCGGCCCGAGGGCGACCACGTGGGCACAGACCCGGAAGCCGGCGCCCGGTTCGTCGACCGCGCTCAGCCAGTCGAAGAAAGTGCATCCGAGCCGGTCCCGGGCCACGGTCAGCGCCTCGGTCCAGGACCCTGGAGGGACGTCGACGGTCAGTACCTCGTACGACTCGTGCGCCTCGGCCCCGTCGCCGAAGAGCGCGCCCGCCGGCTCCGGCAGCCACCCGTCGCTCATCGCGTCCCGTCCCCCTCCGCGGCCGGCGGCCGGACCAGCCCGCTGTTCAGGGCCGCGGCGGAGGGGCGGGGTGCCGCGCCGCCCCTGCCGTACCGCTCCCCCAGCGACTCGCGGGCGATCTTCTCCTGGAGCTTGATGATCCCCTGCAGCAGCGCCTCGGGCCGCGGCGGGCAGCCCGGCACGTAGACGTCGACGGGGACGATCTGGTCGACGCCCTTGGTGACCGAGTACGAGTCCCAGTACGGGCCGCCGCAGTTGGAGCAGGCGCCGAAGGAGATGACGTACTTCGGCTCCGGCATCTGCTCGTAGAGCCGCTTCACCGCGGGCGCCATCTTGTCGGTGACGGTGCCGGAGACGACCATCAGGTCGGCCTGGCGCGGCCCCGGCGCGAACGGGATGACGCCCAGCCGCATGAAGTCGTGCCGCGACATCGACGCGGCGATGAACTCGATGGCGCAGCAGGCGAGTCCGAAGTTGAAGACCCACAGCGAGTAGCGGCGGCCCCAGTTGAGGACCACCTTCATCGGCTCGGGCGCGAGGCGGGACAGCACGCCCAGCTTCCTGGGCTCGGGCAGCACCGTCGGCTCGGGCAGCATCACGGGCTCGGCCACGGAGCCGTCTCCGGTCACGGAGCCGTCCGCGGCGGCGGAGCCGTTTCCGGCGGCGGCAGGGTTCACGTCCACTCCAGGACGCCCTTCCTGTAGGCGTACAGCAGGCCCACGGCGAGGAAACCGAGGAAGAGGAACATCTCCACGAGGGTGGCGGCGCCGTATCCCGGCGCGTCGAAGACGGTCGCCCAGGGGAAGAGGAACACCGAGTCCACCGCGAAGATCACATAGAGGAACGCGTAGACGTAGTAGCGGACCTGGGTGTGTGCCCAGCCCTCGCCGACGGGGTCGACGCCGCACTCGTAGGTGAGCAGTTTCTCGGGCGTCGGCACCACCGGCCGCAGCAGACGTGCCGCGCCGAAGGCGACGGCGACGAACAGCACCCCCACCACGGCGAGGAGGCCGACGACCGAGTAGGACGGGAAGTAGTCGGGCACCTCGGTCCTCGCTCCTCACGTCAGGTTGCCTCGGAAACATGCGCAACGGGAGTCTAGGCCCTGGGTCCTCGCCCCGGTCCGGGTGCGGTGGTGGGGTTTCGGTCGCGGGGTTCGGGTCGCGGGCGCGCGCGGCGCGGCCCGGGCCGGGAAGCCGCCGCGAAGCCCCGGGGGTGGGGTTATCCCCCCGTGCCGCTCGGCGGGCCGCCTCATGGCGCGGGTACGTCCCCGCGCGGCAGTCTGGCCCCATGACCACCGAACCGACACCGGCCCCGGTCCCGGCCCCGGTACCGCCGCCCCCGGCCCAGCCGCAGGCCCAGCTCCCGGCCCAGCCGGCCGGCGGGCCCCCGGCAGAGCTCCCGGACGGCGACCGTCTCCCCCCGGCCCGCCTGGCCTACGACGCCTACACGTGGCGGGAGATCGCCTACCTGCTGAGCAACTTCCCGGTGACCGTGGTGGGCTTCACCTACGTCGCGGTGGTGCTGCCGACCGGCGCGGGGCTGGCCGTCACCGCGATCGGGCTGCCCCTGCTGGCGCTCTCCCTGATGGGCGCCCGGCTGCTGGGCCGGCTGGAACGCGGCCGGGCCCGCGGCCTGCTGAAGCTGCGGGTCGACGAGCCGAGCCCGCTGAGCTCGCACAGCCGCTCCGGCAACTTCTTCACCCGCATGTGGAACGCGCTCAAGGACCCGGTGGGCTGGCGGTCCATGCTGTACCACGCGATTCGGCTCCCCTGGGGCATCCTCACCTTCACGGTGACGCTGACCGGCCTGTTCGTGCTGTGGCCGGTGCTCCCCTACGTGGTCCGCGGGATGACGGCGGTGGACCGGGCGATGGTCCGCGGGCTGCTCTCGCCCTCCCCGGACCTGGAGCGGCGGATCGCCGAACTGGAGTCGGACCGCGGCGTGGTGGTGGACACCGCGGCGGCCGACCTGCGCCGCATCGAGCGCGACCTGCACGACGGCGCGCAGGCCAGGCTGGTCAACCTGGCGATGGGGCTCGGTCTCGCCAAGGAGAAGCTGCTGGAGGACCCGGAGACCGCGGCCGCCATGGTCGACGAGGCGCACGGCGAGGTGAAGCTGGCCCTGCGGGAGCTGCGCGACCTGGCCCGCGGCATCCACCCGGCGGTCCTCACCGACCGCGGTCTGGACGCGGCGCTCTCCTCGGTGGCGTCCCGCTGCACGGTCCCGGTGCGCGTGTCGGTGGACCTCCCCGTCCGGCCGGCCGAGGCGCTGGAGGGCATCGCCTACTTCACCGTCTCCGAGCTGCTGCAGAACATCAGCAAGCACAGCGCGGCGCGCGGCGCCTCGGTGGAGGTGTGGCGTGCCGAGGACCGGCTGATGCTCCAGGTGCACGACGACGGCCGGGGCGGGGCCCGCCCGGACGCCGGCTCCGGCCTCGCGGGGCTGGCCGAGCGGCTGGACGCGGTGGACGGCGTGCTCGTCGTCGACTCCCCGGAGGGCGGCCCCACCACGGTGACCGCCGAACTGCCCTGGCGGGACAGGCCCGTCACATTCACGAAGGAAGGCTGACGTCATGACCGCCGTCCATCCGTACCGGCGTGCCGCGCGCCGGCCCGCCGTGCTGGCTCCGCTGATGGAGCCCGCGACCCCGCTGGCCGTGCTCCACTCGCTGCTGAACCTGCCGGTGGCGATCGTGCTGTTCACCTACGTGGTGACGGCCGTGTCGCTGGGCGCCGGGCTGCTGGTCACCGTGGTGGGCCTCCCGGTGCTGGTGCTGGCCCTGGCCGGCTGCCGCCTGCTGGGCTCCGCCGAGCGGGCCCGGGTGCGGCTGCTGCTGGGCGAGCGGGTCGCCTCCCCCGAGCCGCTGACGCCGCGTGGTGACGCGCCGCGGCCGGTCGCCTGGTGCGGCGCGGTGCTGCGCAGCGGGTCGACCTGGCGGCAGGCCCTGTACGCGCTGGTGCACCTGCCGTGGGCGGTGGTCTCGTTCACCGTGACGGTGACCCTCTGGTCCCTCGGCCTCGGCATGCTCTCGATGCCGCTCTGGTACTGGACCCTGCCGGTCGACGACCGGGCGATCCACTTCCTGGACGAGGCCGGCCCGGCCTGGCTGGGGTCGACCCCGGTGGAGCTCGCCGTGACCTGCCTGCTGGGCGCGGTGTTCACGCTGGCGGCCGCCTGGGCGGCCCGCGGCATGGCGGTGGTCGACACGACGCTGGCCCGCGGCCTGCTGGGGCCGTCGGGGCGGAAGACGGTCTAGCCCTGGGAAGAGCGGGAAGCGGCGGCGGGGGGCGGGAAACGCCCCCCGCCGCCACGCGGTTGCTGAAATGCTGGACCCGTGGAGAACGTGGAGGACAACAGCGTGCGGGTGGTCATCGCCGAGGACTCGGTGCTGCTGCGGGAGGGGCTGACGCGGCTGCTCACCGACCGGGGCCACGAGGTGGTCGCCGGGGTCGGCGACGGGGAGGGTCTGGTGAAGACCGTCTCCGACCTCGCCGCCCGGGGCGAGCTGCCCGACGTGGTGGTGGCCGACGTGCGGATGCCGCCCACCCATACGGACGAAGGGGTGCGGGCCGCCGTCCGCATCCGTGTCGACCACCCCGAGGTGGGGGTGCTGGTCCTGTCGCAGTACGTGGAGGAGCGGTACGCCACCGAGCTGCTGGCGAGCTCCAGCCGGGGTGTGGGGTACCTGCTGAAGGACCGCGTCGCCGACGTGCGGGAGTTCACCGACGCGGTGGTCCGGGTGGCGCGCGGCGGGACGGCGCTGGACCCGGAGGTGGTGGCCCAGCTGCTCGGGCGCAGCCGCCGGCAGGACGTCCTGGAGGGTCTGACCCCGCGCGAGCGCGAGGTCCTGGGGCTGATGGCGGAGGGCCGCACCAATTCGGCGATCGCCCGCAGGCTCGTGGTCAGCGACGGCGCGGTGGAGAAGCACGTCAGCAACATCTTCATGAAGCTGGGACTGTCCCAGAGTGACGGGGATCACCGGCGGGTTCTAGCGGTACTCCGGTACCTGAACACATGACCGATGTCACTCTGGACCGAGGGACCCTTGTTGACAAATTGTCAACGGGACGGCTCCCCTCGCGCTTCGCGCCATACGGTGCGGAGCGAATGACATAGGAAGGCAGCCCTTACAGACTTAGGGTTGAAGCGGGAGCGGCCGGCCGAAGGCGACTCCCGTACTTGCCGCCCAGGGAGGTCCAGTTCAGTGACCAGCCAGGTCAGTACAGAGCGTGAACCGGCAGCGGTGAAGGACGTCCGCCGGCTGGAACGGGTGGTCATCCGGTTCGCGGGTGACTCGGGTGACGGAATGCAGCTCACCGGCGACCGTTTCACCTCGGAGACGGCGTCCTTCGGCAACGACCTGTCGACCCTGCCCAACTTCCCCGCCGAGATCCGCGCCCCCGCAGGCACCCTCCCGGGCGTCTCCTCCTTCCAGCTCCACTTCGCGGACCACGACATCCTCACCCCCGGCGACGCGCCCAACGTGCTGGTCGCCATGAACCCGGCCGCCCTCAAGGCCAACCTCGCCGACCTGCCGCGGGGCGCGGAGATCATCGTCAACACCGACGAGTTCACCTCCCGCGCCCTGCAGAAGGTCGGTTACGCCGTCGACCCGCTGGACGACGGCACGCTCGACGGCTACCAGGTGCACCCGGTGCCGCTCACCACCCTGACGGTGGAGGCCCTGAAGGAGTACGGCCTCACCCGTAAGGAGGCCGAGCGCAGCAAGAACATGTTCGCGCTCGGTCTGCTGAGCTGGATGTACCACCGGCCGACCGAGGGAACCGAGGCGTTCCTGCGGAAGAAGTTCGCGAAGAAGCCGCAGATCGCCGAGGCGAACATCGCGGCCTTCCGGGCGGGCTGGAACTTCGGCGAGACGACGGAGGACTTCGCCGTCTCCTACGAGGTGGCCCCGGCGTCGAAGGCGTTCCCGCCCGGCGTCTACCGCAACATCTCCGGCAACCTGGCGCTGTCCTACGGCCTGGTCGCCGCCGGGCGGCAGTCCGGGCTGCCGCTCTACCTGGGCTCGTACCCGATCACCCCGGCCTCCGACATCCTGCACGAGCTGAGCCGGCACAAGAACTTCGGCGTGCGCACCTTCCAGGCCGAGGACGAGATCGCCGGCATCGGGGCGGCGCTCGGCGCGGCCTTCGGCGGCTCGCTGGCGGTCACCACGACCTCCGGGCCGGGTGTCGCGCTGAAGTCGGAGACGGTGGGCCTCGCCGTCTCGCTGGAGCTGCCGCTGCTGATCGTGGACATCCAGCGCGGCGGCCCGTCGACCGGCCTGCCCACCAAGACGGAGCAGGCGGACCTGCTCCAGGCGATGTACGGCCGCAACGGCGAGGCGCCGGTCCCGGTGGTCGCCCCGCAGACCCCGGCGGACTGCTTCGACGCGGCGCTGGAGGCGGCCCGGATCGCGCTGACCTACCGCACCCCGGTCTTCCTGCTCTCCGACGGCTACCTCGCCAACGGCAGCGAGCCGTGGCGGGTGCCGGACGTGGAGGACCTGCCGGACCTGCGGGTGGAGTTCGCCGACGGGCCGAACCACACCACCGAGGACGGCGTCGAGGTCTTCTGGCCGTACAAGCGCGATCCCGAGACGCTGGCCCGTCCCTGGGCGGTGCCGGGCACGCCCGGTCTGGAGCACCGGATCGGCGGCATCGAGAAGCAGGACGGCACGGGCAACATCTCCTACGACCCGGCCAACCACGACTTCATGGTCCGTACCCGCCAGGCCAAGATCGACGGCATCGCGGTGCCCGACCTCGAGGTCGACGACCCGGACGGCGACGCCCGGATCCTGGTGCTCGGCTGGGGCTCCACCTACGGCCCGATCACGGCGGCGGTCCGCCGGCTGCGCGGCATCGGCCACCCGGTCGCCCAGGCCCACCTGCGGCACCTGAACCCGTTCCCGGCCAACCTGGGCGAGGTGCTGCGGCGCTACGACAAGGTCGTGGTCCCGGAGATGAACCTGGGCCAGCTCGCCTCGCTGATCAGGGCGAAGTACCTGGTCGACGCCCGTTCCCACACCCAGGTCAACGGCATGCCGTTCAAGGCGGAGCAGCTCGCCTCGGCGCTGAAGGAGGAACTCGATGCCTGAGACGTCCGGGACCACCGCGTCCGGCAACGCCCTGCTGTCGCTGGTGCCCAAGGCGGTCGGCCGGCAGTCCATGAAGGACTTCAAGTCGGACCAGGAGGTCCGCTGGTGCCCCGGCTGCGGCGACTACGCGGTCCTCGCCGCCGTGCAGGGCTTCATGCCGGAGCTGGGGCTGGCGAAGGAGAACATCGTCTTCGTCTCCGGCATCGGCTGTTCCTCCCGCTTCCCCTATTACATGAACACCTACGGGATGCACTCCATCCACGGGCGTGCCCCGGCCATCGCGACCGGGCTGGCCACCTCGCGGCAGGACCTGAGCGTGTGGGTGGTCACCGGTGACGGCGACGCGCTCTCCATCGGCGGCAACCACCTGATCCACGCCCTGCGCCGGAACGTCAATCTGAAGATCCTCCTCTTCAACAACCGGATCTACGGACTGACCAAGGGGCAGTACTCCCCCACCTCCGAGCTCGGCAAGATCACCAAGTCGACGCCGATGGGCTCGCTGGACGCCCCCTTCAACCCGGTGTCGCTGGCGCTCGGCGCGGAGGCGACCTTCGTGGCGCGGACGGTGGACTCCGACCGCAAGCACCTCACCGAGGTGCTACGGCAGGCCGCCGCCCACGAGGGCACGGCGCTGGTGGAGATCTACCAGAACTGCAACATCTTCAACGACGGCGCCTTCGACGTGATCAAGGACCGTGAGCAGGCGCAGGAGGCGGTGATCCGGCTGGAGCACGGGCAGCCGATCCGCTTCGGGGCCGACGGCGCCAAGGGCGTGGTGCGCGACCGGGCCACCGGCGACCTGGTGGTCGTCGACGTCACCCCCGAGAACGAGGGCGACGTGCTGGTCCACGACGCGCACGCCACCTCGCCGACCACCGCGTTCGCGCTCTCCCGGCTGGCCGACCCGAACACCCTGCACCACACGCCGATCGGCGTGCTGCGGTCGGTGGGCCGGCCGGTCTACGACACGCTCATGGCGCGGCAGCTGGAGGACGCCGTCGAGCGGCAGGGCGAGGGCGACCTGGGCGCGCTGCTGGCGGGCGGCGACACCTGGACGGTCGCCGGCTGAGAGCCGACCGCGAGCCCGCTTAGGGGCCCGCACGCCGGCGCACCCCGCCTGTCAGGACCGTATGTCGATACGGGAATGACAGGCGGGGTGCTCGGCGTTACCTTCCGGATGGTGCCGACGCTGTGGGAGCGAGGCAGCCAGAAGGAGGAGAGATGGCACAGCCGGCGCCGCGGAGCGAGAACAAGATCGGTCTGCTGAACGGATTCGCCGCCTACGGCATGTGGGGCCTGGTCCCCCTGTTCTGGCCGCTGCTCAAGCCCGCGGGAGCGATCGAGATCCTCGCGCACCGGATGATCTGGTCGCTGGTGCTGGTCGGCCTCGTGCTGCTGGTGATGCGCCGCTGGGCCTGGGCGGGCGAGCTGATACGACAGCCCCGCAAGCTCGCGCTGATCACCCTGGCCGCCGCGGTGATCACCGTGAACTGGGGCGTCTACATCTGGGCGGTCAACGCCGGCCAGGTGGTGGAGGCGTCGCTCGGCTACTTCATCAACCCGCTGGTCACCATCGCCCTCGGCGTGCTCCTCCTCAAGGAGCGGCTGCGGCCCGTGCAGTGGGCGGCGGTCGGCGTCGGCGCCGCCGCCGTCGTGGTGCTGACGGTCGGCTACGGCCGGCTGCCCTGGGTCTCGCTGACCCTGGCCTTCTCCTTCGCCGCCTACGGCCTGGTCAAGAAGAAGGTGAACATCGGCGGTCTGGAGTCGATGGCCGCCGAGACCGCGATCCAGTTCCTGCCCGCCCTCGGCTACCTGCTGTGGCTGAGCTCCCAGGGCGACTCCACCTTCGCCACCGAGGGCGCCGGGCACGCGGCGCTGCTGGCCGCCACCGGCGTGGTCACCGCGGTCCCGCTGATCTGCTTCGGCGCCGCCGCCATCCGGGTCCCGCTGTCCACGCTGGGCCTGCTGCAGTACCTGGCGCCGGTCTTCCAGTTCGGCCTGGGCGTCCTCTACTTCCACGAGGCCATGCCGCCGGAGCGCTGGGCCGGCTTCTCCCTGGTGTGGCTGGCCCTCTCCCTGCTCACCTGGGACGCGCTGCGCAACGCGCGCCGCTCGGCCCGCGCCCTGCGCGCGGCGGCGGCAGCGGCCGTGGCCGTGGCCCCGGAGGACCCGGCGGCGCTGCCCGAGGGGGCGACGGCCTTCCCGAAGCCCGCGGGGCCCGTGGAGTCCGCAGCGTCCGCGGCGTCCGCCGAGGCGACGCGGGAGCGCACGGCCTGATCGCCCGTTCCGGTTGCGCGCGCCCTTCCACCACCCGTAAGAGTGGTGCCATGACGGAATCCGCGGTGCCTGTCCACTGGAAGCTCGTCGTCGACGCAGCCGATCCGCACGCCCTGGCCGACTTCTGGGCGGCCGCCCTGCGATACGTCCCGGAGGACAACAGTCCCCTGGTCGAGAAGCTGCTGAGCGCCGGCGTGGTACCCGCCGAGGCCACCCTGGAGTGGCGGGGCCGCGCCGCCTGGCGGAACCTCGCGGCGGTCCGGCATCCGGAGGACCCGCACGACGAGGAGTCCGGGACGGGCCTGGGGCGGCGGCTGCTGTTCCAGCGGGTGCCCGAGCCCAAGACCGGCAAGAACCGCCTGCATCTGGACCTGCACCCCGGGAACGGGGCGCGTGAGGCCGAGGTCGAGCGGCTGACCGCGCTGGGCGCCCGGGTGCTGCGCGAGGTCCGCGAGCAGGGCGGCGCCTGGACGGTCATGTACGACCCCGAGGGCAACGAGTTCTGCGTCCACTGATTCTCCGCGGCGGCGGGCCGGCCGGCGGGGGCCTGTGGAAAACTCCGGCGCCGTCGGTCCGTCCGCCTATGGTGGAGGAAGGTCTACAGGGACGGGCGGTACAGGTGTGACCACGGCAACGGTGACGGAGACGGGCGCGACGGGCGCGGGCGGCCCCGCGCTCGAGACGCTGCGGAAGGTCTTCGGCTACGAGTCCTTCCGCGGCGAGCAGCAGGCCGTGGTCGACCACGTCGTCTCCGGCGGGGACGCCGTGGTGCTGATGCCCACCGGCGGCGGCAAGTCGCTCTGCTACCAGATCCCCGCCCTGGTCCGCCCCGGCACCGGCGTGGTGATCTCGCCGCTGATCGCCCTGATGCAGGACCAGGTCGACGCCCTGCGCGCGGCCGGTGTGCGGGCCGGTTTCCTCAACTCCACCCAGCACTTCGACGAGCAGCGGCTGGTCGAGGCCCAGTTCCAGGCCGGCGAGCTGGACCTGCTCTACCTCGCCCCGGAGCGGCTGCGCCTGGAGTCCACCCTCAACCTGCTCTCCCGGGGGCGGATCTCCCTCTTCGCCATCGACGAGGCGCACTGCGTCGCCCAGTGGGGCCACGACTTCCGCCCCGACTACCTGGCGCTGTCGGTGCTGGGCGAGCGCTGGCCCGACGTGCCGCGGATGGCCCTGACGGCGACGGCCACCCGGGCGACGCACGAGGAGATCACCCGCCGGCTCGGCCTGGGCTCCGCCCGGCACTTCGTCGCCGGGTTCGACCGGCCGAACATCCAGTACCGGATCGTGCCCAAGGCCGAGCCGAAGAAGCAGCTGCTGGCGTTCCTGCGCGAGGAGCACCCGGGCGACGCCGGGATCGTGTACTGCCTCTCCCGGAACTCCGTGGAGAAGACCGCCGAGTTCCTCACCGCCCACGGCGTCGAGGCGGTGCCGTACCACGCCGGCCTGGACGCCGGGACCCGCGCCGCCCACCAGGCGCGCTTCCTGCGCGAGGAGGGCCTGGTGGTGGTCGCCACCATCGCCTTCGGCATGGGCATCGACAAGCCCGACGTGCGGTTCGTGGCCCACCTGGACCTGCCGAAGTCGGTCGAGGGCTACTACCAGGAGACCGGTCGCGCGGGCCGCGACGGGCTGCCCTCCACCGCCTGGATGACGTACGGCCTCAACGACGTCGTCCAGCTGCGGAAGATGATCCTGTCGGGCGAGGGCGACGAGGCCTTCCGCCGACGGGCCCAGGCGCACCTGGACGCCATGCTGGCCCTGTGCGAGACGGTCCGCTGCCGCCGGGAGCAGCTCCTCGCCTACTTCGGCCAGGAGGCCGCCGAGGAGAGCTGCGGCAACTGCGACACCTGCCTGGCGCCGCCGGAGACCTGGGACGCCACCGTGGCCGCCCAGAAGGCGCTGTCCACCGTGGTCCGGCTGGAGCGGGAGCGGCGCCAGAAGTTCGGCGCCACCCAGATCACCGACATCCTGCTGGGCAAGCGCACCGCGAAGGTGATCCAGTTCGACCACGACCAGCTGTCCGTCTTCGGCATCGGCGAGGACCTGGCCGAGGGCGAGTGGCGGGGCGTGATCCGGCAGCTGCTGGCCCAGGGCCTGCTGTCGGTGGAGGGCGAGTACGGCACGCTGGTGCTGACCGAGGGCAGCGCGGCCGTGCTGCGCGGCGAGCGGCAGGTGCCGATGCGCAAGGAGCCGAAGAAGGTGCCCTCGGCGAGGGGCGAGCGCAAGGCCAAGGCGGCTGCGGCCGTGGCGGAGCTCCCCGAGGAGCTCCAGCCGGTCTTCGAGGCGCTGCGCGGCTGGCGGGCCGAGCGGGCCCGGGAGCAGGGCGTTCCCGCCTACGTGATCTTCCACGACGCGACCCTGCGGGAGATCGCGGCGGCGCGCCCGTCGTCGGTGGAGGAGCTGCGCGGCATCAGCGGCATCGGCGAGAAGAAGCTGGCCACCCACGGCGAGAGCGTCGTCGAGCTGCTGACCTCGCTCGACGCCTGAGCGACCGCCCGCCTGGCGCGACGCCCGCCTGAGAGGACCGCCCGCCTCGGACGACCGCCTGCCTGAGCGACCGCCCGCCCGGGACGGCCGCTTGCCCGGGACGGCCGCTTGCCCGGGGCGCGGCTCGCCCGGAACGGCCGCCTGCCCGGGGCGCGGCTCGCCCGGAACGGCCGCCTGCCCGGGGCGCGGCTCGCCCGGAACGGCCGCCTGCCCGGGCGGCGCGGCTCGCCCCGCCGCGCCGCGTGGTGCGCTCACCTGAGAGGGGCAACGCCCTATTGCACATATCCAGTTGGCGTGTCAACCCGTCACGGGGGCGCTCCGGGAGGTCCGTATTCTCTGATCATGCCCGCACCCGCCGCCTATGCGCCCCCCTCCCGCACGCTCCCCGCGTACGCCCTCATCGCCACGGACCTGGACGGCACGCTCCTGCGCGACGACGACACCGTCTCCCCCCGCACCCGTGCGGCCCTGGGGTCGGCCGCGCGGTCAGGCGCCCGGCACCTGGTGGTGACGGGCCGGCCCGCGCCCCGGGTACGCGACCTGCTCGCCGGCATCGGCGGCGGCTTCGCGGTGTGCGGCCAGGGCGCGCAGCTCTACGACGCGGACCGGGACCGGCTGGTGTGGTCGATGACCCTGGACCGGGAGCTGGCGGAGACGGCGCTCGGCAAGATCGAGGCCGAGGTGGGCCAGGTGTACGCGGCCGTCGACCAGGACGGCGTCCAGGGGCTCACGCTGATCGAGCCGGGCTACCGGATGGCGCGGCCCACGCTCCCCGCGGAGCGGGTCGGCCGCCGGAGCGACCTGTGGGAGCGCCCGATCACCAAGGTGCTGCTGTCCCACCCGGAGCTCACCGACGACGAGCTGACCGCGGTGGCGGCCTCGGCGGTCGGCTCGCTGGCCACCGCGACGATGTCGGGCCCCGGGACGGTGGAGCTGCAGCCGCACGGGGTCACCAAGGCCACCGGGCTGGCCATGGCGGCGTCACGCCTCGGTCTGGGCCCGGAGGACGCCGTCGCCTTCGGCGACATGCCGAACGACGTCCCGATGTTCCGCTGGGCGGCCCATGGGGTGGCCATGGCCAACGCGCACCCGGAGCTGAAGGCGGTCGCCGACGAGGTCACCACGACGAACGAGGACGACGGCGTGGCCGTCGTCCTCGAGCGGTTGTTCCCCTGAGGGGAGCGGGGGATCAGTAGGCGCTGTTGACGTTGTCGATCGAGCCGTAGCGGTCGGCGGCGTAGTTGCACGCCGCGACGATGTTGGCGACCGGGTCGAACGGCGAGGTGTCGGTCCCCTCGACGTGGTAGGCGTCGAAGGTGGGGTCGATCACCTGGAGCAGGCCCTTGGAGGGGATGCCGTTGATCGCGTTGATGTCCCAGTCGTTGATGGCGAGCGGGTTGCCCGAGGACTCGCGCATCACGTTGCGGTGGATGCCGTCGTAGGTGCCCGGGATGCCGTGCTTCGCCATGACGGCGAGGGCCTCGCGGATCCAGCCGTCGAGGCTGTCCGTGGTGGCGGCCAGGTGGGTGACCTTGTTGCCCGGGGCGACGGTGACCGAGGTCTGCGCGGTGGGGGTCTCGGCGGCCCAGGCGCCGGTGGCGCCCACGATCGGCGCGGCGACGACGGCCGCGGCGACGGCGAGGGCCGACGCGGTACGGGTGAGACGGGACATGCGTTCTTCCTCTCCGGCGCCTGCGAGGTGAGCTGTCGGATTCGGGCCAGAAAGGCTGCCCGGCCCGCCGCCCGATGGGACGGCAGGCTTCACCCCTAGCCGTCCCGGAGGCGCGCTCGCGCGCGCTCCGGTCCGGCGGTGTACCTGGGTCCCCCGCTCCTGCCGTGCGTGGAATGGGTCTGTGGGGTGCGGGCGGCGGCAGGATTCGGCGTTCCGCCCGGCTGGCGCGAAACGTATGCGAGAGCGGATATCCGAAACAAGTACGATCTCCGTGGATCATGCTGGTTGATCATGTTTGCGGGCGATTCGTCCACTCGGGCCGCCTCCGGACCCGCCTCTCAACCCGCCCTGCCTGTGGGCGACTTCGGGTCATTGAGCCCCGTCCGTCCACCCCGCGTCGCTGTGGCCCATGTCACGGATCGACCGATGATCATACAAAACGAACGAACAAGTCATCAATCCGGCAATTTCCCCTCAAACGGACAGGGCGTCTCCGGCCATCTGGCGGGTGGGGGCTGTCGGTGATCCAAACCCGACCGGATACGCTGAGTGGGGTGATGGCAATGACCTATCGACAAGCCGTGTGATCGTCAGCACACACCAGCAGACAGGAGTCCCCTCGTGAGCGTGGTCGGGCCGTTCGGGCTGAGGGTTCGGGACCAGGCGCTGGAGACCGCCGTCCAGGCAGGTATGGCGGCCGTCGAGGAAGGTCTGCTCGAAGCCACCAAGAGCGAGGTCCCGTTCATCACCGAGGCCGCTCAGCACCTCGTGAAGGCGGGCGGCAAGCGGTTCCGTCCGCTGCTCGTCATGCTCGCCGCGCAGTTCGGCGATCCGGACGCGCCGGGGATCGTTCCCTCGGCCGTCGTCGTCGAGCTCACGCATCTCGCCACGCTGTACCACGACGACGTGATGGACGAGGCCGAGGTGCGCCGCGGCGTGCCCAGCGCCAACAGCCGCTGGGACAACTCGGTGGCGGTGCTCACCGGCGACTTCCTCTTCGCCCGCGCCTCGCACATCCTGGCCGACCTCGGCCCGGAGGCGGTGCGGGTGCAGGCCGAGGCCTTCGAGCGCCTGGTCACCGGCCAGATCCTGGAGACCGCCGGTCCGTCCGCCGGGCGCTCCCCCATCGACCACTACCTCGACGTGCTGGCCGGCAAGACCGGCTCGCTGGTCGCCGTCGCCTGCCGCTTCGGCGCGATGATGTCCGGCGCCGACCACCAGGTCGTGGACGTGCTCACGCAGTACGGCGAGCGGCTGGGCGTGGCCTTCCAGCTGGCCGACGACGTCCTGGACGTCGCCTCCGACTCCTCCGACTCCGGCAAGACCCCGGGAACCGACCTGCGTGAGGGCATCCCCACGCTGCCGGTGCTGCGGCTGCGCGAGCGGGTGGAGCGGCTGGGGCTGCCCGAGGACGTCGCCCTGTGCGAGCTGCTGGACTCCGACCTGTCGGACGAGGCGCACCTGGCCGAGGCGGTCGCCCGGCTGCGGGAGCACCCCGCGTTGGAGGACGCCCGGGCGGACACCGTCCGCTACGCGCAGGAGGCCCGCGCCGCGCTGGCCCCGCTGCCGGAGTGCGAGGCCAGGACGGCCCTCATGCACCTCTGCGACGCCGTGGTGCACCGCGCGGGCTGACCCCCGCGCCACGCCCCCGTACCGCACGCCGAAGGCCCGGCTCCCCCCGAGGGAACCGGGCCTTCGGCGTCGATGGGACGCCCTGCGTCGGAGCGTCCGGCGTCGGGACGCCCGTCGCTCAGCGGACGAAGATCCCCGCCTGGCTCGCCAGGTCCAGGAAGTACTGCGGCGCCACGCCCAGCACGACGGTGACCGCCGCGCCGACCGCGATCGCCGCGGTCGTCAGCGGCGACGCCACCGCGACCGTCGGCCCGTCCGGCTTGGGCTCGCTGAAGAACATCAGCACGATCACCCGGATGTAGAAGAACGCCGCGACCGCCGAGGACAGCACGCCGACCACCACCAGCGGGGCCGCGCCGCCCTCCGCCGCCGCCTTGAAGACGGCGAACTTCCCCGCGAACCCGGAGGTCAGCGGAATACCCGCGAAGGCCAGCAGGAAGACCGCGAACACCGCCGCCACCAGCGGCGAACGCCGCCCGAGACCGGCCCACTTGGACAGGTGGGTGGCCTCGCCGCCCGCGTCGCGCACCAGCGTCACCACGGCGAAGGCGCCGACGGTGACGAAGGAGTACGCGGCCAGGTAGAAGAGGACCGAGGAGATCCCCTCCGGCTTCGCCGCGATCACACCGGCCAGGATGAACCCGGCGTGCGCGATGGAGGAGTAGGCCAGCAGCCGCTTGATGTCGGTCTGCGTGATGGCGACGATCGCGCCGATCACCATGGTGACCGCGGCCACGCCCCACATCACCGGCCGCCAGTCCCAGCGCAGCCCCGGAAGCACCACGTACAGCAGCCGCAGCAGCGCGCCGAAGGCCGCCACCTTGGTCGCCGCCGCCATGAAGCCGGTCACCGGGGTCGGAGCGCCCTGGTAGACGTCCGGGGTCCACATGTGGAACGGCACCGCGCCCACCTTGAAGAGCAGACCCATCGTCACCAGCGCGGCGCCCAGGAGCAGCAGCACGTCGTTGCCCATGGTGCCGGCCAGCGCCGGGCTGACCTCGCCGACCGTGCCCTCGACGACCTGGGCGATCCGGCCGTAGGCGACCGAGCCGGAGTAGCCGTAGAGCAGCGCGATGCCGAAGAGGGTGAACGCGGAGGCGAAGGCGCCCAGCAGGAAGTACTTGACCGCGGCCTCCTGCGACAGCAGCCGCTTGCGGCGGGCCAGCGCGCAGAGCAGGTACAGCGGGAGGGAGAAGACCTCCAGCGCGATGAACAGGGTCAGCAGGTCGTTGGCGGCCGGGAAGACCAGCATGCCGCCGACCGCGAAGAGCAGCAGCGGGAACACCTCGGTGGTGGTGAAGCCGGCCTTCACGGCCGCCTTCTCGCTCTCGCTGCCGGGCACCGACGCCGCCTGCGCGGCGAAGGAGTCCACGTGGTTGCCGTGCGCCTGGGGATCGAGCCGGCGCTCGGCGAAGGTGAACATCGCGACCAGGCCGACCAGCATGATCACGCCCTGCAGGAACAGCGCGGGCCCGTCCACCGCGATCGCGCCCTCGGCGGCGATGCCCGCCCGGCTGGTCGCGTACCCGCCGACCGCGAGCGCCACCACGGCGGCGAAGCCCGAGGCGAGCGCGACGGCGGACAGGAAGAGCTGCGCGTGGTAGCGGGCCCGGCGGGGCACGAAGGCCTCCACCAGGATGCCCAGTACCGCCGCGCCGATGACGATCAGCACCGGCGACAGCTGCGCGTACTCGATCGTCGGGGCCGGAATCTTGGCGATCGACCCGTCCGCGGGGGCGGCCAGGTCTGTCCACAGGCCGTGGACGGCTGATGCGCTCACTTGGCCGCCTCCACCTCGGGCTCGGGGTCGTGCTGCTGCACGTCGGACATGGTGTGCCGGACCGCCGGGTTGACGAGGTCCGTGAGGGGCTGCGGGTAGACGCCCAGGAAGATCAGCAGGGCGATCAGCGGGGCCGCGACCGCGAGTTCACGCACCCGCAGATCGGGCAGCTTGGCGACCTCGGGCCTGACCGGCCCGGTCATGGTCCGCTGGTAGAGCACCAGCGTGTACAGCGCGGCCAGCACGATGCCGAAGGTGGCGATGACGCCGACCACCGGGTAGCGGGCGAAGGCGCCCACCAGCACCAGGAACTCGCTGACGAACGGGGCGAGTCCGGGCAGCGACAGGGTGGCCAGACCGCCGATCAGGAAGGTGCCGGCCAGCACCGGGGCCACCTTCTGCACGCCGCCGTAGTCGGCGATCAGGCGCGAGCCGCGGCGGGAGATCAGGAAGCCGGCCACCAGCATCAGCGCCGCCGTCGAGATCCCGTGGTTGACCATGTACAGCGTCGCGCCGGACTGGCCCTGGCTGGTCATCACGAAGACGCCCAGGATGATGAAGCCGAAGTGCGAGATGGAGGCGTACGCCACCAGCCGCTTGATGTCCCGCTGCCCGACCGCGAGCAGCGCGCCGTAGACGATGCTGATCAGCGCCAGCACCAGCACCACCGGGGTGGCCCACTTGCTGGCCTCGGGGAAGAGGCCGAGGCAGAAGCGGAGCATCGCGAAGGTGCCGACCTTGTCGACCACGGCGGTGATCAGCACCGCGACCGGGGCGGTGGCCTCCCCCATGGCGTTGGGCAGCCAGGTGTGCAGCGGCCACAGCGGGGCCTTGACGGCGAAGGCGAGGAAGAAGCCGAGGAACAGCAGCCGTTCGGTGTTCGTCCCCATCGTCAGCTCGCCGTCGGCGCGGGCGGCCAGGATGTCCGGCAGCGAGAAGCTGCCGGCGGCGACGTACAGCCCGATCACCGCGGCCAGCATGATCAGACCGCCGGCCAGGTTGTACAACAGGAACTTGACCGCCGCGTACGACCGCTGGGTGGCGGCGGCCTCCTCGCCGCCCTGGTGGGCGCGGTCCCCGAAGCCGCCGATGAGGAAGTACATCGGGATCAGCATGGCTTCGAAGAAGATGTAGAAGAGGAAGACGTCGGTGGCCTCGAAGGAGAGGATCACCATCGCCTCGACCATCAGGATCAGCGCGAAGAAGCCCTGGGTGGGGCGCCAGCGCTTGCTCTGCGTCTCCAGAGGGTCGGCGTCGTGCCAGCCGGCCAGGACGATGAACGGGATCAGCACCGCGGTCAGCAGCGTGAGCGCCACCCCGATGCCGTCCACGCCGAGCTCGTAGCGGACCCCGAAGGCCGGGATCCAGTCGTAGCTCTCGGTCAGCTGGAACCGCGCGCCGCCCGGGTCGAAGCGGACCGCGACCACGACGGCCAGGGCCAGCGTGCCCAGCGAGACGAGGAGCGCCAGCCACTTGGCGGCCTCGCGTCGCGCGGCGGGGACGGCGGCGGTGGCGACCGCCCCGAGGGCGGGCAGCACCGCGGTCGCCGTCAGCAGGGGAAAGCTCATGTCAGACCGCCCTCATCAGCAGGGTCGCGGCGACCAGGACCGCCGTACCGCCGAACATCGAGACCGCGTAGGAGCGCGCGAAGCCGTTCTGCAGCCTGCGCATCCGGGAGGAGAGCCCGCCCACCCCGGCCGCGGTGCCGTTGACCACCCCGTCGACCAGGGTGTGGTCGACGTAGACCAGGGAGCGGGTGAGGTGCTCGCCGCCGCGGACCAGGACCACGTGGTTGAAGTCGTCCTGGAGCAGGTCGCGGCGTGCCGCCCGGGTGAGCAGCGAGCCGCGCGGGGCGACCACCGGGACCGGACGCCGGCCGTACTGGAGCCAGGCCAGACCGACGCCGAGCACCATCACGGTGACGGTGGCGACGGTGACGACCCACGCGGCGACCGGCGGGTGCCCGTGCGCGAAGGAGGTGACCGGCTCCAGCCAGTGCACGAACCGCTCGCCGATGCCGAAGAAGGCGCCGGCGAAGACCGAGCCGAAGGCCAGCACGATCATCGGGACGGTCATCACCTTCGGCGACTCGTGCGGGTGCGGCACTCCGCCGTGTCCCGCGGCCGGCTCACCTCCCTGCGTCGCCTTCGGCTCCACATCCCGAGCGTCCTGGGATTCCGCCGGCTGATTGCGCCAGCGCTCCTCGCCGAAGAAGGTCATCAGCATCACGCGCGTCATGTAGAACGCGGTGATCCCGGCGCCCAGCAGGGCCACCCCGCCCAGGATCCAGCCCTGGACGCCGCCCTTGGCGAAGGCCGCCTCGATGATCAGGTCCTTGGAGAAGAACCCGGACAGGCCCGGGAAACCGATGATCGCCAGGTAGCCGAGGCCGAAGGTCACGAAGGTGACCGGCATGTACTTCCGCAGGCCGCCGTACTTGCGCATGTCGACCTCGTCGTTCATGCCGTGCATCACGGAGCCCGCGCCGAGGAAGAGCCCGGCCTTGAAGAAGCCGTGCGTCACCAGGTGCATGATGGCGAACGCGTAGCCGATCGGGCCGAGGCCCGCGGCCAGCACCATGTAGCCGATCTGCGACATCGTCGAGCCGGCCAGCGCCTTCTTGATGTCGTCCTTCGCGCAACCGACGATCGCACCGAACAGGAGCGTGACCGCGCCGACGATGGTGACCACCAGCTGCGCGTCCGGCGCCGCGTTGAAGATCGCGCCGGAGCGGACGATCAGGTAGACGCCCGCGGTCACCATGGTCGCCGCGTGGATCAGGGCCGAGACCGGGGTCGGGCCCTCCATCGCGTCGCCCAGCCAGGACTGCAGCGGCACCTGGGCCGACTTGCCGCAGGCGGCCAGCAGCAGCATCAGCGCGATCGCGGTGAGCGTGCCCTCGCCCGTCTTCCCCACGGAGTCGAGCACCGGGGTGAACGCGAAGGTGCCGAAGGTGGTGAACATCAGCATGATCGCGATGGACAGGCCCATGTCGCCGACCCGGTTGACCAGGAAGGCCTTCTTGGCGGCGGTGGCCGCGCTGGGCTTGTGCTGCCAGAAGCCGATCAGCAGGTAGGACGCGAGACCCACGCCCTCCCAGCCGACGTACAGCAGCAGGTAGTTGTCGGCGAGCACCAGGATCAGCATCGCCGCGAGGAACAGGTTGAGGTAGCCGAAGAACCGGCGGCGGCGCTCGTCGTGCTCCATGTACCCGATCGAGTACACGTGGATGAGCGAGCCGACGCCGGTGATCAGCAGGACGAAGGTGATGGACAGCTGGTCCAGCCGGAACGCCACGTCCGCCTGGAAGCCCTCGACCGGGATCCAGCTGTACAGGTGCTGGACCAGGGTGCGGTCCTCCGCGCCCCGGCCCAGCAGGCCGGCGAAGAGGACGGCCCCGAGGACGAAGGAGACGGCGGCCAGGGCGGTGCCGATCCAGTGGCCGACCCTGTCCAGCCTCCGGCCGCCGCACAGCAGGACGGCCGCTCCGAGCAGAGGCGCCGCGATCAGCAGCGCGATCATGTTCTCCACGTCAGCGACCCCTTACAGCTTCATCAGTGCGGCGTCGTCGACCGAGGCCGAGTGGCGGGTACGGAAGAGCGACACGATGATCGCGAGCCCGACCACGACCTCCGCGGCGGCGACGACCATCGTGAAGAACGCGATGATCTGGCCGTCGAGGTTGCCGTGCATCCGGGAGAAGGCGATCAGGGAGAGGTTGCAGGCGTTGAGCATCAGCTCGATGCACATGAACACCACGATGGCGTTCCGCCGCACCAGCACTCCGGTGGCTCCGATGGTGAAGAGCAGAGCCGCGAGATAGAGGTAGTTGACCGGGTTCACTGCTGGGCCTCCTCCGCCCGCGTCAGCTCCGTGGACCCGCCGCGGCGCGGCCGGGGCTCCAGGGGGTCGCGCTCGAGGCGCTCGTTGGAGCGCTGCTCCAGCGCCCGCAGGTCCGCGATGGCCTGGCTGGAGACGTCACGGATCTGGCCGCGCTCGCGCAGCGTGGCGCTGACCGTGAGATCGGACGGGGTGCCGTCGGGCAGCAGGCCCGCGACGTCCACCGCGTTGTGCCGGGCGTAGACGCCGGGGGCGGGCAGCGGCGGGATGTACTCGGCCTTGCGGATGCGCTCCTCGGCCATCTCCCGCTGGGTCTTGGCCCGCTCGGTGCGCTCCCGGTGGGTGAGCACCATCGCGCCGACCGCCGCCGTGATCAGCAGCGCGCCGGTGATCTCGAAGGCGAAGACGTACTTGCCGAACAGCAGGGCGGCCAGGCCCTGGATGTTGCCGCCGGAGTTGGCGGCGGCCAGGCCCTCGAACTCGGTGACGGTCGCGTTGCCGATCCCGCCGATCAGCAGGACGCCGAAGCCGAGACCGCAGAGCAGGGCGAGCCAGCGCTGGCCCCGGATGGTCTCCTTCAGCGAGTCCGCCGCCGTGACGCCGACCAGCATGACCACGAACAGGAAGAGCATCATGATCGCGCCGGTGTAGACGACGATCTGCACGATGCCCAGGAAGTACGCGCCGTTGGCCAGGTAGAACACGGCGAGCACGATCATCGTGCCGGCCAGGCTGAGCGCGCTGTGCACCGCCCTCTTCAGGAAGACCGTGCCCAGGGCGCCGAGCACCGCGACCGTGCCGAGGATCCAGAACTGCACGGCCTCGCCGGTGGAGGTGGTGTACGCGGCGACGGTGTTCACGCCCCCACCTCCTGCTGGGCGGTGGGCTGCGTGCCGGCGTCCTGGGTGGCCTCTTCGGGGCTCTCGCCCTTGGAGACCGCCACCTGCCGGACGGTGCCGGGGGCGGCCTCGGTGACCAGACCCCGGTAGTAGTCCTGCTCGTCGGTGCCCGGGAAGATCGAGTGGGGCGAGTCGACCATGCCCTCCTCCAGCCCGGCCAGCAGCTGCTCCTTGGTGTAGATCAGGTTCTGCCGGTTCAGGTCGGCGAGCTCGAACTCGTTGGTCATCGTCAGCGCCCGGGTGGGGCAGGCCTCGATGCACAGACCGCAGAGGATGCAGCGCGCGTAGTTGATCTGATAGACGCGGCCGTACCGCTCGCCGGGCGAGTAGCGCTCCTCGTCGGTGTTGTCCGCGCCCTCGACGTAGATCGCGTCGGCGGGACAGGCCCAGGCGCACAGCTCGCAGCCGACACACTTCTCCAGGCCGTCCGGATGGCGGTTGAGCTGGTGCCGTCCGTGGAACCGCGGAGCGGTGGTCTTCTTCTGCTCCGGGTACTGCTCGGTCAGCCGCTTCTTGAACATGGCCTTGAAGGTCACGCCGAAACCGGCCACCGGGTTCATGAACCCCGGCTTGGTGTCGGCCGCGCTCTGCTGTGCCGCGGCCTTCTGTGCCAGGCCCTTGTCCGCCGCGGCCTTCTCGACCGGGGCGTTGTGTTCGTCAGCCATCGGACGCCTCCTTTCCCTGCAGAGATCCGTCACGGGGTCCGTCGCCGTGGGTGTCCGGGCCGCCGCTGACCACGAGCTCGCGCTCGGAGCGCGAACGGCGACGGGGCACCGGCGGCAGTTCCTGGCCCGGCAGCGGGGGCACCGGGAAGCCGCCGGCCATCGGGTCGAACGCGGCCGGCTCGGCGGCGTCCTCCCCCTGGGGCGACCCGCGGCGCTCGCGCAACATGTCCACGACCAGCGAGACCAGCAACAGGGCGATGATCGCCCCGGCCACGTAGAGGGCGATGTCGGTGAAGCCGTAGCCCTCGTTGCGCAGCGCCCGCATGGTGGCGACCACCATCAGCCACACCACCGAGACCGGGATGAGGACCTTCCAGCCGAGCTTCATCAGCTGGTCGTAGCGGACGCGGGGCAGCGAGCCGCGCAGCCAGATGAAGAAGAACAGCAGCAACTGGACCTTGACGACGAACCAGAGCATCGGCCACCAGCCGTGGTTCGCGCCCTCCCAGAAGGTGCTGATCGGGTACGGGGCCCGCCAGCCGCCCAGGAAGAGCGTGGTGGCGACCGCCGAGACCGTCACCATGTTCACGTACTCGGCGAGCATGAACATCGCGAACTTGATCGACGAGTACTCGGTGTTGAAGCCGCCGACCAGGTCGCCCTCGGACTCGGGCATGTCGAACGGCGCCCGGTTGGTCTCGCCGACCATGGTCACGATGTAGAGGATGAAGGAGACCGGCAGCAGCACGATGAACCAGCGGTTCTCCTGCTGGGCGACGATCTCCGAGGTCGACATGGACCCGGAGTAGAGGAACACCGAGGCGAAGGCCGCGCCCATCGCGATCTCGTAGGAGATCATCTGCGCGCAGGAGCGCAGGCCGCCCAGGAGCGGGTAGGTGGAGCCGGAGCTCCAGCCGGCCAGCACGATGCCGTAGATGCCGACCGAGGCGACCGCGAGGATGTAGAGCATCGCGATCGGCAGGTCGGTCAGCTGCATGGTGGTGCGCTGGCCGAAGATGGAGACCTCGTTGCCCGGCGGGCCGAACGGGATCACCGCGATGGCCATGAAGGCGGGGATCGCGGCGACGATCGGCGCCAGGACGTACACCACCTTGTCGGCCCGGCGGACGATCACGTCCTCCTTGAGCATCAGCTTCATGCCGTCGGCCAGGGACTGGAGGAGTCCCCAGGGGCCGTGCCGGTTCGGGCCGATGCGCAGCTGCATCCAGGCGACGACCTTGCGCTCCCAGACGATGGCGAACAGCACCGTCAGCATCAGGAACGCGAAGCAGAAGACGGCCTTGACGACGACCAGCCACCAGGGGTCCTGGCCGAACATCGAGAGGTCTTCGGCGGCAAGACGCGTCAGGTTCGGGTTCACGCTTCGGCCTCCTCGGCGGTACCGGGGGCCTCGGCGGCGAGAGTCGCCGGGCCGACGCGGACCAGGGCGCCGGGCAGCGCCCCGGTGTCGGAGGCGACGCCGCCCCCGGTGGAGTTGAGCGGCAGCCACACCACCCGGTCGGGCATCGCGGTCACCGTCAGCGGCAGCGCGACGCTGCCGGCCGGGCCGGTCACCTCGACCACATCCCCGTCCTTGACGCCCGCCTCGGCGGCGGTGGCGGCGGAGAGCCGCGCGGTGGCCGCGTGACGGGTGCCGGCCAGGGCGTCGTCGCCCTGCTGGAGGACGCCCAGGTCGAGCAGGAGCCGGTGTCCGGCGAGGACCGCCTCGCCCGTGGCGGGGCGGGGCAGGTCGGCGGGGACGGCGGCCGGGCCCTCGGGGCGCTGCCCCTCCCAGACGCCGAGCCGGTCGATCTCCGCACGCGTGGTGCGCAGGTCGGGCAGGCCCAGGTGGCGGTCCATGGCGTCGGCCAGCATGTGCAGCACGCGGCTGTCCGCCGGGTGGTGGCGGGTGGCCGACTGGTCGGGCTTCAGGGCGGCCTCGAACGGGCGAACCCTTCCTTCCCAGTTGACGAAGGCGCCGGCCTTCTCGGCGACTGCGGCCACCGGCAGCACCACGTCGGCGTGCTCGGTGACCTCGCTCGGCCGTAGTTCGAGCGAGACCAGGAAGCCCACCTCGGCGAGCGCCCTGCGGGCCAGGGCCGGGTCGGGCAGGTCGGCGACCTCGACACCGGCGACGACCAGCGCCGCCAGCTCGCCCTCGGCCGCCGCGTCGAGCATGCGGGCGGTGTCCCGGCCCGGGCGCTCGGGCAGTGCGGCGGTCCCCCAGGCGGCGGCCACCTCGCGGCGGGCCTGCGGGTCGTGGGCGGGGCGGCCGCCGGGCAGCAGCCCGGGCAGCGCGCCGGCCTCGATCGCGCCGCGCTCACCGGCCCGGCGCGGGATCCACGCCAGGCGGGCGCCGGTGGCGGTGGCCACCCGGACCGCGGCGGTCAGCCCGCCCGGTACCGCGGCGAGCCGCTCGCCGACCAGGATCACCGCGCCCTCGGCGCGCAGCGCCTCGGCCACCTTCGGGGCGTCGCCCTCCAGGCCGGTGCCGCCGGCCAGCGCCTCGAGCCAGGCCGTCTCGGTGCCGGGGGCGGCCGGCAGCAGCGTGCCGCCCGCCTTGGTCAGGCCCCGGGTGGCGTGGCTCGCCAGCGAGAACACCTTCTGGCCGTGCTTGCGCCAGGCCTTGCGGAGCCGCAGGAAGACGCCGGGGGCCTCCTCCTCCGCCTCGAAGCCGGCCAGCAGCACGGCGGGCGCGTTCTCCAGCGTCGTGTAGGTGAGGCCCGTGCCGTCCAGGCCCACACCGCGTCCGGCGACCCGGGAGGCGAGGAAGACGGACTCCTCGTCGCTGTGCGTCCGGGCCCGGAAGTCGATGTCGTTGGTGTCCAGCGCGATCCGGGCGAACTTGGCGTACGCGTAGGCGTCCTCGACGGTGAGCCGTCCGCCGGTCAGCACACCGGCCCGGCCGCGGGCGATGTTCAGACCGCGGGCCGCGGCCTCCAGCGCCTCCGGCCAGGAGGCCGGCTCGAGCACGCCCTCGGCATTGCGGACCAGCGGCGTCGCCAGGCGGTCGCGCTGCTGGGCGTAGCGGAACGCGAAGCGGCCCTTGTCGCAGATCCACTCCTCGTTGACCTGCGGGTCGTCCGCGGCCAGCCGACGCATCACCTTGCCGCGCCGGTGGTCGGTGCGGGTGGCGCAGCCGCCCGCGCAGTGCTCGCAGACCGAGGGGCTGGAGATCAGGTCGAACGGGCGGGCCCGGAACCGGTAGGCGGCCGAGGTCAGCGCGCCGACCGGGCAGATCTGGATGGTGTTGCCGGAGAAGTACGACTCGAACGGGTCGCCCACACCGGTGCCGACCTGCTGGAGCGCGCCGCGCTCGAGCAGCTCGATCATCGGGTCGCCGGCGATCTGGTTCGAGAAGCGGGTGCAGCGGGCGCAGAGCACGCAGCGCTCACGGTCCAGCAGCACCTGGGTGGAGATGGGGACCGGCTTCTCGAAGGTGCGCTTGTGCCCCTCGAAGCGGGACTCGGCGTTGCCGTGCGACATCGCCTGGTTCTGCAGCGGGCATTCGCCGCCCTTGTCGCAGACCGGGCAGTCCAGGGGGTGGTTGATGAGCAGCAGCTCCATGACCCCCTTCTGCGCCTTCTCGGCGACCGGGGAGGACAGCTGTGTCTTCACCACCATGCCGTCGGTGCAGGTGATGGTGCAGGAGGCCATCGGCTTGCGCTGGCCCTCCACCTCCACGATGCACTGGCGGCAGGCGCCGGCCGGGTCGAGGGCCGGGTGGTCGCAGAACCGGGGGATCTCGATGCCGAGCTGTTCGGCGGCCCGGATGACCAGGGTGCCCTTGGGCACGCTGATCTCGGCGCCGTCGATGGTCAGGGAGACGAGGTCCTCCGGGGGCACCGCTCCCGGTCCGCCGCCGGAGGGAGCACTGGTCGGCGCGGTCATGCGTTCACCTCCATGTGCTTGTCCGCCCAGACGGTGGACTTCGCCGGGTCGAAGGGGCAGCCGCGACCCCTGATGTGCTCCTCGTACTCGGCACGGAAGTACTTGAGGGAGGAGAAGATCGGCGAGGCGGCGCCGTCGCCGAGAGCGCAGAACGACTTGCCGTTGATGTTGTCGGCGATGTCGTTGAGCTTGTCGAGGTCGGCCATGACGCCCTTGCCGGCCTCGATGTCGCGCAGCAGCTGGACCAGCCAGTAGGTGCCCTCGCGGCAGGGGGTGCACTTGCCGCAGGACTCGTGCGCGTAGAACTCGGTCCAGCGGGTGACCGCGCGGACCACGCAGGTGGTCTCGTCGAAGCACTGCAGGGCCTTGGTGCCGAGCATGGAGCCGGCCGCGCCGACGCCCTCGTAGTCCAGCGGGACGTCGAGGTGCTCGTCGGTGAACATCGGGGTGGAGGAGCCGCCGGGAGTCCAGAACTTGAGGCGGTGGCCGGGCCGCATGCCGCCGCTCATGTCGAGCAGCTGGCGCAGCGTGATGCCGAGCGGGGCCTCGAACTGGCCGGGGTTGGCGACGTGGCCGCTGAGCGAGTACAGCGTGAAGCCCGGGGACTTCTCGCTGCCCATGGAGCGGAACCACTCCTTGCCGTGGTGCATGATCGCGGGCACCGAGGCGATGGACTCCACGTTGTTCACCACGGTGGGGCAGGCGTAGAGGCCGGCGACCGCCGGGAAGGGCGGGCGCAGCCTCGGTTGGCCGCGGCGGCCCTCCAGCGAGTCGAGCAGCGCCGTCTCCTCGCCGCAGATGTACGCGCCCGCGCCCGCGTGCACGGTGATGTCCAGGTCGATGCCGCTGCCCAGGACGTTCTCGCCGAGGTAGCCGGCCTCGTAGGCCTCCCGCACGGCGGAGTGCAGCCGCCGCAGCACCGGGACGACCTCGCCGCGCAGGTAGATGAAGGCGTGCGAGGAGCGGATGGCGTAGCAGGCGATGATCATTCCCTCGATGAGGGAATGCGGGTTCGCGTAAAGAAGAGGAATGTCCTTGCAGGTGCCCGGCTCCGACTCGTCGGCGTTGACGACGAGGTAGTGCGGCTTGCCGTCGCCCTGCGGGATGAACTGCCACTTCATCCCGGTGGGGAAGCCGGCGCCGCCGCGGCCGCGCAGGCCCGAGTCCTTGACGTAGGCGATCACCTCGTCGGGGCTCATGGTCAGCGCCTTGCGCAGTCCCTCGTAGCCGTCGTGCCGGCGGTAGACGTCCAGGGTCCAGGAACGGTCCTCGTCCCAGAACGCCGACAGCACGGGAGCGAGCAGCTTGTCGGGGCTCGTCTCGTTGAGCTCTCCGGTCGCCACACTCATCACTCCCCCTCCTCTTCTTCGGCGGACCCGGCCGAGCCGGGCACGGGTCCTGCCGGGTGGGCCGGGTCGGACGCCGAGGTGGTGCTCGGCGCGTCGTGCGAGCTGGGGTGCGACGCGGGCGTGGGCCCGGTGCGCGGCCCGTCGCCCGGTGCGGCCTCGCGCGAGGAGGCGTCCGGGCGGTCGGCGTCGCGCGGGTGGACGACGCGGGCGCCGAGCGGCTGGCCCTTGGCGAGGCGGAGCCCGAGCAGCGAGGCGGGTCCGGCGCTGCCGCCCGCCTCGACGGCGCCGGGGCGCTCGTCGGGGAAGCCGGCCAGCACGCGGGCCGTCTCCTTGAAGGTGCACAGCGGCGCGCCGCGGGTCGGGGAGACCGGGCGGCCCTCGATGAGGTCGTCGACCAGCTGCCGGGCGGTGGCCGGCGTCATGTTGTCGAAGAACTCCCAGTTGACCATCACCACGGGGGCGAAGTCGCAGGCCGCGTTGCACTCGATGTGCTCCAGGGTGACCTTGCCGTCGGCGGTGGTGCCGTTGTTGCCGACGCCCAGGTGCTGCTGGAGGTCCTCGAAGATGGCGTCGCCGCCCATCACCGCGCAGAGCGTGTTGGTGCACACGCCCACCTGGTAGTCGCCGCTCGGCCGGCGCCGGTACATCGTGTAGAAGGTGGCGACGGCGGTGACCTCGGCGGTGGTGAGGTCCAGCATCTCGGCGCAGAACCGCATGCCGGTGCGGGTGACGTGCCCCTCCTCCGACTGCATCAGGTGCAGCATCGGCAGCAGCGCGGAGCGGGAGTCCGGGTAGCGGGCGATGATCTCGCGCGCGTCGGTCTCCAGCCGGGTCCGCACGTCCGCCGGGAAGTCCGGCGCGGGCAGTTCGGGCATTCCCAGGCCGACGCTCCGGGAGGGTGTGCCCTGCTCAGGTGTGGTGGTCACCGGTCGACGCCTCCCATCACGGGGTCGATGGACGCGACGGCGACGATGACGTCGGCGACCTGGCCGCCCTCGCACATCGCCGCCATGGCCTGCAGGTTGGTGAAGGACGGGTCGCGGAAGTGGACCCGGTAGGGGCGGGTGCCACCGTCGGAGACGACGTGCACGCCCAGCTCGCCCTTGGGCGACTCGACCGCCGTGTAGGCCTGGCCGGGCGGGACCCGGAAGCCCTCGGTGACCAGCTTGAAGTGGTGGATCAGGGCCTCCATGGAGGTGCCCATGATCTTCCGGATGTGGTCGAGGGAGTTGCCGAGACCGTCCGGGCCGAGCGCCAGCTGGGCGGGCCAGGCGATCTTCTTGTCGGCGACCATCACCGGTCCCGGCTTCAGCCGGTCCAGGCACTGCTCGACGATGTGCAGCGACTGGCGCATCTCCTCCAGCCGGATCAGGAAGCGGCCGTAGGAGTCGCAGGTGTCGGCGGTCGGGACCTCGAAGTCGTAGGTCTCGTAGCCGCAGTAGGGCTGCGTCTTGCGCAGGTCGTGCGGCAGGCCGGTGGAGCGCAGGATCGGGCCGGTGGCGCCGAGCGCCATGCAGCCGGCCAGGTCCAGGTAGCCGACGTCCTCCATGCGGGCCTTGAAGATGGGGTTCCCGGTGGCGAGCTTGTCGTACTCCGGGAGGTTCTTCTTCAGCTTCTTGATCGCCTCACGGATCTGGTCCACGGCGCCCGGCGGGAGGTCCTGGGCCAGGCCGCCCGGCCGGATGTACGCGTGGTTCATCCGCAGGCCGGTGATCAGCTCGTACAGGTCCAGGATGATCTCGCGGTCCCGGAAGCCGTAGATCATGATCGTGGTGGAGCCGAGCTCCATGCCGCCGGTGGCGATGCACACCAGGTGCGAGGAGAGCCGGTTGAGCTCCATCAGCAGGACGCGGATGAGCGTCGCCCGGTCGGGTACCTGCTCCTCGATGCCGAGGAGCTTCTCCACCCCGAGGCAGTAGGCCGTCTCGTTGAAGAAGGAGGTCAGGTAGTCCATGCGGGTGACGAAGGTGGTCCCCTGCGTCCACGTCCGGTATTCGAGGTTCTTCTCGATGCCGGTGTGCAGGTAGCCGATGCCGCAGCGGGCCTCGGTGACCGTCTCGCCCTCGATCTCCAGGATCAGGCGCAGCACGCCGTGCGTGGACGGGTGCTGGGGACCCATGTTGACGACGATGCGCTCGTCGTCGGCCTTGGCGGCCGCCTCGACGACCTCGTCCCAGTCGCCTCCGGTGACCGTGTAGACCTTGCCCTCGGTGGTCTCGCGGGCTGTTGCCGACTGCGTGCTCATGAGTACGACCTCCGCTGGTCCGGAGCCGGGATCTGGGCGCCCTTGTACTCGACGGGGATGCCGCCGAGGGAGTAGTCCTTGCGCTGCGGATGGCCCTGCCAGTCGTCCGGCATCATGATCCGCGTGAGGGCCGGGTGGCCGTCGAAGACGATGCCGAAGAAGTCGTACGTCTCGCGCTCGTGCCAGTCGTTGGTCGGGTACACCGACACCAGCGAGGGGACCCTCGGGTCGGCGTCGGGCGCGCTGACCTCCAGCCGGATCAGCCGGTTGTGGGTGATCGACCGCAGGTGGTACACGGCGTGCAGCTCGCGGCCCTTGTCGTTCGGGTAGTGCACGCCGCTGACGCCGGTGCACAGCTCGAACCGCAGCGCCGGGTCGTCGCGCAGCGTGCGGGCGACGCGGAGCAGGTGCTCGCGCTCGACGTGGAAGGTGAGCTCGCCGCGGTCGACGACGGTGCGCCCGATCGCGTTCTCGGGAAGGAGCCCCTGCTCCTCCAGGGCGCCCTCCAGCTCGTCGGCCACCTCGTCGAACCAGCCGCCGTAGGGCCGGGAGGACGGGCCGGGGAGCCGCACCGGGCGGACCAGGCCGCCGTAGCCGGAGGTGTCGCCGCCGTTGTTCGCGCCGAACATGCCGCGCTGGACGCGGATCTCCTCGCCGTGCTCCCCCCGCTGTCCGGGGAGGTTCGAGGCGGAGAGTTCCTTCTCCGGGTTGGGCTCGTGGCGCCTCTCGGGTTCTTTGGCGTCGCTCATCGAAGGAGGCCCTTCATCTCGATGGTCGGCAGGGCCTTCAGCGCCGCCTCCTCCGCCTCCCGGGCCGCCTCCTCGGCGTTCACGCCGAGCTTGGAGGTGCGGACCTTCTCGTGGAGCTTGAGAATCGCGTCCATCAGCATCTCCGGCCGCGGCGGGCAGCCGGGGAGGTAGATGTCGACCGGCACGATGTGGTCGACGCCCTGCACGATCGCGTAGTTGTTGAACATGCCGCCCGACGAGGCGCAGACCCCCATGGAGATCACCCACTTGGGGTTGGGCATCTGGTCGTAGACCTGGCGCAGGACGGGGGCCATCTTCTGGCTCACCCGCCCGGCCACGATCATCAGGTCGGCCTGCCGCGGCGATCCGCGGAAGACCTCCATGCCGAACCTCGCCAGGTCGTACCGGCCGGCGCCCGTCGTCATCATCTCGATGGCGCAGCACGCCAGGCCGAACGTGGCGGGGAACATGGATGACTTGCGCACCCAGCCCGCCGCCTGCTCGACGGTGGTCAGCAGGAATCCGCTCGGCAGCTTTTCCTCGAGTCCCATGTCTCTCAGCCCCTCAGGCCCCTAGGGGGCTCTCAGTCCCATTCCAGGCCGCCGCGCCGCCACACGTAGGCGTACGCGACGAAGACGGTGAGCACGAAGAGCAGCATCTCGACGAGCCCGAAGATCCCCAGGGCGTCGAAGGTGACCGCCCACGGATAGAGGAAGACGATCTCGATGTCGAAGATGATGAAGAGCATCGCCGTCAGGTAGTACTTGATGGGGAATCGCCCACCGCCGGCCGGTTGAGGGGTCGGCTCGATACCGCACTCGTACGCCTCGAGCTTTGCTCGGTTGTAGCGCTTTGGACCGATAAGCGTGGCCATGACCACGGAGAAGATCGCAAAGCCTGCCCCGAGGGCTCCCAGTACGAGGATGGGCGCATACGCGTTCACCGCTCCTCGCTCCTCTCAGTCGGCACTGGACTGCTGGCGATTGCACACCGGGTCCGTCGACCGCCTCACCGCGTCCACGAAGATCGAGAACATGTGAAGCAGGTCACAAGCCCGGCTGCTCCGCATCCTATGCCTGGTGGTCTGTGATCTGCGACACGCGATACGAGACGGGCTTTGTGATCTCTGCCACCTGAAGGGCCGCCAACGGCCGCGGGGGGCTTGGATCTTGACGCTGCATGTACGCAACTGATCACACGAAGTGACAAGTTGGCTCATCCATGCAGGCCAGGGCGCGCGTCTCCATATCAAGAGACTTACCGTGCATGCAAATTCGCGATGGATGTTGATCATTGATATAAGCGCCCGCTTCCCTCGAAGTCACGGAGTCGGGGCGCGGAGAGGGCTCCGGGCCGACCCGGAGCGTGTGCGCGCGTTCACGAGCGACACGGGAAGATCACGACAGTGACCTGTCCGTGACCTCCGCCACATCCGGGAACCGTTCGCGGGGTCCCGAGTTGGCGAAGTCGTGCACGGATGGTAAGCGAGGGCAAATCGGGCGTAACGACGGAAGCCGGTGCTCACAGCCCCGTAACGTCACGCCCGATTCGCCCCTTTGCGGCCCAATATCCGTTCCGTGCGCGCATCTTAGGGGGCGGGGGACGCCAAATGTGGCGGACGGCACGATTGTTGAAGGGAGCGTGAACCCCTGGTAGGTCTGGTGCACATGTCCCAGACCGCTCACATACGCAGCCACCGGAAGCCCCGCCGCAGCGCCTCGAAGATGGCAGTGCGCGCAGGGGTCGCCGGTGGCGTTCTCAGCACCCTGGCCGTGGCCGGCGCCTCGGGTACGGCGACTGCGGCCGAGTCCGTGACGCAGACGCTGGAACTGCCCACGCTCACGGCCGACCTGTCGACCGAGGTCGCCCTCTCCGCGGAGGCCACCGCCTCCGCCGCCGCCTCCTACGAGCTCCAGGCCGAGCGCGACGCCGCCGCCGAGCGCGCCGCCGAACTGGCCGACCGCAACCTCGAGAAGGCCAAGGCCGAGGCCGCGGCCAAGAAGAAGGCCGAGGAGGCCGCCGCCCGCGAGGCCGCCGAGCGCGCCTCCCGCGACTCCTCCCGCGACACCCTCACCACCACGGCCGCGAGCACCTCCAGCTCGAGCTCCAACTCCAGCACCGCCGCCACGGGCTCCGCCGCCTCGGTGGTCGCCTTCGTCAAGGCACAGATCGGCGACGCCTACGTCTCCGGCGGCACCGGCCCCAACGCCTGGGACTGCTCCGGCCTCGTCCAGGCCGCCTACAAGCAGGTCGGCGTCAGCCTGCCGCGCGTCTCCCAGAGCCAGTCCGTGGCCGGCACCCAGGTCTCGCTGAGCAACCTCCAGCCGGGCGACATCCTCTACTGGGGTGGCGCGGGCAGCGCCTACCACGTGGGCATCTACGTGGGCGGCGGCCAGTTCGTCGGCGCGCAGAACTCCGGCACCGGTGTCATCCAGGCGTCCCTGGACTACGACCCGCCGTCCGGCGCGGTCCGCGTCCTCTGACCTGGATCACCGCACACGAAAGGGCCGCCGCTCCCCCGGGGGGGAACGGCGGCCCTCGTCGTCTCCGCGGCCCGGCCCGCGGCCGCTCGCGCGGCCGCTCGCGCGGCCGCTCCGGGCCGCGGGCGTCAGACCGTGCGGGTCGCGCGGCGGCGCAGCAGGTGGATGCCCGCGCCCAGGGCCACGAGCACGAGGGCGCTCCCGCCGATCAGCAGGGTGGCGCCGGCGCCGGTGGAGGCCAGGCCTCCTTCGGCGTCCTCGTCGTTCTCGCCGCCGCCCTGCGTGCCGCCGTTCTCGCCGCCCGTGCCGGCCGTGTCGCCGTCGTCGCCCTGGCCGTCGTCGCCCTGGCCGTCGTCACCGCCGCCCGGGGCGTCGTCGCCGGTGCCGTTGACCACGATCCAGGCGGTGTCGTTCGACGGCTCGGAGTCGGGGAGGCCTCCCTGGGGGAGGGCCGCCTTGCCCTTGGCGCCCGGCACGACCTTGTCGATGCGCAGCTCGAAGGGCAGGTCGAAGGAGACGTCGGGAAGCATCGGGGTGGCCACCGAGCAGAGGTACTCGCCCTTGTCCTCGACGTTGGCCTGCCGGCAGTTCGCCGGCGCCTTGGTCACCGTGGTGCCCTCCGGCGTGCCGACGGTGAACCTGATCGGCTCGCCGCCGGAGCGGAGCGAGCTGATCCAGGCCGGGCCGTTGTTGCGGAAGCCCAGTCCGGCCTTGACGGTGTCGCCCTTGGCTCCCTTCACCGAGGCTCCGGTCAGCTCCAGGTCGATCGGGGTGCCGGTCGGGAAGTCGAGCTCCGTGTAGGTGGCGTAGTCGCCGGCGTCCGCGCCCGGGACCTCGCGCAGGGTCAGCGCGGGGCCGTCGCCCGGGGTGCCGCCGCCGTCGGCCGGGCGGGTGGAGAAGCCGTAGGTGAGGATGTCGAACGCCGCGTAGTCGCGGGTCCCGACCGCCATGGGCGCCGACAGCTCGTACGCCGTGCCCGCCTTGAAGGTGCCGGGGAACTCGCAGACCACGTCGGTGCCCTGACGGAGCAGGGAGCCGGTGGTGGTCTCCGTGTACGTGCAGTTCTTGTAGCGCTCCTCGAAGAGCAGGCCGTGGCTGCCGTGGACCTTGAGGACGGCGCCCTGGCCGTCCTGGCCGCCGGCGTTGCGGAAGGCGAGCGGCGCCTGCAGCGTGTCGCCGGCCTCGAAGCCCTTGGGCTCGGTGAGCGTGCGGCCCTTGTAGGTGGCGCCGCCGACCAGGACCTCGATGTCCTTCGGGGCGAAGGTCAGGTTCTCGCCCTCGCCCGTGATGCGGACGGTGCCGGTCTCGCCGGACTCGCTGCGGGAGTTGGCGTTGAACTGGATGCTGCCGAGCTCGTTGTAGACCTCTCCCGCGTAGACCTCCCAGCCGTCGCAGACCGCGACCAGGTCCTCCACGTCGCACTTGTACAGGCCCGACAGGTCGACCGAGGCGATGCCCTCGAGGTCGCTGGCGTCGACGGTCACCTTGAAGGAGGCGTTGCGGACCGGGTAGATCACGCCCTCGTCGTCCGGCTCCGGCTCCTCGCCGGGTCCCTTGAAGCCGACGGTGACCTCCGGGCCCTGCATGCCCTCCGCGTGGTCGGCGAGGTCCAGGTTCACCTGGGACCTGCTCGCGGTGATCGGGAGGGTGAGCGGGGCCTCGTCCTCCGCCTGCGCGGTGCCCGCGAGGCCACCGGTCAGGAGGACCGCCGTGGCCAGCAGGCCGACCGCGGTCCGGGGGCCCAGCCGCCGTCCGGCCGATGTGTTCATGGAAATGACGACCTCTTCGCCGAAGGAGACGCACCAGGTGGTGCGTCTCCTTCGACCGAGGACAACTGCTGTGGGTTGCCCGGAGGTTGATTACGAACCCGTCACACCCCGAAAGCCGGCCCGCTCAGCGGCGGCCGACGGGGTTCAGCACCACGGCCGCGGTGTCGTCGGCGTGGTCCGCGTCGTGCGACAGGTCGCCCGTGAGGGTGACGGCGGCGGTCGCGCCGTGGACCTTCCGGTCGACGCGGAGGGTGAAGGCGTACGTCCGGTGGTCGTCCTCGGCGACGGCGCCCAGCACGCACCGGTAGGCGCCGGCCCCGTCCGCGGCGCACCCCTCGGGGGCTGCGGTCACCGTGGCGCCCTCCGGCGCCTCCAGGACCAGCGACAGCGGCTCGCCCCCGTCGTCGCCGTCGGCGAGGCCCGAGTACCAGGCGGGTCCGGCGTTGCCGAAGCCCACCTCGACCGTCGCCGTGCGGCCGGCGACGACGCGCGCCCGGTCACCGGTGAGCTCCAGGTCGTAGGCGCCGGTGCTCGGGAGGGTCAGCGTGACGTCGTCGGCATACCCTCCGGACGGCTGGGCGGCGGCCCGGCGCACGGTCAGCGGCGCCCCGGCGCCCTGCCGGAACTCCCGGCCCGCCATCAGCTCCTGCGCCCGGCCGGCTCCGCCCTCCTCGAAGGAGTAGGCGAGCGTGTCGTCGAGGGCGAAGTCCCGGGCGGCGACCTCGAAGGGCTCCGCGAGTTCGTAGCCGACGCCGGCCTCGAAGTACTGCGGCAGCACGCAGACCGCGTCACTTCCCTGCCCGGGCAGGGGGCCGTCGGTCTTCTCCGCGTACCAGCAGTTCTCGTGGTCGCGGGCCAGGGCGAGCCCGCGGGTGCCCGAGACCCGCAGGACGGCCCCGTGGCCCGCGAGGCCGTTGCCGGTGCGGAACCCCAGGGGCGCGGACAGGACGTCACCGGCGCGGAACCCCTCGGGTTCGGCGAGGACGCGCTCCTGGTACTCGGGGGCGACCACCCGAACGGTCAGCGGCCTGGAGGTGAAGGCCAGCCCTTCGCCCTCGCCCGTCACGGTGAGCACGCCGGTGGCGCCGGGCGCGGCCTCCGGGTCCACCTTCAGCGTCAGGATGTCGATCGGGAAGTCCGGCCAGTACATGCGGTCGTACACGCACGTGGTGACCGGGCCGTCGCCGCAGGGCAGGTCCACCGAGGCGACACCGTCCAGGCCCGTCGCGTCGAAGGTGAGGGTGTACGGGCCGTCGTGCACCGGGGGCACCGCGCCCGTCTCCGGGTCCGGCTCCGGCTCGGAACCCGGCACCTCCAGGTACGGGAACAGTTCGTGGAACTCGCCCGCCCGCACGTCCATCCGCTCCGGCGAGAAGCCGACGGAGACCGGCAGGGGCTCCTCCGCGCCGTTGGTGGCCGCGCCGGTGGTGGCCGCCCCGGCGTTCGCCGTCGTGCCGCCGAGCAGCAGCGCCGCGACCGCCAAGGCTCCCCAGGCCTTCCCGCGCAGGCGCGCCGCGGACCCCCCGAGCGGGCGTCGCGTCCGTCTCGTCCGTGACCTCATGTGCTGCCCCCCTGTCGCCGTGGGGCGCCGGACGGCGCCCCACGGCGTAGGACGGTCGGCACCCGCACCGAGTTGCCGGGGCACGGTCACGAAGCGGTCAATTCCCCTTGTTCCGCCGGGCGCGGTCAGGAGCGGGGTGTGATCCGCGCGAGGGCGTTGAGGACCCGGTCGACGGCGTCGCCGCCGGTGGGGTCGGTGAGGTTGTTGACCAGCCGGAAGGCGATCCGCATCAGCTGCGGGTGGGAGAGGCCCCGTTCGGCGGCCAGCTTCATCACCGCGGGCCGGCCGATCAGCTTCACGAAGGCGCGGCCCAGCGTGTAGTAGCCGCCGTGGGCGGCCTTCAGGGCCTGCGGGTAGTGCCGCAGCGCCGCCTCCCGGCCCTCGGCCCCGCGCCGGGCGCGGGCCTGGACGACCACTTCGGCGGCGATCCGCCCGGATTCCATCGCATAGGCGATGCCCTCGCCGTTGAACGGGTTGACGGCGCCCGCCGCGTCCCCGACCAGCAGCAGTCCGGCGGTGTAGTGCGGCTGCCGGTTGAACCCCATCGGCAGCGCCGCGCCGCGCACCGGGCCGGTCATGTTCTGCGGGGTGAAGCCCCACTCCTCGGGCAGCGAGGCGCACCAGCGGTTCAGCACGCCGCGCCAGTCCGAATCCCGGTACGGCAGCGAGGCGTCCAGGACGCCCAGGCCGACGTTGCAGGTGCCGTCGCCCATCCCGAAGACCCAGGCGTAACCGGGGAGCAGGCGGCCGTCCGGCTCCGGTCGGTCCCGCACCTCCAGCCAGGACTCCAGGTAGTCGTCGTCGTGGCGCGGGCTGGTGAAGTACGTGCGCACCGCGACGCCCATCGGGCGGTCGTCCCGCCGGTGCAGACCCATCGCGAGGGAGAGACGGCTGGAGTTGCCGTCGGCGGCGACCACCAGCGGGGCGCGGAAGGTCACCGGACGCTTGTCCTCGCCCAACCTGGTGTGCACGCCGGTGATCCGGCCGGTGCGGTCGTCCAGGACGGGCCCGGTGACGTTGCAGCGCTCGACCAGGCGGGCGCCGGCCTTCCGCGCCTGGTGGGCCAGCCGTTCGTCGAAGTCGTCCCGCCGCCGGACCAGGCCGTGGTCGGGGAAGGTCGCCAGCTGGGGCCAGTCCAGCTCCATCCGCATCCCGCCGGAGATCACCCGCAGGCCCTTGTTGCGCAGCCAGCCGGCCTCCGGGGAGATGTCGATCCCCATCGCGACCAGTTCCTTCACAGCGCGCGGGGTGAGGCCGTCGCCGCACACCTTCTCGCGCGGGAACGCGGTCTTCTCCAGCAGCAGGACGTCGAGTCCGGCACGGGCCAGGTGGTACGCGGCGGTGGAGCCCGCGGGGCCGGCGCCGACCACGATCACGTCGGCGGTCTCCGGGAAGGCCTCGGTGCCGGGCAGCGGGACGGCCTCGTCCTCGGGGACCTTGGCCTGGGCGGTGTCGGGGAGCGGCTCGGGCACTGCGGAATCTCCCCGGGATCGAGGGTGCCGACGGGGTGCGACATGGGCAGTGTATGCAGCGACCACCCGTCTCCGGCCGAAGGACGTCCCGTGAACCGAACGCTGCCTGTGGTGAGACTCCGCGTGCCGACCGAGGAGGACGCCTGGACGTGGCACACCCTGTTCGGCGACGCGGAGGTGATGCGGTTCCTCGGCGGCCCCCGTGAGCTGTCCGCGTACCACGAGAGCACCGCCCGCCAGCGCCGGAACGACGCCGAACTCGGCTTCTGTTTCTGGTCGGTGCTCAACGAGGACGACGAGGTGGTGGGGTTCGCCGGCGCCCAGCCGTGGCCGCACGCCTGGGGTCCGGCGGTCGGCGAGATCGAGATCGGCTGGCGGATGGGCCGCGCCCACTGGGGCCGCGGCTACGTCACCGCCGCCGCGCTGCAGACGCTGGACCGGCTGCGGGAGTCCGGCGTCGAGTCGGTGGTCGCGATGGTCCTCGCGGAGAACGAGCGGTCCGTCGCGGTCACCCGGCGGCTCGGCATGGAGCTGGAGCAGCGGTTCGTCGTCCCGGACGGCTCGCGGGAGGGTCACATGTACCGGCTGGCCCTGACCTGAGGGCCGGTCCGGGTGCCAGGGGCCGATCCGGGTGCTGAGGGCTGCCCGGCGTCCTGACCACGGGGAACGACGCGGAAACAGGGGTGCCGTGACGGGGGTGGCGTTGGCAGGATGCACCGACCGATCAATTCCGGCCCCGAAGGACCTTCCGTGACCAGATCTCTTCCCGTCGTGAAACTCCGCGTCCCCACCGAGGAGGACGCCGTGGCCTGGCACGACCTCTTCGACGACCCGGAGGTGATGGAGTTCTTCGGCGGGAAGTCCGCCTCGCCGGCCGCCTACGAGCGCATCACCGCGCGGCAGCGGGGCTACGCCGAGCAGTACGGCTTCTGCCTGTGGTCGGTGCTCGACGAGGACGACCAGCTCGTCGGCTTCGTGGGCGCGCAGCCGTGGGGGCAGGAGTGGGGGCCGGACCCGGAGACGATCGAGGTCGCCTGGCGGATCGGCCGCGCCCACTGGGGCCGCGGCTACGTCACCGCCGCGGCGCTGCGGACGCTGGAGGTCCTGCGGGAGAGCGGGCTCACCTCCGTGATCGCGATGGTCGACGCGGAGAACGAGCGCTCCATAGCGGTCACCCGGCGCCTCGGCATGGAGCTGGAGGAGCGGCTGATCGCTCCGGACACGCAGCGGGACTGGAACATGTACCGGCTGTCCCTGAGCTGACGTTCCGTCGGGCACCGCCGGGGGGGCGGGCGGGGCGTGCGCCCTGTCCCGCCCCCGCGGCGGGCCGCGTCAGGTGCGGGACCGCGCGAAGCGGGAGGCCACGGCGGCGGGGCCGAGCACCCACAGGATGCCGAGGAGCGCGGCGAGCCCGAGGTCCGGGCCGACGTGGATCAGCGTGCGCCTGAGGACGATGTCGTGCAGGAACTCGTCGCCGAAGCCGGCCCCCTCCACGAGCTCGGCGGTCACCGTGCCGCACCCGGCCAGCACGAGGAACAGGACGAGGACCAGGCCGCCGGCCAGGAGCGCCTCGGCGGGCCCGGTGGAGCGCCGGGCGACGATCCACCCGATCAGCGCCGCGCAGAGCACACCGAGCACCAGCGCGCCCACGGCGAGACCGGGGCCCATGTCGGCGAGCTCCGACAGTCCGAAGGTGTGGCGCACTCCCCACTGGTCCTCGCCGACGAGCATCAGGCCGTTCCACTGCACCGGCACGGCCCAGGCCAGGCCGAGCAGGTGGACCGCCAGGTTGGGCAGCAGGGCCAGGACGACCACCGCGTCGTCACCGCGCGGTCCGGGGCCGCTTCCGGGCAGCACGTCCACGTCCAGCAGGGCCAGCAGGAGCAGCACCGCGACGACCGTGCCGCACAGCGCCAGGACGGCGGCCACGGCCCGCACGGCGGTGCCGCCGGCCCGCAGCAGCAGATCCGGCCCCGGCCGGGTCGCCCGCCACCCGGCCAGTTCCTCGCGCCCCGCCACCGCGGCGACCACGACCACGGCGGCGAGCAGCGCGACGAACGCCGCGCGCAGGGGGGAGACGGTGACGGACAGCTCCCCGGACCCGCCCGACCCGGCGAACAGGGCCAGCAGCAGGACGCCGACGGCGGTCAGCAGCCCGGTGCGGAGAGCGGCCTCGACCGCGCCGTCGCGGCGGCCGGCCCGTCGCGACGGGGCGCCCGGCGCGGGGCCACCGACCGCGGTGCTCGGCGGTGACGGAGCGGTCCCGCCGGGGGCGGTGCTCGGCGGCGAGGGCTTGGTGTCGCCGGCGGCGGAACTCGGTGGTGCGGGCTCGGCCCCGCCGGGGGCGGTGCTCGGCGGTGGCGGAACGGTGGCCGCCCTGGCGGCGAGGCGGGCGCGGGTGACGCGGCCGGCCAGCCAGAGGCCTAGCAGCCACAGGAGGGTGGCGGCGAACGGGACCCCGGAGATCTCGACGGCGTGGCCGCCCGCCACGATCATCGCCATCCCGCCGTCCTCCTGCCGCAGCTCGATCCCACCCGCACCGAGGCCCTGCAACAGCAGGGCGAGCAGGCCCCGGATCCCGCCCGCCGACTCCCCGGAGGACATACCGGCCACCTGCAGCACGACCCCGACCGCCACCGCGGCTCCCAGCAACAGCCCCAGTGGGATCAGCGCGGCCGTCGCCGCCCCGGCCCAGTCCCCGCCGACGAACCGCTCCAGAAACGATTCCCCGCCCCGCGCCGCCGCCGGGGGTGCGGTGGGGGCCGGCGGGGCGGAGGGCGCGGGCGGCACGGGAGGCGCGGGTGGCGCCGGAGGCGCGGAGGGTGCCGTGGTGGGTGCGGGCGGCGCGGAAGGGGCCGGGGGCGCGGAAGGTGCCGTGGTGGGTGCGGGCGGCGCGGAAGGCGCCGGGGGTATGGAGGGCTTCGCGAGCCGGACGGACTCCCCCGGCTCCGCCGCCCCGGCCGCGCCTGCGGTCGCGGTCGGTTCGCCGGTCGAGGGAGCTCCCGCCGGTGCGACCGGCACCGAGGACGCCGGGGATTCCACCGGTGTGCCCGGCCCCGAGGAACCGGCGGTCGCTGGAGAGGCCGTCGCGGATGCCGGACCGGCGGAGCCGTCCGCCCCGGCGGCTGGGCCCGCACCGGCGGCCGGGCCGGACCCGGAAGAGGAGGCCGCCCCGGCGGACAGGTCCGAGTCGTCACCGGCGGCAGCAGCCGAAGTCGTCGAGGGCGCGGCGAGGGAGCCCGGAGCCTCCGAGGGCTCCGCGGGGGCGGGCGGCGGAACGGGTGGCTTCGGCGGTGGTTCGGTCGGAGCGACGGGCGGGGAAACGTCCGGGGGCGCCGCCGGACGCGGTGGCTCCGCCGAGGGCTCCGGGGGCTCCGGTGGCACGGAGACCGCACCGGTCGGCGGGGCCGGCGGGGGCCCCGCGATCACCGGGGCCGCGCAGTTCGCGCAGAAACGCGCCCCGTCGGGCCCCGCGACGCGGCATCGCGGGCAGAACGTGGCCATGGGTACCGCCCATCCTGAAGGAGTCGACTGCCCCTTCGGACACCGGGGCGCGCCCTACAGTTCCCCCAAAGCCCGCTCCCTGTAACCGAGTTGCGAAACCTCGGTCGACAAAGCCGCAGCCGGCCCGCTCAGTCCCGCTTGAAGCCGCGGTGCAGGGCCACCACGCCGCCCGTGAGGTTGCGCCAGGCCACGTCGCTCCACCCGGCCTTCACCAGACGCGAGGCGAGCGCCGGCTGGTCGGGCCACTCCTGGATCGACTCGGCCAGGTACACGTACGCGTCCGGGTTGGAGGACACCGTCCGGGCCACCGGCGGGAGCGCCTTCATCAGGTACTCAATGTAGACGGTGCGGAACGGCGCCCACACCGGCCGGCTGAACTCGCAGATCACCACGCGCCCGCCCGGCTTGGTCACCCGGTGCAACTCGGCGAGCGCGGTGTCCGTGGCCTGCACGTTGCGCAGGCCGAAGGAGATGGTGACGGCGTCGAACGTGTCGTCCTTGAACGGCAGTTTCGTCGCGTCCCCGGCCGTGAACGGCATCCACGGGTGGCGTTCCTTGCCGACCCGCAGCATGCCGAGGGAGAAGTCGCACGGCACCACGTAGGCGCCGGCCTCCGCGAACGGCTGCGAGGAGGTGGCCGTGCCGGCCGCCAGGTCGAGCACCTTCTGCCCCGGGCGCGCGTCGACCGCCTTGGCGACCTCCTTGCGCCAGAGCCGTGCCTGGCCCAGGGACAGCACGTCGTTGGTGAGGTCGTACCGCTTCGCCACGCCGTCGAACATCGAGGCGACTTCGTGCGGCTGCTTGTCCAAGGATGCGCGGGTCACGCCGCCCATTGTGGCACCGCGGCCCCGCCGGACCGGGCGCGGGCCCGGCTCCGGCGGGAAACCGCCGGCGAAAAACCCGGCCGGCCCTCAACCTTTTCCGCCCTTCCGCACTCAGGACAAGGGTGTAAGCACCCACGACGACGGGAGCGCTCATGTCGGACCCGATCCGGCAACAGGACTTCGAGGCGTACGCCCGGGCCGCCCAGGCCCGCCTGCACCGCACCGCCTACCTGCTGTGCGGGGACGCCGATGCCGCCCGCGACCTGGTGCAGACGACGCTGGCGAAGCTCTTCCAGCACTGGCGGCGGGCGCAGGCAGCGGACCACCTGGACGCCTACGCCCGCACGGTGCTGACCCGCACCTACCTCGCCGAGCGGCGGCGGCGCCTGCGTGACCTGCTGGCCCACCGCCGCCCGGACCCGGTCACCCCCGCCACGGAGCCGGACCTGAAGGTCACCCTGCTCGCCGCGCTGGCCGGACTTCCGCCCCGGGCACGGGCGATGGTCGTCCTGCGGTACTGGGACGACCTGAGCGTCGCGACGGTCGCCGAACTGCTGCGGTGCAGCGAGTCGACCGTGAAGAGCCAGTGCTCACGGTCCCGGGCGCGACTGCGCGAGCAGCTCGGCGACGCGCACGTCTACGTCCCCGGCCACTGACCACCGGCCACTGACCCGCGGTCCGCCCGCGCCGTCCGTCCGCACCTCTCGAAAGGCATCCACCGTGTCCGACCGCGACGAGACCGGATCCCTGCTGGTCAGGGACCTCATGCAACGCGTCACCGACGATCTGCCCCCGCTCCCCGACCTCGCCCCGGGGGCGGTCCGCGCCGGCCGGCGTCGCCGGGCCCGTGCCCGGATCACCGCACTCGGCGGCATCACCGCACTCGCGGCGGCGGGCGTGTTCGTCCTCACCGCCCTGCCCCGCCCGCCCGGCGGAGCGGCGGCCCCGGCCGTACCCGCCACCGCGCCGAGCCCCTACTTCACGCCGGTCCACATCGAGCCCAGCCCGGGCGAGCAGCACATGGCGAACCTGCCCGCGGCCGAGCGCGACCGGCTGGCCGGTTTCCAGCAGCGCGTGGCGGCATCCCTCAACGCCACCCTCGGCACGGAGCTGGACGTCGTGGTGCGCCCGCAGGACGACCGGGTCGACCTCTACCGGATGACGACGGACCGGGGCACGTTCCTGGTCCGTTTCACGGTCGCGCCGAGGGACCCGCGTCACGCGCCGTCCTGCCGTGAGGTGAAGGGCGCCCGCTGTGAGGCGGTGGCACTCCCCGGCGGGACGCCGGCCGACGTCCGGGTCGCGCCGGTGAACGACGTGTCGACCACCGGGATCGAGATCTTCTGGTCGACCGCGACGTCGGAGGTGGCACTGGCCGTCCTCCCCGACGACGAGAGGCTCGTCTCCGCGCCGGTCTCCGTCGCGCAGATCACCGCCGCGGCGAGGGACGAGGCGCTGCTCGCCGAGGTCCGGTACGCCGACCGGCACCCGGTGGCGAAGAAGTCTCCCCCCGTCCCCGGTGCCTGAGCGCGGGACCGGCCGGGGCGGGCCCCGGCGGCGCGCCCGCCTCCGCAGGCTCAGGAGAAGGCGCCGCCGCCGGGGTGTCGCGGCACTGGTCCTCACCTCGGTGGTCCTCGGCCTGGCGGCGGCCGGGGCCCTGCCCGGGTTGTCGCCTCCGTTCTCCCGGGCGTCGGCCGTCCCCGACGTCCGGCCGCCGGCTTCCGGGGAGCCGCCGGGCCGGGTCCGCCCCTCACGAGGGGCCTCTCGGACGCCGGAACCGGCTACGCCGTCGCCGCGGCCGTCCCAGCCCTCGCCCGAGCGGCGGGAGGTCCCCGCCTCGGGTCCCGGCACCTTCACCACCGCGCGGGCGGACCCTGACGGCGACCCCGCCGGGCAGCCGTACCGGGTGGAGGTGGAGGACGGCAGCGGGGTGGATCCGGACGGGGCGGCGGTCCGGGTCGCCGAGATACTGGCCGATGACCGGGGCTGGGCCCGCGACGGCCGGACCGCCTTCCGCCGGGTCGCCGACGACAGCGCCACGCTGGTGATCCGGATCGCCACTCCGCGGACCACCGACCGGCTGTGCGCCGCCTACGGGATGGACACCGGAGGCGAGGTCAACTGCCGGGCCGGCCGGACCGTCGCCGTCAACCTCCGTCGCTGGCAGCTGGGTTCACCCCGGTTCGACGGGCCGCCCGACGAGTACCGGGCGCTGGTCGTCAACCACGAGGTGGGGCACTGGCTGGGCCACGGCCACCTGGGCTGTCCCGGCCCCGGGCGGGAGGCGCCGGTGATGATGCAGCAGATCAAGGGCCTCGACGGCTGCGTGTCCAATGCCTGGCCCTACGAGGAGGACGGGACCTACCTCTCGGGACCGTCCGCGCCCTGACCGTCAGCGGCGGCGGAAGACCAGGCGGCCGGCGAGGACCGTGGCGAGGCAGGAGCCGTCGGCGGCGCGGATCACGAAGTCGGCATTGCGCACCGGGGCGACCTCGAGGAGGCGGGGCAGCAGTTCCGCGGCGCGGTCACCGAGGCGGGTGACGCCCATGCCGGAGCGCTGGACGATCGTGGCGATCGCCGGGTCGGCGAAGGGGCCCTCCACCATCACGGTGCCGCGGGCGAGCAGGCGCTGCACGCCGCGCCGCGCGCTCTGGCGGAGCCGGGCGGCGGTCATCGGGAGCGCGGCGAAGGCCTCGCCGGTGAGCGGCTCGGCGCCGAGTTCGTCCGCCTCGCGGGGGTCGGGCCAGTAGGCGCGCTCCAGCAGGGCGTGGCCGTCGGGCTCGTGGCGGCCCGGCTCCAGGACGCCCTCCCACGCGCGGACCCGGACCTCCGGGGTCCACCCGGCCACGCCCGCGGGGTCGTCGCCCTCGGCCCGGGCGAGCCGGGCGTGGTCGGCGTGCAGCAGTTCCTCGTACGGGCCCGCCGCCACGACGTGGGGCGTCGCGACGAGCACCGCGCAGCCGGGCTCCACCGGCCCGCCCACCGCGCGACGGACGCCCAGCGAGGGCCGGTGGATCGTCAGCAACGCCCCGGCCTCAGCGCGCGTCGACGATCTGGAGCTCCGGGTGGGCGATGCCGCGGTCGATCGCCGTGGAGGAGATGTGCGAGGTCACGCGGTCGCCGTCGCCCGGGTCGTTCGCCGGGTCGTCGTGCACGACGAGGTGCTCGTAGGTGGTCGCCCGCTGCGCCGGGACGCGGTCCGCGGCGCGGATCAGGTCGATGATCTCCTGGCGGTTGGAGCGGTGACGGGCGCCCGCGGAGGAGACCACGTTCTCCTCCAGCATGATCGAGCCCAGGTCGTCCGCGCCGTAGTGCAGGGAGAGCTGGCCAGCCTCCTTGCCGGTGGTCAGCCAGGAGCCCTGGATGTGGACCACGTTGTCCAGGAAGAGCCGGGCGACGGCGATCATCCGCAGGTACTCGAAGAGCGTCGCCTGGGTGCGGCCCTTCAGGTGGTTGTTCTCCGGCTGGTACGTGTACGGGATGAAGGCGCGGAAGCCGCCGGTGCGGTCCTGCACCTCGCGGATCATCCGCAGGTGCTCGATGCGCTCGGCGTAGGTCTCGCCGGTGCCCATCAGCATGGTCGTGGTGGACTCCACGCCGAGGCCGTGCGCGGTCTCCATGATCTCCAGCCAGCGCTCGCCGCTCTCCTTCAGCGGGGCGATCGCCTTGCGCGGCCGCGCGGGCAGCAGCTCGGCGCCGGCTCCGGCGAAGGAGTCCAGACCGGCCCGGTGGATCCGGGTGACGGCCTCCTCGACGGAGACGCCGGAGATCCGGGCCATGTGGTCGACCTCGGAGGCGCCCAGCGAGTGGATGACCAGCTGCGGGAAGGCGTCCTTGATGGCCTTGAAGTGCGACTCGTAGTACTCGACGCCGTAGTCGGGGTGGTGCCCGCCCTGGAACATGATCTGGGTGCCGCCGAGTTCGACCGTCTCCGCGCAGCGGCGCAGGATGTCGTCGAGGTCGCGCGTCCAGCCCTTCTTGGTGTCCTTCGGGGCCGCGTAGAAAGCACAGAACTTGCACGCCGTCACGCACACGTTGGTGTAGTTGATGTTGCGCTCGATGATGTACGTCGCGATGTGCTCGGTACCGGCGAACTTGCGGCGGCGGGCGGCGTCGGCGGCCTGGCCGAGGGCGTGCAGCGGGGCGTCGCGCAGGAGGGCGACCGCCTCCTCGGGGGTGATCCGCCCACCGTCGGCGGCGCGGTCCAGCACAGACTGAAGTTCGGCCTTCTCGGTCACCGATGCGTCCCTTTCGTCAAGGGTTTGGACGGACCGCATCAGCCTACGCCAGGGGTGCGAGGGACCGGACTTCGCCTGTGGACAACCGGTCCGGCCCGAGGTCAGACGCCCTGGGCCATGGCGGCGTAGGCCCCGGTCAGCAGGCCGAGGAAGGCGCCCGCCAGCAGGAACGGGCCGAACGGCATCTCCGTGCGGCGGCCGCCCCGGCGCAGGACCACCAGGCCCAGGCCGTACAGCCCGCCGAGCAGGAACCCGGCGAAGGCCCCGAGCAGCAGGACCCCCCAGCCGTACCAGCCGAGCACCGCGCCGGTGGTGAGGGTGAGTTTGACGTCCCCGAACCCCATCCCGGCCGGGCTGACCAGGTGCAGCACCAGGTGCCCCCCGGCCAGGGCCGCCGCGCCGAGCAGCGCGCCCGTCCAGCGGCCGCCGTGCTCGGGCAGCAGGGCCGCGACACCGAGGAGGACGAGGGCCGCGGCGGCGCAGGGCAGGGTCAGCACGTCGGGCAGCCGGTGCACCCGGGCGTCCACGGCGGCCAGCAGCACTCCCACGGGCGTCAGCAGGAGCCACACCAGCAGCTCCGGCCGCGGTCCGGTGGCCACCGCGACGGCCGCGCAGAGCAGGGCGGTGACGACCGGCAGGGCCACGCGGCCGCCGCCGTAGGGGCCGGGGCAGCTCCGGCAGCGGGCGGCGCCGACCCAGCCGGGCAGCGGGTGCCCGGCCGGGCACGCCGCCCGCCACGGCTCGTCCGGCGGCACGGCCAGCCGGTAGGCGGGCCTCCCGGCCAGCCCTCCGGCCACCGCGCCCCACCCGGCCGCGATCACCGCCGCCCACAGCTCGGTCGTCACCCGGCCAGCCTAGGCCGGACCCGCACAGGAGGGGCCGCGGCGGTCAGAAGCAGGCAAGTTGCTCGCCCACCGGTTCCGGCAGCAAGGCCTCCCACACCCCGTGCATACGGGACCTCCAGAGCCTGCCGCGAGCGCCCTCCCAGTCCTCCAGCAGGTCGGACGGCTCGGTGAGGACGCGCTCCACCGCCTCGGCAGCGAGCACACGCAGGTGGGTCAGGCCGGGCAGCGGTTCCTCCGGGCCACGGTCGCCGGTCACCGAAGCACCACGCGGGCACTGGGCGGCGACCAGGGCGGCCGCCGCCAGGGCAAGCTCGCCCGTGCCGCCGTCGCAGTGTGCCGTCGCGTCCGTCCGAGCGGCCCGCAGGAGCACGGCTCGCACCATGCCGGCCCGCTCCCCCGGCACCGCGGCGTCCAGGGCATCGCAGAAGTCCGCCGCCGTGTCGTTGTCGAACGGGCCGGTGTCCCAGGTGCCCATGCGCTGCCCCTCCGGGGTCGGAAGGTGCGGGTCACTCCCGCACGCCGCGCATGGTGGCACCCGGCACCGACAGCACCCTGCGGCCTACGCCTCCAGGAGGTTCACCTTCACGTCCGCCGGGAAGCCCGTGGTGGGGCCGACGCGGCGGGCGAACTCGGTGACCGCGCCGAGCTGTTCCGGGCCGAAGCGGAAGTCCAGGGTGGTGAAGTACCGCTCCAGGAGCTCGGCGTCGAAGGCCTCCCAGCGGGCGGCCTGTTCGGCGACCTTGGTGACCTCCTCCAGGGAGAGGTCGCGGGAGGCCAGGAACGCCTCGTGGACGCGGCGGGTGAGCTCCGGCTCTCGTTCCAGGTAGTCGCGGCGGGCGGCCCAGACGGCGAAGACGAACGGAAGGCCCGTCCACTCCTTCCACAGCGTGCCGAGGTCGTGGACCGCGAGTCCGAGCCGGGGCGCGTCGTGCAGGCTGGCCCGCAGCGCGGCGTCGCCGATCAGCACGGCGGCGTCGGCCTCGAGCATCATCGCGCCCAGGTCCGGCGGGCAGGTGAAGTACTCGGGGGTGACGCCGAAACGCTCCTGCAGCAGCAGCTGCGCCAGCCGCACGGAGGTCCGCGAAGTGGAACCGAGGGCGACCCGGGCGCCGTCGAGCTGGTCCAGCGGCAGCTGCGAGACGATCACGCAGGACATCACGGGCCCGTCGCAGCCGACCGCGATGTCGGGGAAGGCGACCAGTTCGTCGGCGTGCTTCAGGAACTCGACGAGGGTGATCGGGCCGATGTCGAGGTCGCCGGCCACCAGCTTCTCGCTGAGCTTCTCCGGGGTGTCCTTGGTCAGCTCCAGGTTGAGGAGCGTGCCTGTTCTCGCGAGCCCCCAATAGAGAGGCAGGCAGTTCAGGAACTGGATGTGGCCGACGCGCGGCCGGATGCGAGAATTGTCCACATCGCGAGACTAGACCCCGTCCGGCGCAACCTGGCGTTCAGGGTGCGCCCGCGCGCGCCCCTTCTTCCGATGCCGGCCGAGCGACCCGTCCACCTCCGGATCGCCCACATGGCGGAACCCCTCCGTCAACCCCGATCTGCGCTTTTTATGCACACGAGTGACGTGATCTTGCCCTCTCTTGATTCCCGGCCCGTGCGTGCTAGGCTCGCAGCAAGTTGCAGTTTGGTTTCCCTTGCAGTACAGAGCCTGCGGAGCATGTGACCGCGGGCTCTCGTCGTTTTCAGACTTCGCAGTTGTTTCGGACACTTGCAGGTTCTGGAGCAGGGCAACCCTTTGGGCCCAAGGAGGGCTTATGGCTACCGGAACCGTGAAGTGGTTCAACGCCGAAAAGGGCTTTGGCTTCATTGCCCAGGAAGGCGGCGGCCCCGACGTCTTCGTCCACTACTCCGCGATCAACGCGAGCGGCTTCCGCTCGCTCGAGGAGAACCAGGCGGTGACCTTCGACGTGACCCAGGGTCCGAAGGGCCCGCAGGCGGAGAACGTCACCCCGCAGTAAGCCTCCGGCTCGAAGTGAGCCCGATGCTCTGCTCCGGTTGAGTTGATTCCGGAACGAGTGCAGTACCCAAGGAGCCCCCTGCCGGTCATGACCGGCGTCCGGGGGCTCCTGCCTTTCCGCCCGGGCGGGCGGTCCGACGCGGACCGCCCGCCCGACGCGTGTCTCAGGCCTTCTCCAGGATCGCCGTGACGCCCTGGCCGCCGGCCGCGCAGACGGAGATCAGGCCGCGGGCCGGGCCCTCCCGCTCGGCGAGCAGCTTGGCCAGGGTGGCGACGACCCGGGCGCCGGTGGCGGCGAAGGGGTGCCCGGTGGCCAGCGAGGAGCCGGCGACGTTCAGCCGGTCCCGGTCCACCGGGGCCAGGCCCTGCTTCTCCCAGGCGGCCAGCGTGGCCAGCACCTGCGAGGCGAACGCCTCGTGGATCTCGACCAGGTCGAAGTCCTCGATGCCCAGCCCGGCGCGCTCCAGCATGCGCGGCACCGCGTACGCGGGAGCCATCAGCAGGCCGTCGCCACCGCCGTCGCCACCGGCGGCCCCTTCCCCGCCGCCCCCGGCGACGTCTCCGTGGACGAAGTCCACGGCCGCCGTCTCGTAGGCGGTCAGGTAGGCGAGCGGCTTCAGCCCGCGGGCCCGCGCCCACTCCTCGCTCGCCAGCAGCACGGTGGCCGCGCCGTCGGTGAGCGGCGTGGAGTTGCCCGCCGTCATCGTCGGGTTCGGACCGTCCAGGCCGAAGACCGGCTTGAGCGTGGCCAGCTTCTCGACCGTGGAGCCGGGCCGCAGGTTCTGGTCGCGCTCCAGGCCCTTGAAGGGCACCACCAGGTCCTGGAAGAAACCGCGTTCGTAGGCGGCGGCCAGCTTGCGGTGGCTGGCCGCGGCCAGCTCGTCCTGCGCCTCGCGGCCGATGCCCCAGGCACGGGCGGTGACCGCCGCGTGCTCGCCCATCGACAGGTGGGTGCGCGGCTCCGCGTTGCGCGGGATGTCGGGCACCAGGTGGGACGGGCGCACCTTGGACAGCACCTTGAGGCGCGCGCCCGCGGACTTCGCCCGGCGGGCCTCCAGGAGGATCCTGCGCAGTCGGTCGTTCAGGGCGAGCGGCGCGTCGCTGGCGGTGTCCGCGCCGCCCGCCACCCCGGACTCCAGCTGTCCGAGCATGATCTTGTTGGCGACCGCGATCACCGCCTGGAGCCCGGTGCCGCAGGCCTGCTGGATGTCGTAGGCGGGAGTGCGCGCGTCCAGCCCCGAGCCCAGCACCGTCTCGCGCGCCAGGTTGAAGTCGCGGCTGTGCTTGAGGACCGCGCCGGCCACGAACTCGCCGACCGCGCCGGGCTCCCGCAGTCCGTACCGCTCGGCCAGGCCGTCGAGCGCGGCGGTCAGCATCTCCTGGTTGGAGGCGGTGGCGTAGGGGCCGTCGGAGCGGGCGAAGGGAATGCGGGTGCCGCCGACGACGGCGACGCGGCGGGTCGCCGGGGGCTGCAGGGAATCGCTCATCTCGGCCTGCTCCTTACCTTGTTCCTCGAGCCGCCCTACCATCGGCGGCCTACCACTGGTCCTGCCCGGCCCGTCGGCCCGGCACGCAGGGCCTTACCATCGGTAACCTTACTGCAGAGTAAGCCCACCCCGTCCGTACAGCACATGCCTGGGAGCCCCCACATGGCCGACCGCTATCAGAGCTTCACCCGGACCGCGCCCGGCCGCTTCCTCACCAAGCGGCTGGGCCTGCCGCAGCCCGCCCCGTTGCGCCGGTGGTCGGCCGAACAGCCGTCGCTGGACGGCCCCGTGCTCCACCTGACGGCCGGGAAGCCGGCCGTCGACCTGGCCCCGGTCCTCGCCCACACCGGGCTGGACGTGCGCACCGGGGGTGTCGAGCGGCCCGCCGCGGTGGTGGTCGACGCCACCGGCGTGCGCACCGTGGAGGCACTGGCGGAGGTGCACGCCGCGCTGCACCCCGTGGTCCGCGCGATCGCCGACTCCGGCCGGGTGGTCGTCCTCGGCGCCCCGCTCGACGCGGCCGACCACCACCAGGCGGCGGTCCAGCAGGGTCTGGAGGGCTTCGTCCGCTCCCTCGGCAAGGAGATCGGCCGGGGCAGGACCGTCAACCTGGTCCGCCTCACCGACGCCGCCTCCGCCGAGTCCACGCTTCGGTTCCTGCTCTCCCCGAAGTCGGCGTTCGTGGACGGCCAGGTGATGGAGGTTGACGAGACCGAGCCGGCCGTCCCCGAGGACTGGGACCGTCCGCTGGCCGGCCGGACCGCGCTGGTCACCGGGGCGGCGCGGGGCATCGGCGCGTCGGTCGCGGAAACCCTGGCGCGGGACGGCGCCCATGTCGTCGTGCTGGACGTTCCGCAGGCCGAGGAGGAGGCCCGCGCCCTCGCCGGGCGGCTGGGCGGGACGGCCCTCGGGCTGGACATCACCGCCGCCGACGCCGCCGACCGGATCGCCGCGGTGCTGCCGGACGGCCGTCTGGACGTGCTGGTCCACAACGCGGGCATCACCCGCGACCGCCGCCTGGTCAACATGCCGGCCGACCGCTGGGCCTCGGTCCTCGACGTCAACCTGGCGAGCGTGCTGCACACCACGGACACGCTGCTGGCGCAGGGGCTCATCCCGCGCGGCGGCCGGATCACCGCCACCGCCTCCATCGCGGGCATCGCCGGCAACTCCGGGCAGACCAACTACGCGGCCAGCAAGGCCGGCATCGTCGGCCTGGTCCGCGCGCTGGCGCCGCGGGCGCTGGCCGAGCACGGGGTCACGGTCAACGCGGTGGCGCCCGGTTTCATCGAGACCAAGATGACGGCGGCGGTCCCGCTGATGATCCGGGAGGCCGGGCGGCGGATGAACTCGCTGGTCCAGGGCGGCCTGCCGGTGGACGTCGCGGAGACCCACGCCTGGTTCGCGAACCCCGCCTCCGGGGGCGTCAACGGCCAGGTGGTCCGGGTCTGCGGCCAGAGCATGCTGGGAGCGTGAGTCGATGACCGAGGGGATATCGGGGCCGGGTGCCGCCTCCGGGGCCGGGGCCGCGCCGGAGGAGTCGCACAACGTGGTGCTGACACGCGCACCCGCGCTGGCGCCGCTGCTGGCCCGCGGCGCGCTGCTCTCCCCCACCAAGCGGCCGCGGCCCGACGCGCCGTACCCGCGCACCCGGCTGGTGCTGCCCGCCGTGCGCGCGGACGCGGGGCGGCTGGCCGCGTACGAGCGGATCTGCGGGTTCGACGCGGACGGCGCCCTGCCGGCGACGTACCCGCACGTGCTGGGCTTCGCGCCGACGATGCGGCTGATGAGCGAGCGGGCCTTCCCGTTGCCGGTGCTGGGGCTGGTGCACACCTCGATCGAGGTCACCCGGCGGGCCGCGATGCCGGCGGACCGGCCGTACGAGATCGCCGTGCACGTGGCGGGGCTGGCGCCGCACCGCCGGGGCACGGAGGCGACGGTCGTCACCGAGGCGCGGGCGGACGGCGAGCCGGTGTGGGAGTCGCGGAGCACGTACCTGGCGCGGCACCGGGTCGGCCCGTCGGCGGGGGCCCGCGAGCAGGGCGACGACCGGTCGGAGCCGGAGGCCCTCGCGGAGCGGGAGGAACGCACGGAGCGGGAGGACCGCCCCGAGGCGGAGGAGCGCGAGGCCTTGCCGGTGGCCGCGGAGTGGCGGCTCGCGGGTGACCTGGGGCGGCGGTACGGGGCCGCGTCCGGGGACCGGAACCCGATCCACCTCACGGCGGCGACGGCCCGGCTCTTCGGCTTCCCCCGGGCCATCGCGCACGGCATGTGGACGGCGGCGCGGTGCGTGGCGGCGCACGGGATGCCGGAGGCGGGGCGGGTGACGGTGCGGTTCAGGGCGCCGGTGTTCCTTCCCGGCACCGTCGCGTACGGCGCGTCCGGCGACCGCTTCGAACTCCGCGGCGGCGACCGCCTCCACCTCGAGGGCGAGACCTCGCCCCTGGAGTAGGAGCCGCGGGGACCCCGCGTCGCGCCCTCAGGCCGGCGGCGGGGTCCACGGGCGGCCCGCGGTGAGGTCGCCGAGGCCGGCCCAGGCGAAGTTCATCAGCGTCGCGGCGGCCTGCCGCGCGGAGACCCCGTCCGTGCTGTTGGCCCAGGCGGCGAGCGACTCCGCCGCCCCCACCAGCGCCTCCGCCAGCCCGGCGACCTCCCGCTCGGGCAGGTCCGGGTCCCGGTGCGCCGCCCGCGCCTCCACCGCGATCAACTGCGTGACGAAGACGACCAGTTCGGCGCGCATCGCGGCGACCTCCGCCGCGAACGGCTCGCCGTGCGTGCGGGCCTGCACGTGCAGCACGGCCCAGCCGTCCGGGTTCTCGGCGGTGTAGCGGAAGAACGCGTGGAGCCCTTCCCAGAGTTGCCGGTCGGCGGGCAGCGCGGGGTCGGCGACGCCCTCCCGGACCGCCTCGGTGAGGGCCTTCGCCTCACGGCGGATGCACGCCGTGAACAGGTCCTCCTTGGAGTTCAGGTACAGGTACACCAACGGCTTGGAGACACCGGCGAGTTCGGCCACCTCGTCCATCGAGGCCCCGCGGTAGCCCTGGCGGCCGAACACCCGGACGGCGGCGTCCATCATCTGTCGTTCGCGTTCCGCCCGTGGCAGCCGTCGGGTCCGCACCGCTCCCTCAACCATGCGGCAACCATAACGAGGCCCCGGTGGATCCACCGGGGCCTCGTCGGTAAAAGGAATGCCTGACTCGGGCGTCAGCCCACCGAGACCTTGTCCCGGTCGGCGGGAGCCGGCTCGGCGAGGGCGTGCCGCAACTTCTCCCCCTCGATGTCGAGGTCCGGCAGCGCGCGGTCCAGCCACTTCGGCAGCCACCAGGCGCCGCGGCCCAGCAGCGACATGATCGCCGGCACCAGCGTCATCCGCACCACGAAGGCGTCGATCAGGACGCCCACCGCGAGCGCGAAGCCGATGGACTTGATGATCGGGTCGTGGGCGAAGACGAAGCCCGCGAACACGGCGGTCATGATCAGCGCCGCCGCGGTCACCACGCGGGCGTTGTGGCCGAGGCCGCTGACGGTGGCCTCCCGCGCGGGGGCCCCGTGCACGAAGTCCTCGCGCATCCGGGAGACCAGGAAGACCTCGTAGTCCATGGCCAGGCCGAAGAGGATGCCGATGAGGATGATCGGCAGGAAGCTGACCAGCGGTCCCGGGGTATCCACGCCCACCAGGTCGGCGAGGTGACCCTGCTGGAAGACGGCCGTGGTCAGCCCGAAGGTCGCGCCGACGGTGAGCAGGAAGCCGAGCGCGGCCTTGACCGGCACCAGCACCGAGCGGAAGACCAGCATCAGCAGCAGCACCGACAGCCCGACCACCAGCAGCAGGTAGATCGGCAGCGCGTCGGCGAGCTTCTCGGAGATGTCGATGCCGATCGCGGTGACGCCGGTCAGCGCCACGTCGGCGCCCTGGACGTCGGCGACCTTGCCGCGGATGGCGTGGACGGTGTCCTCGGTGGCGGTGTCGGTGGGCCCGGTGGTCGGGACGACGGCGACCAGGGCCGTCGTGCCGTCCTGGTTGAACTGCGGCGGGGCGACGGCCGCGACGCCCTTGACGTCCTTGACCAAGGTCGTGACGTCCTGCACCGCGGCCTTGGTGGCGGCCGGGGTGTCGGCGGCGACGACGGCCATCAGGCGGCCGTTGAAGCCGGGGCCGAAGCCCTCGGCGGTCAGGTCGAACGCCTGCCGCTCGGTGGTCTCGACGGCGGCGGTGCCGGCGTCCGGCAGCGCCAGGTGCATGTCGCGGGCGGGCAGCGTCAGCGCGGCCAGACCGGCGACGCCGACGATCAGGATCGGGATGCGCAGCTTGAGCGCCAGGCGGCCCCAGGTGTGGCCGAAGCCCTGCTTCACCTCGACGGTGCCGCCCTCCTCGCGCTTCTCGGCGACGGAGTCGCGCAGTTTGCGCGGCAGGATCTTGTCCCCGGCGAAGGCGAGCACCGCCGGGAGCAGGGTGAGCGCCACCAGCACGGCCACCGCGACGGTCGCCGCCGCGGCCAGGCCCATGGCCGACAGGAACGGGATGCCGACGATCGAGAGACCGGCCAGCGCGATGACGACGGTGGCGCCGGCGAAGACGACCGCGGAGCCGGCGGTGCCGATGGCCCGTCCGGCCGCCTCGCGCCGCTCCATGCCCTCGACGAGGAAGCCGCGGTAACGGGAGGTGATGAAGAGGGAGTAGTCGATGCCGACGGCCAGGCCCAGCATCAGCGCCAGCACCGGGCTGGTGCTGTTGAGCTCGACGAACCCGGTCAGCGCGTACAGACCGGCCATGCCGACGCCCACGCCCACCAGGGCGTTGAGCAGCGTCATGCCCGCGGCGACCAGCGAGCCGAAGGTGACCACCAGGACCACGGCCGCGATCACCACGCCGATCGCCTCGGTGGAGCCGATCTCCGGCGGCGTCTGGGCGAGCTCGCCGCCCACCTCGACGCGGACCGTGCCGTCCTCGCCGTCGTACTTCTCGGGCAGGTCGGCGTAGGCCTCGCGCTGCTCGTCGGTGATGTCGGCGATCTCGTCCTCGAACTGGACCTGGACGAGCGCGTATCGGCCGTCCTGGGAGATCGAGCGCGTCTGGAACGGGTCCATCGCGGCGACCACGTCGGGTATCGCGGCCGCGTCCTTCACGACCGGCGCGACGTCGGCGGGGGTCAGCTTCTCGTCGGAGGTGACCACCACGGTGCCGGTGGCGCCCGCGGCCTGCGGGAACTGCTTCTGCAGTGCGTCCATCGCGCGCTGGGACTCGGTCCCCGGCATCCGGAACGCGTTGGTGGTGGTGCCCATGAAGGCCGCCGCCGCACCGCCCATCAGGGCGAGCAGCAGCAGCCACACGGCCACCACCAGGCCGCGGCGCCCGAAGCACGCGCGGCCCAACCGGTAGAGCAAGGTCGCCATGGGAGAGGGGCCCTTCTTCTAGTTCTTCCCGAGCTCTGAATCGAGGCCGGCCCGGTCGGGGCCGAGGTCGAGCGTGCGGAGCGCGCCGGTGAGCAGCGCCTCGCGCAGGGTCCGGTCGTCGTACGGCAGGTCGGCCGCGCCGGTGGCGAAGATCCCGCCGAGGGCGATCGAGGCGGCGATGCGGTCCCGTGGATCGGTGGAGCGTCCGGCGACGGCGTCGACCAGCCGGTCACGGATGCCGTCGATGGTTTCCACGCCCAGGTCGGGCAGGCAGGAGACGTCGGCGAGGTTGTCGAAGAGCAGCTTGATCTCGCGGCGGAACCGCAGGGTGATGCCGACGAAGGAGTGCACGGCGGTGCGCGCGGCCTCCTCGCCGTCCAGCTCCGCCAGCCGGGCGTCGAGGTCGAAGACCTCGTTCCCCACCGGCATCAGCAGCTCGGTGAGGATCGCCTCCTTGTTGCTGAAGTGGTAGAGCAACGACGCCTTGGAGCAGCCCACGTCGGCGGCGATGTCCGCGAGGGACGTGCCGCGGAAACCGCGGGAGACGAACAGGCGCAGGGCGGAGGCGAGCAGTCGCTCGTGCAGCCCGCTGGACGTGCGTGCCATGACCTCACGGTAACTGTCCGAACGGTCAGATCTGACCGTTCGGACAGGCGCACCGATGTGTGTTCCCTCACGGTTTCGCCCGGACGGCGTCTTCGCCCTCCGGGACGGACGAAGGCCCCCTTCGCCCTGAAGGGGCGAAGGGGGCCTTCGGTGGCTCGCGGAGGCGGGCTCGCGCAGCCGGCCACGGCGGACCTGCCTCCGCCGAGGCAGGCCGCGCGGGCGGGTCAGGCGGTGGCGCCCACCGGCTCGGGAGCGCGGTCGCGCACCTCGGGCTCGTCGCCCTCCAGCGGGGAGGCGGAGGCGCGGCGGTAGGCGTCGCGGTCCAGGATGTTCTCGCGGGCCGCGACCAGCACCGGGACGACCGCCTGGCCGGCCACGTTGGTGGCGGTGCGCATCATGTCCAGGATCGGGTCGATGGCCAGCAGCAGGCCGACGCCCTCCAGCGGCAGGCCCAGCGTCGACAGGGTCAGCGTGAGCATCACCGTGGCGCCGGTGAGACCGGCCGTGGCGGCGGAGCCGACGACCGCGACGAACGCGATCAGCAGGTACTCCTGCACACCGAGCTGGATGTCGAAGATCTGCGCCACGAAGATCGCGGCGAGCGCCGGGTAGATGGCGGCGCAGCCGTCCATCTTGGTGGTGGCGCCGAACGGGACGGCGAACGAGGTGTACTCGCGCGGCACGCCGAGGCGCTCGACGACCTTGGCGGTCAGCGGCATGGTGCCGACCGAGGAGCGGGAGACGAAGGCCAGCTGGATGGCCGGCCAGGCGCCCTTGAAGAACTGGACCGGGCTGACCTTGGCGACCGTGGCGAGCAGCAGCGGGTAGACGCCGAACATCACCAGCGCGCAGCCGATGTAGACGTCGGCGGTGAAGGTCGCGTACTTGCCGATCAGGTCCCAGCCGTAGGTGGCGATGGCGCGGCCGATGAGGCCGACGGTGCCGATCGGGGCGAGCAGGATGACCCACCACAGCGCCTTCTGGAGCAGCTCGAGCACCGACTCGCTGAAGGCGAGCACGGGCTGCGCCTTCTCGCCGATGGCGAGGGCGGCGATACCGGCGACGGCGGCCATGAAGACGATCTGCAGCACGTTCAGCTCGGTGAACGGCGTGATGACGTCGGTCGGGATGATGCCCGTCAGGAAGTCGATCCAGCTGCCCTGGCTCTCCGGCTTGGCGCCGTCCTTCGGGGTCAGGCCGGTGCCGGCGCCCGGGTTGGTGATCAGGCCGATGGCGAGGCCGATGACCACGGCTATCAGCGAGGTGATCAGGAACCACAGCAGCGTGCGGGAGGCCAGCCGGGCGGCGTTGTTGACCTTCCGCAGGTTGGTGATGGAGACCAGGATCGCGAAGAAGACGAGCGGGGCGACGGCCAGCTTCAGCAGCTGGACGAACGTTCCGCCGACCTTGTCGAGGGTGGTGACCAGCCAGGCCAGGTCCTGGCTGCGGGCCAGCCAGCCCAGCAGGACGCCGAGGACCAGACCGGTGATGATCTGGACCCAGAAGGGCACCTTGAGCCGGCGCCTGGGCCTGCTCACGGCATGCGTGTTCTCGGACACGGACACACTCCGTCGGGGGGACGCGCGGTGGCGCGGGGAAACGAAACGGTGAGGAGCGGCGCCCCGGATCGGTCAGCAGCGCCGCGAGAGATGTGGAACGAGGTCGGACCCGGACCGGGCCGGAGGCTCCGTCAGGGCCGACACGCCGCGGTGGTTCGGCGGCAGAGGTCCACGTGCAGGCGCGCCACGAGCCGGAGGCTCTGCGGCGTGAGGGGCGCGGCTGCTGACGTCATGCGGATACGTTAACAGCAAAGCTTTGGGATACCCAAAGCCTTGCTTTGTGAGGTGAGACGCTCTTCCGCCCGAGAAATGACAAGCGCCCCGTCTCCGGCGAGGAGACGGGGCACCGACGACGCGTGGCGCGGGGAGGTCAGTCCTCCTGGGCTCGGTTGAGCTCCAGGTTGACCTTGGCGCGGTCCATCCGCTCGATGATCTGCTCGGAGGCGCGGTCGCGCACGCCGCGCAGCACCACGAAGCTGATCGGGGCGGAGACGACGAGGGCGAGCAGGACGACCCAGATGCCGTTGGAGTCGCCGACGGCGCTCGGCAGCACACCGGCGTAGACGCCTCCCCAGACGACCGCGAAGCAGCCGACGAAGATGCCGAGGCGCATCAGTGTGTAGCGGAGCATCTCTAACCCACTCTTCCGTCCGTCGAGAGCACTGCCGTCCAGTGAAACACGCCGCCGGAGGGATCTTGCGCGGGGGCCGGTCGCACGGAGGTCAGGTGAGCGGGAGCCACATGGTGACGTCGTCCCGGTCGTCGCCCGGCGCGACGCGGATGGCGCCGGGCACGCGGCCGACCTCCTTGTAGCCGCAGGAGGCGTAGAAGCGTTCGAGGCCGAGGCCGCCGCGGCAGGTGAGCTTGACGGCCTCGAGCCCCTCCATGGAGCGGGCGGCGTCGGCGAGGGCCGCCATCAGGTCGCGGCCGTACCCCTTGCCCTGGTGGGCCGGGTGGACCATCACCGTGTAGGCCATCACCCAGTGCCGCATCAGCCGGTGGCCGTTGGAGGCCAGGAACCCGGTGGCCAGCACCCGCCCGTCGCCGTCCTGCCCGATCAGCAGCCGGGCGGTGCCGTCGGCGACCTGGGTGAGCTGCTTGACCAGCGCCGCACGGATGGCGTCGCGGTCGGCCGGAGGCACGAAGCCGACGGCGCCGCCGGCGTCGGTCACGTCGGTCCAGAGGTCGAGGATCCCGTCACGGACGGCAGGAGTGATCACCGGTTCGAACGTGAAGGTAAGGGTCATGCTGCGAACCTAGCCCTTACCATCCGCTGCCCTCAAACGGGTTCCACAGGCTGGACGCCCTCGACGCCCCCGACGCCCCGGCGAACCCGCCGGGGCGTCGAGGGCGTGGGGCGTAGGCGTAAAGGGCGCCGGGTCGCCGGGGCGTCCCGGGTGCCGACGCGCCTCAGACCTCCTCGGGGAGTTCCCCGACCCGGTTCTCCCACTTGGTGGAGAGCACGATGGTGGTGCGGGTCCGGGACACCCCGTGGGTGCCGGAGAGCCGCCGGATGATCCGCTCCAGCCCGTCCACGTCCGCCGCGCGGACCTTCAGCATGTAGCTGTCGTCGCCCGCGATGAACCAGCAGTCCTCGATCTCCGGGAGTTCCTTCAGCCGCGTGGCCACCTCCTCGTGGTCGGCGGCGTCGGAGAGCGAGATGCCGATCAGCGCGGTGACGCCCAGGCCGAGCGAGGCGGCGTCGACGGTGGCCCGGTACCCGGTGATGACCCCGGCCGCCTCCAGCCGGTTGATGCGGTCGGTGACGCTGGGCCCCGACAGACCGACGAGGCGTCCCAGTTCCGCGTAGGAGGCCCGTCCGTTCTCCCTGAGAGCCTGGATGAGCTGCCTGTCCACGGCGTCCATGCGATCGATTGCCTTCCGGTGAGGTGTTCCTGCGACGTGTGTGACCGAGGACGGACCGGCATGAGCGGCGGCGGTCATGCGGTCCGGGTGATCGACGGGTGGTGCGGTGATCAGTTCCCGGCGGCCCTCGCCTCGCCGAGTCCGCCCTTCCACCTGCGGTACAGGGTGTGCGGGACCCCCGCCGCGTCGAGCACCCGGCCGGCGACGAAGTCGACCAGGTCCTGGATGTGGGTGGCGCCCGCGTAGAAGGCCGGGGAGGCGGGGACGACGTTCGCCCCCGCGTCGTCCAGCGTGACCAGGTGCCGCAGCGTCTGCCCGTTGAGCGGGGTCTCACGCACGGAGACCACCAGCGGGCGGCGCTCCTTGAGCGTCACGCTCGCGGCACGCTGCAGCAGGTCCTTGGAGAGGCCCAGCGCGACCCCCGCGACACAGGCGGTGGAGGCGGGCACGATCAGCATCCCGCGGGCCGGGTACGAACCGGACGACGGCCCGGCGGCCAGGTCGCCGGCCGCCCAGTACCGGACGTCGCCCGCGGCCTCCCCGGAGGTGCCGGGGTCGAAGGTGTCGGGCTTGCCGTCGGCGCCCATGGCCAGCCAGCGGTCCAGGTCGTCCTGCCAGTGGGCGTCCCGGAAGGAGATCCCGGTCTCGTCGAGCAGGGTGAGCCGGGCAGCCCGGCTCACCACCAGGTCGACACTCTCCCCGGCCTCGATCAGCCCGCGCAGCACCGCCGCCGCGTATGGCGTGCCGGATGCCCCGGAGACCCCCACGATCCAAGGGGTCCGCCGCTTTTCCCCTGCGTTCACACCCCGAGCCTACCGGCGTGGCCCGACAGCCCCGGCACGGGCAGGACCACGGCGCGTACGCCGCGGCGCGGCGGGTGACCGCGTTCCTGGCGGCGCACCGATTTCGGTCAGGCGTGCGGGGCCGGGAACCGGACAAGGGGGGCAAAGCGTTGTGGGGACAGAGGTGAGGTCAGGGAAGCCGGAGCGGTCGCCGGCACGGCAGAGGGAGACGGGGGATACGACCATGGCAGCCATCGGTGGCGGTACGGGCGCCGGTCCGGGCGCGGAGGTGTCGCGCGGGGAGCGGGTCCGGCTGGCCGGGAAGCTGATGCTGGGCTGGGTCGCCCTGCTGTGGGTGCTGGAGATCGTCGACGCGGCCTCGGGCAACGCCCTCGACCGCTTCGGCGTGGTGCCGCGCGACCCCGGCGAGCTGGCGGACGTCGTCCCGTCCGCCTTCGTGCACTTCGGCTTCGCCCACGTCGCGGCCAACACGCTGCCGCTGCTGGTCCTCGGGTTCCTCGCCGCGCTCGGCGGGATACGGCGGTTCCTCGCGGTGTGCCTGCTGATCATGGTGGCCGACGGGGTGGGCGTCTGGCTGATATCCCCGGCCGGGGTGAACACGGCGGGGGTCTCCGGGGTGATCTTCGGCCTGTTCGGCTTCCTGCTGGTCTCCGGCTTCGTGGAGCGCCGGCCGCTGGGCGTGGTGGTCGCCGTGCTGATCACGGCGGTCTGGGGCAGCTCGATCCTGGCGGGCCTGGCCCCCACCCAGACAGGGGTCAGCTGGCAGGGCCACCTGATAGGCCTGCTGTCCGGCGTCGCGGCCGCCTTCCTCCTCGCCCGCCGCGCCCGCGCGGCCTAGGGCCGCTCTTCGCGGAGAAGAGCCCCACCACCACGACGCCGACGCCGGCCAGGTCAATCGGTGCGGGCGGCTCCGCCGGGCGCGCCGGGGTCCGGCGGACCGGACGCCGGTCCCGCCTGCACTGCTGGCGCACGCGGGCTCAGACGGTCAGGCCTCGCACCACCAGGTCCAGCAGCGCACAGACGAACAGGGCGATGCCGATGAACCCGTTGACGCTGAAGAACGCCCGGTTGAGGCGGGACAGGTCGTGCGGGCGGACGATGGTGTGCTCGTAGACGAACGCGCCCGCCACGATCAGCAGGCCCAGCCAGAAGAACAGGCCCGCCCCGGTGAGGAGGCCGAACCAGGCGAAGAGGGCGGTGGTGACGAGGTGGCAGCCACGCGCGCCCCAGATCGCCGCGGGGATCCCGAACCGCGCCGGGACGGACTTCACGCCGACCTCGCGGTCCGTCTCCACGTCCTGGCACGCGTAGATCAGGTCGAAGCCGCCGATCCACACGCCGACGGCGACGCCCAGTACGACGGCGTCCCAGGACCACTCGCCGGTGACGGCCAGCCAGCCGCCGAGCGGGCCGATGGCCTGGGCGAGCCCCAGGATGGCCTGCGGGAAGTTCGTGAACCGCTTGCCGTACGGGTAGACCACCATCGGGATCGCCGCGAGCGGCGCGAGGATCAGGCACAGCGGGTTGAGCAGCGCCGCCGTGACCAGGAAGACGGCGAGCGCGACCAGCGCACCGGTCCACGCCGTCCGCACCGACACGGCGCCGGTGACCAGCTCCCGCTGCGCGGTCCGCGGGTTCCGCGCGTCGATCTCCCGGTCGATGATCCGGTTGGCGGCCATCGCGAAGGTGCGCATCGCGACCATGGCGACGGTCACCAGCAGCAGGTCGACCCAGTGCACGGAGCGGTCCACCGTGAACATCGCGGTGAGCGCCGCGATGTAGGCGAAGGGCAGCGCGAAGACCGAGTGCTCGATCATCACCAGGCGGAGGAAGGCCTTCACCCGCCCCGGCCGGCGTTCGGCGGGAACAGGACCTGTGGCGCCCGTGGCGTCAGCGGCGGCGGTCAATGCCGTACTCCTTCCACCGGCGGTCGACCTTCGCCGCCGTCTCCGGGTCGGGCAGGACCATCTCGGGCCAGCCGCCGTCCCTCGTGTACCCCTCCTCGGGCCACTTCGCGGTCGCGTCGATGCCCGCCTTGCCGCCCCAGAACTGCTGGTAGGAAGCGTGGTCGAGGTGGTCGACGGGGCCCTCGACGACCGTGAGGTCGCGTGAGTAGTCCGTGTTGCCGAGGGCGCGCCAGGCGACCTCGTGCAGGTCGTGCACGTCGCAGTCGGAGTCGACGACGACGATCAGCTTGGTCAGCGACATCATGTGCGCGCCCCAGATGGCGTGCATCACCTTCTGCGCGTGCTTCGGGTACTTCTTGTCGATCGAGATGATCGCGCAGTTGTGGAAGCCGCCCGCCTCGGGGAGGTGGTAGTCCACGATGTCCGGCACGATGATCTTGAGCAGCGGGAGGAAGAACCGCTCGGTGGCCCGCCCCAGCGGCCCGTCCTCGGTCGGCGGCCGGCCGACCACGATGGACTGCAGCAGCGGCTTCTTCCGCATGGTGACGCAGTCGATGGTCAGCGCGGGGAACGGCTCCTGCGGCGTGTAGAAGCCGGTGTGGTCGCCGAAGGGGCCCTCCGGCAGCATCTCGCCCGGCTCCAGCCAGCCCTCCAGAACGACCTCGGCGTTGGCCGGGACCTGGAGCGGGACGGTCTTGCAGTCGACCATCTCGATCCGCCGGCCCGCGACGAACCCGGCGAACAGGTACTCGTCGATCCCGCCCGGCAGCGGCGCGGTCGCCGCGTAGGTGACCGAGGGCGGGCAGCCGAAGGCGATCGCGACCGGCAGCCGCTCGCCGCGGCGGGCCGCCACCTGGTAGTGGTTGCGGCTGTCCTTGTGGATCTGCCAGTGCATGCCGATGGTGCGCCTGTCGTGGCGCTGAAGCCGGTACAGGCCGAGGTTGCGGACGCCGGACTCCGGGTCCTTGGTGTGCGTCAGGCCCAGGTTGAAGAACGCGCCGCCGTCCTGCGGCCAGGTGAAGAGCGCGGGGAGCTGGTCGAGGTCCACGTCGTCGCCGGTGAGCACGACCTCCTGCACGGGGCCGTCCTTCACCTTCTTCGGCGGCACGTGCGTCATGGTCCCGAGCTTGCCGAACGCCTCCCGGACGCCCATGAACCCCTGCGGCAGTTCGGGCTTGAGGAGGCCGCCGATGATGTCGCCGATCTCCTCGTACGACTTCAGGCCGAGCGCCTTGAGCAGCCGCCGGTCGGTGCCGAAGACGTTCATCGCGAGCGGCATCGCGGAGCCGCGCACGTTCTCGAAGAGCAGCGCGGGGCCGCCCGACTTCTGGACCCGGTCGACGATCTCCCCGACCTCCAGATGGGGGTCGACCTCGGCCGTCACCCGCTTCAGGTCTCCGTCGCGCTCCAGGGCCCGCAGGAAGGAGCGAAGATCGTCGTAAGCCATGCCCCCCAGTATCGCCGAGGGCCTCGCGGAGGTGGCGTCCGCCCCTCGGACGAAGCACCCGCGCAGCCGCTAGCCTGGTGACGTCACGGGTCGGCCGCCGCCGTCCCGCCGTCGTTCCACTGGGGGTACGCCCGTCATGCTGAGGATCCTGCCGCTGCTCCTGGTGCTGGCCCTGACCATCTACGCGTTCATCGACTGCCTGAACACCCCGGAGGAGGACGTCCGGGTCCTGCCGAAGCCGATCTGGGCGATGCTGATCCTGCTGCTCGGCACGGCGCTGATCGGCCCGGTGGCGTGGCTGGTCGCGGGCAAGGTCCGCCACGGCGGCGCGAACGACGGCGCCTTCGGCCCGCGCGGCGAGCAGCGGGGCGGTCCCCGCGGCGGGCAGCGCCGGCAGCGCTTCGTGGCGCCGGACGACAACCCCGACTTCCTCAAGTCGCTGGGCGAGGAGACCCGCAGGCGCGGCAAGGACGACGAGGACCCCCAGCAGCGCGACCAGCGGGAGGACCCGCGCGACGAGCGACGCGGCCGGGACGAGGACGCCCCGGAGAGCTGACGCGCGGCGACGGCCCCGCCCCACGGACCCGGCCACCACCCCGCCACGCGGCGCCGGCGCCCGCCCCCTGACGCTCCCCCTGGAGCCGCCCGGCGGGCTGTCCTGCGCAGCCGCTAGTCTGCCGGTCCTCACCGTCCGAACAACTCGTCGCGTCCTGGGGGGACTTGCGCATGCTCCGGATTCTGCCGTTCCTGTTGGTGCTGGCCCTGTGGATCTACGCCTTCATCGACTGCCTCAACACCCCCGAGGAGAAGGTGCGCGGCCTGCCCAAGGTGGTCTGGGTGCTGATCATCCTCTTCCTCGGCGAGGTGCTGGTCGGCCCGATCGCCTGGCTGGTGGCCGGCAAGGTCCGTGACGGCGCCGCCGCCCACCGCGGCTCCACGCCCTCCGAGTGGCACCGCAACCACCGCCCCTCGGCCCCCGTCGCCCCGGACGACGACCCGGCGTTCCTCGCCCGGCTGGCCGAGGAGAACAAGCGGGACGAGGCCCTCCTGAAGGACTGGGAGGCCGACCTGCGCCGCCGCGAGGAGCAGCTGCGCCGCGAGGAGCGCGGCGAGAACCGCAAGGAGAACTGAGACCCATGTCCCCGGCGCTCGACCTGCGGCTGCTGGCGACCTTCGAGAAGGTCGCCGCCCTGCTCAGCTTCACCCGCGCGGCCGCCGAGCTGGCGTACGCGCAGTCCACGGTGACCGCGCAGGTACGGGCGCTGGAACAGGACCTGGGCGTCGCCCTCTTCGACCGCCTCGGCAGCCGCATCCGGCTCACCGAGGCCGGGGAGCGGCTGCTGCCGTACGCCCGCCGCCTCCTGGACCTGGCCGCCGAGGCCCGTGCCGCCGCGGTCGAGCCGGACGAGCCGTCCGGGCAGCTGACCGTCGGCACCATCGAGTCGCTGACGTCGTACCGGCTGCCGCCGCTGTTCGAGCTGTTCCACCACCGCTATCCGAAGGTGCGGCTGTCGTTGCGCACCACCATCGGCGACGAGACGCGGGACGCGCTCCGGCGCGGCGTCTACGACCTGGGCTTCCTGATGGAGGCCCGCACCGAGCACGCCGGGCTGGAGACGGTGGTCCTGCTGCCGGAGCCGCTGGCCCTGGTGGCGGCCCCCGGTCACCCGCTCGCCGGCCGGCCCCTGTCCACCGCCGAGCTGTGCGGGGCCACGCTGCTCGCCGTGGAGTCCGGCTGCGCGTTCCGCGACCTGTTCGAGGCCGAGCTCACCGAGGCGGCCGGGGAGCCGGTCGCCTTCCGGGAGTTCGGCACCGTGGAGGCCACCAAACGCGCCGCGGCGACCGGCCTGGGGATCGCCCTGCTCCCCGAGGTCACGGTCGCCGACGCGCTGGCCGCCCAGGCGCTTCAGCGCCTCGACTGGCGGCCGTCGTTCACTCTCCACTCGCAACTGGCGTGGCGGTCCGGGAAGCAACTGCCTCCCGCGGCGCGTCTGTTCGTGGAGCAGACCCGGCGACTGCTGCGGGAGCAGCAGGCGCGGCCGCCGGCTTCCTGAGCGTCACCTTCAGGCTCGCGAGGACGATGAGCGGCAGGCCCAGCGCCTGAAGCCAGCCCATGACGTGTCCGTACACCGCCCAGTCGGTGAGCATCGCGACGGCCGGGTAGACGAAGGCCAGCACGGCGATCTTCGCGGTGGGCAGCTTGGCGTAGGCGGCGTACATCAGCACGTACATCACGCCGGTGTGGAAGACGCCGAGCGCCACCAGCCAGCCCCAGGCGCCGGCTCCCGCGCCGCCCATCGCGCCCAGGTCGGCGAACGGCAGCAGCAGCGGGATGCCGACGACCACCTGCACCAGGGCGATCAGGTGCGGGCGCACGCCCCGCACCCGCTTGACCACCAGGGTGGCCAGTCCGTAGAGCACCGCGGCGCCCAGCGCCTGGCCGATGCCGAGCAGGTAGCGGCCGTCGCCGCCGGTCAGGTCCTCCGGCCGGACGCCCGAGACCAGGACCAGGCCCGCGAAGGCGACGGCCACCCAGCCGAGGGTGGCGGCGGCCAGCCGCTCCCGGAAGAGCAGGGCGCCGAAGATCACCACGAAGAACGGCTGCATGTGGTAGACGACCGACGCCACCGAGATGGAGGTGTTGCCGTACGACTCGAACAGCAGGATCCAGTTCCCCACGATGAACAGCCCGGCGAGGACGGTCAGCGTCAGGCTGCGCCGGGTGAACCCGTGCCCGCGTATCCAGCCGCGGGCGGCGACGTAGACGCCGAGGGCCAGCGCGCCGAAGAGCACCCGGAAGAACACCACGTTGAGCGAGGAGGCCCCCGACTCGACCACGAACACGCCGATCGTCCCGGACAGCACCATGGCGGTGGTGAGCTGGGCGATCCCCTTCGTCTCTGTTGTCATGCGTCGAAGCTACGGCGCGCCCGGCGCCCGGGGCCACGCCGGACCACCCCGTGATGCCGATGGGGCCATCGGCAGAGCCGATGACCCCAGGTCAGCGCCGTGGAGGAGCGCTCAGCGCAGGCGCGAGGAGGACAGGATCGAGAACAGGTGGGCCGGGACCATCACCCAGGTCACGGCCGCCAGGACCACCAGGGCGATCCGGGTGGCGTCCAGGTTGCCCAGGGCCGCGTCCACCACCGCGGTGGCCAGGAGGACGAGGGACGCCTCGATGCCGTTGGTCAGCCGGTGGATCTTGAACGCGGCGGCCAGCTTGCGCAGGGTGGCCACGCCCTCGGAGCGGGGCCGCGTCGACTCGTCGTCGGCCACCGCCAGTCCGCGCCGGGCGCGGGCCACGTCCACCAGGTCGGTGGAGGCCTTCAGCAGGACGACGCCCATGGCGGTGAACAGGCCGAGCGCGACCCAGCCGTCGAAGGAGCCGCCGTCGCCCCAGCCGGCGGCCCGGAAGCCGGCGCCGGCCAGCAGCGCCGCGTCGGCGAGGTAGGCGCCGAGCCGGTCGACGTAGATGCCGGCCGCGCTGTTCTGGCCCTTCCACCGGGCGACCTCGCCGTCGACGCAGTCGAACAGCAGGAACAGCTGGAACAGCACGGCGGCCAGGATCGCGCCGGTGAGCCCGGGGATCAGCAGGGCGGCGCCCGCGGCGACGCCGCAGACCACCATCGTCCAGGTCAGCGCGTCCGGGGTGACCGAAGTCCGCACCAGCTGGCGCGTCACCCGCAGGGAGATAGCCCGCATGTACATCCGGCCGGCCCAGTGCTCGCCGTTGCGGCTGGCCAGCTTGGCCTGCGGCTGGCAGACCTCCCGAAGCTCCTCCAGGACCGGGGCAGCAGCCACCATGTTCACGCTTTCCTTCCACCGATGGGCCGAGTGACGGCCCAGGGTAGAGCAGCCCGCCCGAACGCCCGGAGCCGCCCCCTCCACAGGGGCGGCTCCGGGAACGACGGGGGCGGTGCGTCAGCCGACGTCGGCGTAGGAGTGCTTGCCGGAGACGAAGATGTTGACGCCGTAGTAGTTGAACAGCCAGCAGCCGAAGGCGATCAGCGCCAGGTAGGCGGCCTTGCGGCCCTTCCACCCCGCGGTGGCCCGGGCGTGCAGGTAACAGGCGTAGGCGATCCAGGTGATGAACGACCAGGTCTCCTTGGGGTCCCAGCCCCAGTAGCGGCCCCAGGCGTCGCCCGCCCAGATGGCGCCGGCGATGATCGTGAACGTCCACAGCGGGAAGACCGCCGCGTTGACCCGGTAGGCGAACTTGTCCAGCGAGGAGGACGCGGGCAGCCGCTCCATGACCGAGGTGGCGAAGCGGCCCGGCTTGCCGCCGCCGGCCAGCTTGGCCTCGTAGGAGTCGCGGAACAGGTAGAGGACCGTGGAGACCGCCGCCACGTAGAACACCGCGCCGCAGAGGATGGCGGTGGAGACGTGGATGTACAGCCAGTACGAGTGCAGCGCCGGGACCAGCTGGTCGCTCTCGGTGTAGAGGACCGTGACCGCCAGACCCAGGTCCAGCAGGACCACGGTGATCAGCGGCAGGCCCATCCAGCGGACGTTGCGGCGGAGGACCAGCAGCGCCAGGTAGACGCCGACGGCCACCGTGGTGAAGGTGATGTTGAACTCGTACATGTTGCCCCACGGCGCCCGCTGCACGGACAGCGCGCGGGTCAGCACGCCGCCGAAGGACAGCAGGAAGCCGAGGACGCTGAGCGAGACCGCGATCCGGCCGTACAGGTCGCCCTGCGCGTCGCCGCCGTGGGCGCCGGGGCCGTCCGGGACGTCGGCGCGGGAGGCGTCCGAGGAACGGACGACGACCTCGGGCCGCTCCAGCACGGCGGTGCCGCCGGCCTTCTTGACCGTCACGGCCGGGGCGGAAGCGGCGTTCTTCTGCGCGCCCGCGCCGCCCGTGAGCGCGGAGGCCGTGCGGGCCACCTTGCTGCGGCTGCCGAAGGTCCACTCGGCGATGTAGGCGAAGAAGGCCAGGGTGTAGACGGCCATCGCGGAGTAGATCAGCACGTTGCTGATCTGCGCGAGACTCTCGTTGGTCGTGGCGGCGAGCGTCGTCACTTGTCAGCCCCTTCAGGGGAAGGTACGGGGGAATCTGCGGGGTCCGGCGCGGATCCGGACCCGGGGTGCGGTGCGGTCTCCGACGCGGGGTCCGGCGTCGCATCGGGCCCGGAGCCCGGTGCGGTGCCGGGTGCGGCGTCCGGCCCTGAGTCCGGTGCGGCATCCGGGGCGGCGTCCGGTGCGGCGTCCGGCCCGGAGTCTGGTGCGGTGCCGGGTGCGGTGGGCGCCCGGTCGTGGACGAGCCCGACCAGCTCGCCCAGCTCCTGCGGCAGCCGCGCGGACTCGCTGCGGCCCAGGCCCGCCATCTCGACGACGGTCACCCCGTCCTCACCGGCCGTGGCGCGCACCCAGACGCGGCGGCGCTGGATGAACAGGGAGCCCGAGAGACCGGCGATGGCGACGAGCGCCCCGCCGAGCGCCCAGCCGCCGGCGGGCTGTCGCACGACCTGGAAGTTCGCCCACTCCTTGATCTCCTTCTCGAAGGTGATCGAGCCGGCGCCGCCGGGCAGCTCCATGGTCTCGCCCGGCAGCAGCATCTTGCGGAGGATGTCGCCGTTCTCGTCCTTGAACTGCTTCAGCTTCCGGTCGTCGAGCTGGTACACGTTCTGCGGGATGCCCGAGTCCACGCCCAGGCTGCCGTGGAAGCCGGCGACCGCGAGGACCGGGAAGTCGAGCGCCGGGAACTGGGAGAACATCGTCCCGCTGCCCTTGCCGGCGAAGGTCGGCACGAACACCGTGGAGAAGCCGAGCTGCTCCTCCTTGCCCTTCGGGTCCCGGTAGCCGTCCAGCACCTTGACCGCGCCCTGCGAGGTGATGTTCTGGTCGATCGGCAGCATGGGCACCGGCTGGGAGAAGACCACCTTCCCCTTGCCGTCGCGGACCGTGACCACCGGCGCGTAGCCGTGGCTCGTCAGGTAGACCTTGGAGCCGCCGACCTCGAGCGGCTTGTTGACCTGCACGACCTTCTTCTTCTCCGCCCCGTCGACGCCCTCGCGGTAGGTGAGGGTCGCCTCGTAGGTGCGCGGCGTGCCGCGGTTGGGGCCGGAGGGGGCGAAGGTGGCGCGGAAGTCGTCCAGGTCGAAGCTGAACGGTTCCAGGTCGTCGTAGGAGAAGAGGCTGCCGGCCCGGAAGTCGTCGTACTGGACGGGCGTGTTGGCGAAGCCGTCGCCCTCGACGATCAGCTTGTTGCCCTCGGACTTGAACAGCTCGCCCCAGCCGAAGGCGATCAGCATCACGATCAGCGCCAGGTGGAAGGCGAGGTTGCCCACCTCCCGCAGGTAGCCCTTCTCCGCGGCCACCGCCTCGCCCGCCGTGTGCGCGCGGAACCGGCGGCCCTTGAGGACGCCGAGCGCGGCGTCGCGCACCTCGTCGGGGCTCTTCGCGGTGCGCCAGGTCGTGTACGCGGGCATCCGGTCCAGCCGGCGCGGCGCGCCCGGCGGACGTCCCCGCAGCTGGCCCACGAACTGCCAGGTGCGCGGCACGATGCAGCCGATCAGCGAGACGAACAGCAGGATGTAGATCGCGGAGAACCACACCGAGCTGTACACGTTGAACATGCCCAGCGCGTCGTAGAGCGGCGTCAGCGTGGTGTGAGCCTCGCGGAACTCCTCGACCTTGATCGGGTCGACGCGGTTCTGCGGGATGAGCGAACCGGGGACGGCCGCCAGTGACAGCAGCAGGAGCAGCAGCAGTGCCGTCCGCATGGAGGTCAGCTGGCGCCAGAACCAGCGCACCCAGCCCGTGACCTCACGGCCTGTCCAGGTGATCCGTCCCCACACGCCCGGGGCGCGGCGGCCGCCGAAGGAGCCGGGCACGGCGGTCGACTCGACCGGCGCGGTGGACAGCCGGGTCCCGGCCTCGGTGTCGCCGGCCTCGCCGGTCTTCTCGCCGGTCGTCCCGGTGGTGGTCTCGCTCATGGATCAGATCCCCGGTGTGAAGCCAGTGGTCCAGGTCTGCAGCTGCTGCACGAGCAGGTCCCAGACCCCGGTGAGCAGGAGCACACCGGTCACAATCATCATCGTGCCGCCGATCCGCAGCACCCAGACGTAGTGCCGCTTGACCCAGCCGAAGGCGCCCAGCGCCTTGCGGAAGGCGACCGCGGCCAGCACGAACGGGATGCCGAGGCCCAGGCAGTACGCGACGGTCAGAATCGCCCCGCGTCCGGCGCTGGCCTGTTCCTGCGACAGCGCCAGCACGGAGGCCAGCGTCGGGCCGATGCAGGGCGTCCAGCCGATGCCGAACAGGGCGCCCAGCAGCGGCGCGCCCGCCAGCCCTGCGGCCGGCTTGCGGTGGAAGCGGAACTCCCGCTGGGTCAGCCAGGGCATCAGCCCCATGAAGAAGACGCCCAGCGCGATCATCAGCACGCCGAGCACCTTGGACAGCACGCCGCTGTACTCCTGCAGCGTCGCCCCGAAGTAGCCGAAGAGCGCGCCCGTGGAGACGAACACCACGGTGAAGCCCAGCACGAACAGCGAGGCCCCGGCCGCCATCCGGCCGCGGCGGGCCTCCGCCAGGTCGGTGCCGGTGACCCCGGTGACGTAGGAGAGGTAACCGGGCACCAGCGGCAGCACGCAGGGCGAGAAGAACGAGACGAGACCGCCGAGCACCGCGACCGGCAGGGCCAGCAGCAGGGCCCCGTTCAGCACGGTGTCCGACACGTCCACGGCGAGCGCATCCACGGCGAGGAGCGTCACGTCACTTCTCCGCCAGCACCGGGTCGAGCATCTCCCGCAGCTTGTCCTCGCTCAGCGGCTGCATCGCCCGCGCCGCGATCTTCCCGTCCCGGTCGATGACCAGGGTGGTGGGGATCGCCTGCGGGTTGAGCGTGCCCTTCTCGAAGCGGAGCAGCAGCCGGCCCGTCGGGTCGTACAGGCTCGGGTACTCGATGCCCTCCTCCTCCTCGAAGGCGAGGGCGGGCTGGGTGGAGGTGTCGCGGGTGTTGATGCCGACGAACCGGACGCCCTGGTCCTTGGTCTCGCCGGCGACCTTCACGAAGTTCTTGGCCTCGGCACGGCACGGGGCGCACCAGGAGCCCCAGACGTTGAGGACGACGATGTCGCCCTTGTAGTCGCCGGTGTCCAGCTGCCCGCCGTCCAGCGTCTCGCCCTTCAGGCGGGGGGCGGCGCGGCGGTCGCCCTCGGCGACGGTGGCGATGCCGTTGGTGCTGGTGACGAAGTTGGTGCCTCCGCCGCCGGCGGCGGAGGAGCCGCCGTCACCTTCCGAGCCGCACGCCGACAGCAGCAGAGCGGCGGCGGCAGCGGTGGCCGCCGCGGCCTGGGCGCGGCGGCGGCGGTGCGCACGAGGCTTGTGGCCAGTCATGTGAAAAGTTTCGCATGTCCGTTCCGGGGATCTTGGGGACCCCCCTGCGGCCCGCGAACCCCCACGTCGGCGGGGGTGCGCGGGCCTTCGCGGAGGCTAGGCTCCGAACGCCTTCTGTCCGCCCTTGACCGGCTTGGCGCCGGCCAGCAGGTGGGCCGGCACCAGGTCCCGGGCCGGCTCGGTGTAGCCGACGGCCACGATCCGGTCGCCCTCGTAGGTGAAGGAGGTCAGCGAGGCCAGGGTGCACTCCCGGCGCCGCGGGTCGTGCCACAGCCGCCGGCCCTCGACCGCGGACCGCACGATCCAGATCGGCAGCTGGTGGCTGACCAGCACCGCCTCGTGGCCCCGGGCGGCGGCCGCGGCGGCGTCCAGCGCCGCGCGCATCCGCGCCACCTGCACCTCGTACGGCTCGCCCCAGGACGGCTTGAACGGGTTGACCAGGTGCTTCCAGTTGCCGGGCCGCTTCAGCGCGCCGTCGCCGACGCCGAAGGTCTTCCCCTGGAAGACGTTCTCCGCCTCGATCAGCCGCTCGTCGGTGTCCAGCTCCAGACCGTGCGCCTTGGCGATCGGCGTGGCCGTCTCCTGCGCCCGCTCCAGCGGGGAGGCGCACACGTAGGTGACGTCCCTGGGCGCGAGGTGCTCGGCGACCCGGTCCGCCATCTTCCGGCCCAGCTCGGACAGGTGGTAGCCGGGCAGCCGTCCGTAGAGGAGCCCGGTCGGGTTCTCCACCTCGCCGTGACGCATCAGGTGGACGACGGTGACGTCCTTCTCCGCGCTCACGTCGTTCCCCCCGCTCATGCCGTGGCCTCCGCGGCGGCGCGGGCGGCGGCGGGCAGCGCGTCGGCGATCCGCTCCAGAGCCCGCTCGTCGTGCGCCGTCGACAGGAACCAGCTCTCGAACGCCGACGGCGGCAGGTAGACCCCGCTCGCCAGCATCGCGTGGAAGAAGGCCGTGTAGCGGAAGGACTCCGCGGCCTTGGCGTCCTCGTAGTCGTGCACCGGGCGGTCGGTGAAGAACACCGAGAACATGTTGGAGGCCTTCTGCACGGTGTGCGCGACGCCCTCCTTGTTCAGCGCGTCACCGATCAGCGCCTGGATCCGGGCCGAGGAGTCCGCCAGCCTCTCGTAGGCGGCGTCGTCCAGCAGCCGCAGCTGGGCCAGGCCCGCTGCGGTGGCGACCGGGTTACCGGAGAGGGTGCCCGCCTGGTAGACCGGGCCGGCCGGGGCGAGGTGCGCCATCACGTCGGCACGGCCGCCGAACGCGGCGGCGGGGAAGCCGCCGCCCATCACCTTGCCGAAGGTCATCAGGTCCGGGACCACGCCGTCGACGCCGAACCAGCCGGCCTTCGACGTGCGGAAACCGGTCATCACCTCGTCGGAGACGTACAGCGCGCCGTTCTCGGCGCACAGGTCCTTGAGCCCCTGGTTGAAGCCGGGCAGCGGCGGGACGACGCCCATGTTGCCGGGCGACGCCTCGGTGATCACGCAGGCGATCTCACCGGGGTGCGCGGCGAAGGCGGCGCGGACCGCGTCCAGGTCGTTGTAGGGGAGCACGATGGTGTCCCCGGCCTGCGCGCCCGTGACGCCCGGGGTGTCGGGCAGCGCGAAGGTGGCGACGCCGGAGCCCGCGGCGGCCAGCAGCGAGTCGACATGACCGTGGTAGCAGCCGGCGAACTTGACCACCTTGGCGCGGCGGGTGAAGCCGCGGGCCAGGCGGATCGCGGACATGGTGGCCTCGGTGCCGCTGGAGACCAGGCGGACCTGCTCCAGCGGGGCGACCCGCGCCACCATCTCCTCGGCGAGCGCGACCTCGCCCTCGCCGGGCGTGCCGAAGGAGGTGCCGCGGGTGACGGCGTCCTGCACGGCGGCGATCACCTCGGGCCGGCCGTGGCCCAGGATCATCGGGCCCCAGGAGCAGACCAGGTCCACATACTCGCGGCCGTCGGCGTCGGTGAGGTAGGGGCCGCTGCCGGAGACCATGAACCGGGGCGTGCCGCCCACGGCGCGGAAGGCGCGCACCGGGGAGTTCACACCACCCGGCGTGACGGCGGCCGCTCGGTCGAACAGCGCCTGCGAGGCAGGGGCTTCGTAGGGGTAGGACGGAACGGTCATGCCTGCGGCTTCTCCGGATCTCCGACTGCGGTTACGGGGGACTCCCACAGGGTAGGCCAGCGGTCGTGACCCGACCCCGTGGCACGGGGGTGGGCGGCCGGCCCGGCCCTTCGGGGCGTACCGGCCCTGGTCCGGAGATAACGGAGCGTGTTCTGCGCCCATCTGCGAGACTGTGACGAGAACCCCGTGCGCGTTCCTCCTTCCGGGTCTTCTCCTGTGTACGTTTCGTGGGGCGGACGTGGGGGAGGTCACTGACACGATGAACGGGTGATCGGGTTGCGCGGCGGGGGCGACGCGTCCTAGAACAGCAGTCGGGTGGAGATATGCATCGCGGTGGCGGACTGGGCGAGGGGACTGGCGACATGGGTCCTCGGCGTTCCCGTCGGGGCAAGCACCGGCGCGAGGCGGACGAGACGACGACTGAAGCGGCCGAGGCCGCGGCCCGCCGGGCGGGCGCGCAGAGTGACGGCGCCGAGAAGCCGGCGGGACCCGTGGCAAGGAGCAGCCGGTTGGGAGTGACGTACAAGTACTTCGGCGCGCCGAGCGGCGCGGCGGCCGCCCGCGTCCCCGAGACCATGCGCCCCGAGGAGCTCGGCGGCGACGAGCTCGGCATGGGCGGCCTCTTCACCCGCATCAAGCCCGAGACGGTGGCGGCGATGGTCCTCACCGGCATCGAGGGCGTCCCGCTGAACAAGGTCCCCCCGCTCGAACTCGTCGTGCTGCGCCCCCAGTACGCCGTGGTCAAGCTGCCCATGACCACCGTCGACCCGCTGCGCGGCATCGGCGAGGAGGCGGTCGGCGCGGCCGCGTTCATCTGGTCCACGGTCCCCGACCGCGGCGGCCCCCGCGACGCGTTCAACGTCTACCAGCTGCTGCACGAGTGGCAGGACTTCAGCCACCGGCTCCACGAGGCGGGCCACCAGCCGTACTGCCTTGTCTGGCCCTGACCGGCGCGCCCCGGCCGCGGCCGACGACCGCCGGGGCGGGGGCCCGGAACCTCGCGGACCCGAAGGTTCGCGGTCCCTCGGGTTCGCAGGCCCCTTCCCGGGTCAGTCGTCGGTGCCGAAGGACGGCGGGTCGCCCGCGTTGTTGCGCTCGATCCAGCCCTTCCCGTCCGCCGCGATGCCTTCCAGCAGGCGGAACGTGTGGATGAAGCCGGCAGCGTTCAGGTTGATCTCGGCGATCTCCTGGGCGTTCTCGTCCGGCGCCAGCTGATGGGTGTCGGCATCCTTCACCCGGATCCTCCGGGCCGGCCCGTTGGTGAGGATGAGCTCCAGGTCGTAGCCGACCTGGGCGCGCTCGGTGACCTGTACCGAGGACAGAGCGTCGAACCGGTAGTTGCTGCGCTGCTCGTCCCCGCGCGAGGCGTCGGTGAAGTCGAACTCGGTGCTGATCTCCCGCACGCCGTCCTGGGTGACCAGGAAGAGCCGCAGGCTGTAGCGCGAGTACCGCCAGGGACCGCCCCTGACCCGTCCTCGCTTGTACGGGCGGGCGGGGGTCATCAGGATGGTGTGGGTGATCAGGTCGCGCCAGTTGAGCTGGTAGTGACGTAGCGCCTCGTCGACGAAGAGCGTCTTGTCGCAGGCGAGCCAGGTCTCCATCTCCAGCTCGCTGGGTCGCGTGGCCTCCAGGTACGTCCTCCACTTCTCGTACGCCACCTGCCGCTCCGCCAGCCGCTGCTCGTACTCCCGGGTCTCCACGGCCACCCGGTGCTCCTCGCCCTGGGTCTGCTGCCACATCGACGCGGCCGTGGATCCGGACCAGACCATGCCGACCACCGTCAGCAGGGCGAGCAGCACTTGCGCCCCGCCGCCGGAGAAGACCGTCCCGAGCATGGCCAGTGCCGTGATGCCGCACACGACCAGAGCGACCACGCACAGCGCCTTCAACGCCGACGTCGCCTGGTTCTCCCGCTGGTCGTCGAACAGGACGCCCCGCTCGTGACGGTCCCGGGCGTCCTCCGCGAGGTGGCGGATCAGCCAGTTGACCCGGTCCACGCCGACGCGGCTCTCGCGGTAGAGCAGCGCGATCTCGGCGACCAGGCTCGAGCGCAGGTGGGCGGTCCAGCCGAGCCAGTCGTGCGGGGTGATCCCCCGGGGCACGCGGTTGCTGAAGTAGTGGTCGAAGGAATGGCGGACGCCGTTGGTGAATCCGTCACCGTTGGCCGCGGGATGCCCGGTGAACGGCACCTGCGCCCCAAGGCCGGTGGTCTTGGACCGCTGTTCCCGGTACGACCATTGGCGGCCGAAGTGAACGGCGGTCAGGCCGGCGCCGGCCACCACCAGCAACTGCAGGACCGCTGCGGCGGGATCCGCGATCAGCGCCAGGATCCACAGGAACGCGGCCAGACCGCCGAACACGCCGGCCCGCACGGGCAGGGCCTTCCGGGCGGCGGCAGCGGTGCTCGGACGGGGCGGCACGGCCCGCGGGCCGATGGGGTCGGGTTCGAAGTACGCCCAGACCCGTCCGATCCGGTCGTTGCCGAAGCGGTCCGCCTCGGCCTGCTTGCGGTTCTCGGCCCACAGGCCGTCCTTCAGCCCTCCGGCGAGGACGAGGTCGAAGTGGAGGAGGATCGCGTCGCGCTGGAGCGGTGGCAGGGCACGCACCTGGTCGAGCACACGCTTGGTGTCCCCGTCCTCGGTGCCGGCCGTCTCCAGCAGGGCGAAGGCCACACGCAGGGACTCCTTCCACTCCCCCTCGGGGTGGGCCGGCATGCGCGCGAAGGCCGCGTGCAGCTCGCGCAGTTCCTCGGCGCCGAGGTCGTGGTACGACCGTGCGCCGAGCATGGCGAGCACCCAGTGGAAGGTGACCTCGGCGTTGTCGTAGCCGTTGTTGATCGCCTGGCGGAACATGTCGCGGGCGCGACTGGGCACCCCGTTCTCCAGGTACCGCAGACCGACCCTGTACTTCTCCTCGGGCGACGCGTCCGGGGGGACGACGTACACGGTGGAGTTGTGGACGGTCTCGGCCTGGATTCCGACGGTGGAGTCGTAGGCCCAGTTGTGGGTGCCGTTGCCGCCGCCGTTCATGACAGGTCTCCCGCCACGGTGATCAGGGACGCCACCTCGGCCGCCGGACCGGGAAGATCCGCGATCAGACCGCGTAACCGCTTGAGTGCCATGGTCGCCCTCCTGGACGCTCCGCTCGTGTTCTCCTTCGCCGCCCGGCGGGCCAGTTCCAGCTCCGCCAGCGCCTCCGGGTAGGTGTCGTCATCGAGACCGCGCTCGGCATGATGACGCCCCAGCCGCTCACGGAGTTCGTCCAGCGCGGCGACCAGGTCCACCGGAGCGGCCGTGCCCGGGTCCCCGTTGAGGTGGACGCTGCTGCCGTGGACCGTGCCGGCCATGATGCCGACAGTGCTGCGGTGAGCGGTGTTGCTCACGCCCCCGGTCCGTCCAGCGGCCGTCGGGCTCCTGTCCGCTTGGGACATCGCCATCTGCTCCTGTACTCCCACCAGCTCCACGGCCAGCCGCGTGGCGAACGCGGCCGCGTTCGCGGCAGCCCGTGGCTGCCAGTTCCGGTCCTTCGCGCTGCCCTTCGTGCCGTCCGCCCGATCACTGATCCCCCGGACGACGGCCACCGGCGCCCCGCTGAGATGACCGGCCTGCGCCACACCGGCGGCCTCCATCTCGATCGCGAGGGCGTCGTTGTAGTGCTGCCGGATCCACCGGGCCTCGGCCGAGATCCTGGAGTTCTGCACGACCTCGCCGGCGGCGACCGCGCCGAAGCGCACCTGCGGCGCCCGTCCGCGCCCGGCGGCGTCGTCGCCGTCGGTCCAGTCGTTCACGCGAGCCAGGTGCGAGGCGAGCTGGCTGATCGCGTGGGGCGCCTCCCACACCCGGGGGCGCGCCTTGAGCCCGTCGTCCTCGCTGGTCCCGCCGTGGTAGGCGTACACGTGTGTCGCCACCACCACATCACCCAGCCTGGCGGTGTCCCACAGGGCCCCGGCGACGCCGACGAACAGCACGGCCGCCGGCGAGAACTCCTGGACGGCACGCTCGGCGATCACCGCGGCGGAGTGGTTCCCCTTGTTCGTCAGGCCCAGCGCGACACGGCAGGAAGTGCCCCGCACGGTCCCCACCTCGAAGCGCGTGCCGTGCTGGTGGAGGTGTAACCGCGGGCCGGCCAGCTTCCGGCGCACCGCCTCGTACTCGAGATTGAGGGCGGTGAGGATCACCACCATGTCCTTCGACATCTACCTTCCTTCCTCCGTCGTGCTCTCTTCCGCGTCGGACGGCACGGGCCGGATCAGGGGCGGGAACAGCACCGCCCGCGGCCCGGCCCGGTACAGCCGCGCGGGCCGTCCTCCGGTGCTCCTGCGCCCCGAGCCGCCGGGGACGATGAATCCCTTCACGGCCTGGACCTTGCGGTAGAAGTTCCGGGTGTCGAGTTCCGCGCCCCACACCGCCTCGTACACCTGCTGCAGCTCGGCGATGGTGAAGAGCTCTCCGCAGAAGGCGGTGGCCAGCGCCGAGTGCTCGAGCTTGGTGCGCGCGCGTTCGATCCCGTCCGCCACGATCCGGTGGTGGTCGAACGCCAGCTCCACCTCGCCGGACAGGACCGCCTCCGCGGGAACCCACGCGGCGTCCGAGGCGTCCGTTCCCGCGACCGGTTCGGGGAGCCCCGGCGCGATCGCGAGGTGGGCCACGGAGACGACGCGTCCGCGGGGGTCGCGGCCGGCGTCCCCGTAGACCGCCAGCTGTTCGAGATGGACGCATCCGGCGGCCAGAGCGGTCTCCTCGCCCAGCTCGCGGTGGGCGGCGTCCAAGATCTCCTCAGCGGCGTTGTTGAGAAAGCCGCCGGGCAGGGCCCGCAGGCCCTGGAAGGGATCTTCGCCTCGCTCCACGAGCAGGACGCACAGCCGCCCTTCCTTCAGGGTCAGGATCACAAGGTCGACCGTCAGCAGCACCGACGGAGGCGACCACTCGCCAACTGCCATGCCACACAGGCTATTTGGTTACTGTCACTCGCACAAGAAGTAGGGCTGGAAGGGCTGCCGGTGACGGGTGCGTCAGGAGGATCGAACCGGCGGGTGAGCCCGCCGGACACATCAGGTGTGGGCGGACGCCCTGCGGCGGCGGACGGCGAGGACTCCGGCCGCGCCGACGGCGCCGGCCGCGGCACCCGCGGCCGCCACCGGCGGAAGGGCGTCACCGGCGCCCGTGGCGGCGAGGCTGCCGGAGCCCGACGTGGCGTCCGGGCCGCGCTGCGAACGCGTCCCGCCGTCGGCGGCATCGCCACCCTCGGCGTCGTGTCCGCTCGGGCCGGACGGGGTCGGGCGGCCGTTGCGGGAGGGGGCCGGCCGCGGAGGGCGCGACGGATCGGCGTCGGCCGCGACGACGGTGAACTCCTGGAGGTTGTCCTTGCCGCGGAAGCAGGTCATGTCCTCGTCGTACACGACGTCGGTGTAGGCCCACGACGCTCCGGCCGGGGCGTCCTCGCGGATCCGGATCCGCAGGTCAGCGGTGAAGGTGGCGCCGGCCGGGACGTGCTCGAGGACGTCGCTGTAGCTGCCGGTGCTCCCCGGCCAGCGGTGGTACTCCTCGTCCGACCACCGGCCGTCGCTCCGGTACTGGATCTCGGCCAGGCCCTCCGCCAGCAGCTCCGGGTTCTCCTGGTAGGTGACGGCCAGGTCGAGCCACAGCCGGTCCAGGTCCTTGCCGGTGTCGTTGGTGACGGTGAACCGGAAGACGTCCCAGCCGGACCCGGCCTCGATCCGCCGGGGCAGACCGGTGACCTTCGTCCGGAGCCCTTCGTCGACCTCGCTGCGGTCGCAGAGAGCGTGGTCGGGCAGGTCGCCGACCGCCTCCTTGCGGGTCTCCCCCGCCCCCGTCCCGGGCGTCCCCCGCTCCGGCTGCTCGTCGCCGGCGGCCGGCGACTCCGAGGCGGGGACGGGGTCAGGGACCGGGGCCGGGGAGTCGCCCGGCGCCGCGGTGGCGTCGCCGGTCCCGTCACCGGGGTCCGCCGTCGCGTCCTGCCCCCGCGTCGGCGCGGCCGAGGCCGACCGGGACGGCGCGGGATCGCCCGCGAACGCCGCAGGCGCCGACAGCAGGGTCAGCGGCGCGACGACGGCCGTGGCCGCCGCGACGGCCAGGGCACGACGAACTCTCATGGGAACCTCGCAGGTCGGCGGGACGGCCACGCCGACGTGCTGTCGGCGTGGCCTGCGTTCGGATCATGTGACCCGCTCACCCCCGCGAGGGTTGTACTCAGAGCCGCGCGCCCGCGTTCCTGCGCCGCGTGACCAGCACCGCGCCGCCGCCGAGCACGACGGCGGCCGCGCCCGCGGCCCCCACCAGGCCGAGGGCCCGGTCGCTGCCGGTGGCGGCGAGGTTGCCGGTGGTGCTCTGCCCGCCGCCCTGCGGCGACGCGCTGGTGCCGCTGTGCGACGGGGACGGGGACGCCGTCACACTGGGCGAGGCGGACGGCGAGGGCGTCTGCGACGGGGTGCTCGTCCCGGCGGGCAGGACGATGAACTCGTAGGTGTTCCCGTTGTGGAAGCAGGTGTCGTCCGCGCCCTGGTACAGGGCGCCGCCCACCGCGAACGACTCGTCGGACTGGGCGCCGGCCCGTACGCGGACGCGGAGGTCGGAGACCAGGGCCTCACCCGCGGCGACGTCCTCCGCGTAGCCGCCGAAGCTGGCGGTGTCGCCCTCCCAGCGGAACTCGTCCGTCCAGCCGCCCTCGTCGAGGTACTCGACCTCGGCCGCACCCAGCTCGATCGACACGTCGAACCAGACCCGGTCCAGCTCCTTGCCGGTCCGGTTGGTGACGGTGAGGCGGAACTCGTCCCAGCCGGAGCCGGCGACGTAGGCGGCGGGCAGCCCGGTGATCTTGGTGCTCAGGCCCTTGTCGATCGCCCGCTTCTCGCAGAGCGGGTACTCCTCGCCCTCGCCTTCTTCCTCACCTTCGCCCTCGGCCAGGTCCCCGACCCTGCCGGTGAGTTCGTCCTCGCCCGGGGCGGCGGGCGCGGCGGGCGTCCCGCCGGCCTCCGGCGTCGTCCCGCCACCCGCGGCGGGCGTCCCGGCGTCGGTCGCATCGCCTCCCGCGGCGGGTTCCGTGGTCGCCGCACCGCCGGTCTCCGGGGTCCCGCCCGCCGGCTGACTCTGCGAGGCGGAGGGTATCGGGTCCTCGGCGAACGCCGCCGGCGCCGACAGCAGGGTCAGCGGTGCGACGACGGCGGTGGCCGCCGCGACGGCCAGGGCACGGCGAACTCTCATGGGAACCTCTCGCAGGTCAGGAGGGCGGCCACCCGGTCGGGAGCTCGGGCATGGCCAAGGGTTTCGCGGTGTGTGACCCGTTTGCCCCGGACAAGGTTGTACGGCAGGACCGACGGATACCTCACCTCACCTGCCCTCACCCGCGGTCCCCGGGGGCCGCCGGCCCCCGCCCTCACCGGTGCAGTTCCGCCCACACCCCCGCCGCCTCGCGGGTCTCGCGCCGGGAGAGCACCAGGGCCCTGAGCCGCAGGGCGACGGTGACCGCCGCGCCCGCCGCGCACAGTGCCAGCGATCCCACGCCGTCGGCGGGGAGGAGCACGGCGGTCAGGGCCACCGTGGTCCACGCCACCAGGCAGGCGGCGGCCGAGCTGCGGCGGGAGGGCGGCCGGTCCGCCGGGCCGGCCTTCAGCTCCAGCAGGGCGGGCACGTACCAGACGTATCCGGCGAGGGCGACGACGGCGAACCCGAGGGCGAGGACGCCCATGTCACTTCACCGTCCCGGTCTTCACCGGCTGGACCTTCACCGTCTCGGTCTTCACCGTCCCGGTCTCGCGGTCGCCGATGCCCGGGTGGTGCAGGTCGAAGGCCGGGGACTCCGAGCGGATCCGGGGCAGCCGCTCGAAGTTGTGGCGCGGCGGCGGGCAGGAGGTGGCCCACTCCAGCGAGCGGCCCCAGCCCCACGGGTCGTCCACGCCGACCGGCTTGCCGTACTTCGCCGTCTTCCACACGTTGTAGAGGAAGGGCAGCACCGACAGGCCGAGCAGGAACGACCCGATGGTGGAGAGGGTGTTGAGCGCGGTGAAGCCGTCGGCGGCCAGGTAGTCGGCGTACCGGCGCGGCATGCCCTCGGCGCCCAGCCAGTGCTGCACCAGGAAGGTCAGGTTGAAGCCGGCGGTCAGCGTCCAGAAGGTGACCTTGCCGAGCCGCTCGTCGAGCATCTTGCCGGTGAACTTGGGCCACCAGAAGTGGAATCCGGCGAACATCGCGTACACCACCGTGCCGAAGAGCGTGTAGTGGAAGTGCGCGACCACGAAGTACGAGTCGGAGACGTGGAAGTCCAGGACCGGCGAGGCCAGGATGACGCCGGTGAGCCCGCCGAACAGGAAGGTCACCAGGAACCCGGCCGCCCACAGCATCGGCGTCTCGAAGGACAGCGAGCCGCGCCACATGGTGCCGACCCAGTTGAAGAACTTCACGCCCGTGGGCACCGCGATCAGCATCGTCATGAAGGCGAAGAAGGGCAGCAGCACCCCGCCGGTGACGTACATGTGGTGCGCCCACACGGTGACGGAGAGGCCGGCGATGGCGACGGTGGCGCCCACCAGGCCCATGTAGCCGAACATCGGCTTGCGGGAGAAGACCGGGATGACCTCGGAGACGATGCCGAAGAACGGCAGCGCCAGGACGTACACCTCGGGATGGCCGAAGAACCAGAACAGGTGCTGCCACAGCAGCGCTCCGCCGTTGGCCGCGTCGAAGATGTGCGAGCCGAACTTCCGGTCCATCTCCAGGGCGAAGAGCGCGGCGGCCAGCACCGGGAAGACCAGCAGGATCAGCACGCCGGTCAGCAGCACGTTCCACGTGAAGATCGGCATCCGGAACATCGTCATGCCGGGGGCGCGCATGCAGATGATCGTGGTGATGAAGTTGACGGCGCCGAGGATGGAGCCGAAGCCGGAGAGGGCGACGCCCATGATCCACAGGTCGGAGCCGATGCCCGGCGAGTAGAGCTCCGAGGACAGCGGCGCGTAGAGGAACCAGCCGAAGCTGGCCGCGCCCTGCGGGGTGAGGAAGCCGAACGCGGCGATCAGCGAGCCGAACAGGAACAGCCAGAAGGACAGCATGTTCAGCCGCGGGAACGCCACGTCCGGCGCGCCTATCTGCAACGGCATCATCCAGTTGGCGAAGCCGGTGAACAGCGGCATGGCGAACATCAGCAGCATGATCGAGCCGTGCATGGTGAACGCCTGGTTGAACTGCTCGTTGGAGAGGATCTGCGTCCCGGGGCGGGCCAGTTCGGCGCGCATCAGCAGGGCCAGGACGCCGCCGATCCCGAAGAAGACGAAGGCGCTGACCAGGTACATCGTGCCGATCTTCTTGTGGTCGGTGGTGGTCAGCCAGTCGACCCAGTTGGCCCGCCGGGCCCCGGGGGCGGCGAGGGCATGATCGGTGCGGGAGGCGGGGTCGGTGCCGGAGGAGGAATCGGGGCCGGAGGCGGGATCGGTGCCGGGAGGCGGTGGTCCGGTGACGGCCTTCCGTTCGTCCGTCTCCATCGGCTGTGCGGTGTCCACCGGGTCGTCCTCCCGAAGCGCTGATACGTCGGGCGGGCCGGGAGAGCGGTCCGGTCCTACGGGGGAGGAGGACGGTCGACGGCCTTCCCGGCCTGCCACCGCTCATGCTGGCCCCGGGCGGGGGTCACGCCCCAGGGCCCTGGGACCCGTCGCCGGACAGCGAAAGTCCCTGGTCGGAGGGCCCGAAGTCCCGGCCGACCAGGGACTTCGGTCCCGGCGAGGCGGACGCACGGCGTGGCGAGCGCCCTGGACGGGGCGCCGCCGGGCCGACTACAGCGCGGGCGCGGGCGGCTCCTCGGTGGTCTTCAGCGACGTGGCGTCGTCGGACACCGGCACCTTCACCCACACCGCCTCCGACGGCACGCCCCGCCCGTCGACCGCGGTGAGCATGTACCAGCCGGGCGGCACCAGCGACGGGTCGTCGGGCAGCGTGACCTTCACCCGGCCCCGCTGCTTGGTGAACTCCACCGCCACCGACCGCTGTTCGACGTTGGTGACGTGGGTGAAGGCGCCCGGGCGGATCAGCCGCATCTTCTCGATCCGCGCGGCGTCCGGGCTGGCGTAGGTGGTCGACGCGCCGAGCTCGACCGTCCGGCGGGAGTCCTCGCCCTCCCGCAGCCGCGGGCGCTGCCCGCCCTGGTGCAGGTAGGGCGGGGTCCAGATCTCGATGCGCTGGTCGAAGACGGCGGGCTTGGAGTCGGCCTTGTCCGAGAAGAGCGAGTCGGAGCCGAAGGTCATCACCCGGCCGTCCGGCAGCAGCAGGCCCCCGGAGTGGTAGTTCCGCCCCACCAGCGGCTCCGCCGCCTCGCGGAACCGGTTGCTCGCCGGGTCGTAGACCGCCGCCTTGAGCACGTTGCTGTCGCCCTTGCCGCGGTAGTCGCCGGAGCCGTTGGTGACCAGGACGGTGTCGTCGGGGAGGATCACCGCGGACGGGTAGCGGGCCTGGGCGTACAGGTCGGGCCCGGAGACGAACGCCGGCTCCTTCGCCTTCAGGTCCACCAGCCCGGTCCGGTCGGTGGACCGCGGGCTCTCGCCCACGCCTCCGCCGCCGATCACCATGTAGCGCTGCTTCTGCGCCGGCGGCAGCAGCACCGACATCGAGGTCTCCAGCAGCTTGGGGTCCTCAAGCCCGGGCACCTCGGTGAAGGCGCCGCTCTTCAGGTCCCACAGGCCGGGTTCGCGGCCCTTGTCGGCGGGTCCGTACCCGGCGTTCGAACCGGTGTAGAAGATCTTCCCGCCCTGGGCCAGGAAGAGCGCCGGGTAGGTCGGGAAGAAGCGCGACCTGGGGACGAACTCCCAGTCCTTCTTCTTCGGGTCGTAGACCTCGTTCTTGCCCGGGACCACCTGCCCGATCTCGTCCAGCCCGGAGACGGAGAGGACCTTGCCGTCCTCCAGCGTGGTCAGCGTGGGGTACCAGCGGGCCTCGTGCATCGGGTCGACCTTGATGTACTTCTCGGCGACCGGGTCGAACTCGTAGGCGTCCTTGATCCCCTGGAAGTCCTTCTTGTCGAAGGAGAGCTTCTGCGCGATCCCGTAGACGTTACGCTTCTCGGCGCCCTTCAGCCCCTTGATCCGGTACTGGTCCTGCGAGCCGGTCTGGTGCTGCGGACCGTCCTGGGTCGCCTCCACGTAGACCCGCGCGGAGGAGGCGGTGACGGTGGCCTTTCCGGTGCCGGGGTCGATCTCCTTCTTCGCGCGCGGCACCACCAGGCTCGCCCGGGAGGCGAAGGTCTTCCCGCTCTCCTTGCCGGTGAAGAGGGTGCCCTCGGGCAGCGTCTTCGGCTTGTCGGGGTTCTCGTTGTAGACGATCATCAGGCCGCCGGCCCGTTCGACGTCGCCCTTCAGCGTCTCGTACCGCTGGGTGCCGCCCGCCACCAGCAGGTTGCCGCCGGGCAGCTGGGTGTGGCCCGCGCAGAACAGGTCGCTGGGTGTCTCCACGTTCTTGAACGTGTTGCGGACCGGGTCCCACACCACGGTGCGGAAGGACTTGGCGTCGAACATCTTGGCGTTGTTGCCGGACCCGGCGATCAGCAGCACCTTGCCGGTGCTCAGCAGCGCGGCGTGGATCGTGTTGATCCGGAATCGCTCGGGGACGTCGACGATCTGCCAGTGACCGTGGTCGGCCTTGTACGACGTCTGCTCGATCAGGTGGGCGTGGTAGGTCCGGGACGCGAAATCGTAGACGGCGGGGGCGTTGAGAGCGGCCAGGACCAGCACTCCCGCGGCGCCGAGAACGGTCCGGCGGGTCCGCGGACGGCTGTTCGTATCTGCCATGGAGGTGACTTCCGGAATCGGTTGCGCTGACGTTCGCTGGATCCCCGCCCCTGCAGCTCATCGGATGGATCATCAGATGTTGAGCAGCTGGGAAGATCGTAGGAACATCGGCCACTCGCACCGGGCAACGAAACGCCACGGAGAGTCACGCCCCCTCGTTCGGCGGTGCGGTCGCCACGCGCGCAAGGCGGCGGCGCACAACGCGGCGGCGCCCGTCCACAGGGTGTGGACGGGCGCCGGGAGGCCGCCGTGGCCGGCTACGCGGCGTGACCCCGGTCCGGTTCCGGGTCACCGCGTGGCCCGGGTGGTCACAGTTCGCGGTGCACCTTGGTGTTGGAGGCCTGGGCGCGGGGGCGCAGGACGAGCAGGTCGACGTTGACGTGACTGGGGCGGGTGACCGCCCAGGCGATGGTGTCCGCGACGTCGTCCGCGGTCAGCGGCTCGGCCACGCCCTGGTAGACCTTGGCCGCCTTCTCCTGGTCCCCGTGGAAGCGGGTCAGGGCGAACTCCTCGGTCTTGACCATGCCGGGCGCGACCTCGATCACCCGCACCGGGGTGCCGACGATCTCCAGCCGCAGGGTCTCCGCGAGCACGTGCTCGGCGTGCTTGGCGGCCACGTAGCCGGCGCCGCCCTCGTAGGTGCTGTGCCCCGCGGTGGAGGACACCACCACCACCGTGCCGTCGCCGCTCGCGGTCAGCGCGGGCAGCAGGGCCTGGGTGACGTTGAGGGTGCCGATGACGTTCGTCTCGTACATCGTGCGCCACTCCTGCGGGTCGCCGGTGGCCACCGGGTCCGAGCCGAGGGCGCCGCCGGCGTTGTTCACCAGCACGCCGATGGTCTTGAACGCGGTGGCGAACTCGTCGACGGCGGCACGGTCGGTGACGTCGAGGGCGTACGCGGTGGCGGAGTGGCCCGCCGCCTCGATCTCCTCCGCGAGCGCCTCGATGCGGTCCTTGCGGCGGGCGGTCAGCACCACGCGGTACCCGGCCGCCGCCAGCTGCCGCGCGGTGGCGGCGCCGATGCCGCTGCTCGCGCCGGTGACGACGGCGATGCGGGAGGCGGGGGTGGGGGTGGCGGTGTAGGCGGCGGTCATGTCGGCGCGGCGCTCCCGTTCGAATGCGTTTCCAGGACGCCGCCAGAATAGGCACGCCCCCCGCCCCGGCGGTAAGCCGTCCCATCACGTGACGGCCCCTGCTCGCGGCCCCGCCTCGGCCCGCGGCCCGGCGACGGGAGCGGCCCAGGCCGCCGCGCGGCCGGCGCCCTCCCGAGGGCCGGGGTCAGCGGCCGCGGGGCGCGTACATGATGAGGGCCATGCCCGCGAGGCAGACGAGGGCGCCGGTGACGTCCCAGCGGTCGGGGCGGTAACCGTCGGCGATCGCCCCCCACGCGAGGGACCCCGCGACGAAGACCCCGCCGTACGCGGCCAGCACCCGCCCTAACTCCCCGTCCGGCTGGAACGTCGCGACGAACCCGTACGCCCCCAGCGCCAGCACCCCCGCGCCGATCCACGCCCAGCCGCGGCTCTCGCGGAAGCCCTGCCAGACGAGCCACGCGCCGCCGATCTGCAACACCGCGGCCAGCACGAAGAGCGCCGCGGACCTCACGATCCCCATCGGGCCACCCTGCCATGCCCGCCGCGGCCCGTCCGCCGCCGGACGCCCCCGGGTCCGCCTCCGACCGCGCAGGAATACCCGTCGCGCCCCCCTCGTTGTCGGATATAGTTCAACAATCAACAACATTGGAGTGAGCGACCATGACCATGGAGTTCGGGATCTTCTCGGTCGGCGACGTGACGGCCGACCCCACCACCGGCCGCACGCCGACCGAGCGTGAGCGGATCAAGGCCATGGTCGCCATCGCCCTCAAGGCGGAGGAGGTCGGCCTCGACGTCTTCGCCACCGGCGAGCACCACAACCCGCCCTTCGTGCCGTCCTCCCCCACCACGATGCTGGGCTTCGTCGCGGCGCGCACCGAGCGGCTCACCCTGTCCACCTCGACGACGCTGATCACCACCAACGACCCGGTGAAGATCGCCGAGGACTACGCGATGCTCCAGCACCTCGCGGACGGCCGGATGGACCTGATGATGGGGCGCGGCAACACCGGCCCGGTCTACCCCTGGTTCGGCCAGGACATCCGCGAGGGCATCAACCTCGCGATCGAGAACTACGCCCTGCTCCACCGCCTGTGGCGCGAGGACGTGGTGAACTGGGAAGGGAAGTTCCGCACCCCGCTCCAGGGCTTCACCTCCACGCCCCGCCCCCTGGACGGCGTGCCGCCGTTCGTCTGGCACGGCTCGATCCGGTCCCCCGAGATCGCCGAGCAGGCCGCCTACTACGGCGACGGCTTCTTCCACAACAACATCTTCTGGCCCGCCGACCACACCCGCCGGATGGTCGAGTTCTACCGCACCCGCTACGCCCACTACGGGCACGGCCGCCCCGAGCAGGCGATCGTCGGGCTCGGCGGCCAGGTGTTCATGCGGAAGAACTCCCAGGACGCCGTGCGCGAGTTCCGCCCCTACTTCGACAACGCCCCGGTCTACGGCCACGGCCCGTCCCTGGAGGACTTCACCCGGGACACCCCGCTGACCGTCGGCTCCCCGCAGCAGGTCATCGAGCGCACCCTGTCCTTCCGCGAGGTGGCCGGCGACTACCAGCGCCAGCTGTTCCTGATGGACCACGCCGGCCTGCCGCTGAAGACCGTGCTCGAGCAGCTCGACATCCTCGGCGAGGAGGTCGTCCCGGTGCTCCGCGAGGAGTTCGCCAAGGGCCGCCCGGCCGACGTGCCGGACGCCCCGAGCCACGCCGCGCGGGTCGACCGGGCCCGGGAGCGCGCCGCCGCCGAAGCCGCGGAGGCCACCGCCGCCCCCGCCACCACCGCCGTCACCGCACCCGAGAAGGAGGCCGCACGATGAAGCTGGTCGTCGTCTCGGCGGGTCTGAGCGTCCCGTCGTCCACCCGCCTGCTGGCCGACCGCCTGGCCCAGGCCACCGCCGACCGCACCGGCGCCGAGGTCACGGTGGTCGAGCTGCGCGACCTCGCTGTGGAGATCGCGCACAACTTCACCAACGGCTTCGCCGGCCGCGAGCTCGCCGCCGCCCAGGAGGCGGTGGCGGCCGCCGACGGACTGGTCGTCGTCACCCCGGTCTTCTCCGCCTCCTACAGCGGGCTCTTCAAGGCCTTCTTCGACGTCCTCGACCAGGACGCCCTCGACGGCAAGCCCGTGCTGATCGCCGCCACCGGCGGCTCGGCCCGCCACTCCCTGGTCCTGGACCACGCCCTGCGGCCGCTCTTCTCCTACCTGCGCGCCGTGGTGGTGCCCACCGGCGTCTACGCGGCCTCGGAGGACTGGGGCGCCCAGGGCCTCCAGGAGCGGATCACCCGCGCGGCCGGGCAGCTCGCGGCGCTGATGACCGGCCCCGGCCGGCTGCCCGCCGCCCGGGCGGCCCAGGAGGACGAGAGCGGCGTCGTGCGGGTCGGCGACCTGGAGACCGTCCCCTTCGAACAGGCCCTCCAGGCACTGCGCCGCCCCTCCTGACCCCCTTCTGCCCCCTCCTGACCCAGTCCCGGCCCCGCCCGGCCCACCACCCGCTCCGGGCGGGCCGCCGCGGCCCGAAGGGGCCGGGCACAGGAATGACACACTGGGCCCGTGCCCCACACCGTGCTGCTCGCCGAGGACGACCGCGCCATCCGCAACGCCCTGGCCCGTGCCCTCACCCTGGAGGGCTACGAGGTCACCGCCGTCGCCGACGGCGCCGCCGCGCTGGAGCAGGCCGCCGCCACCGCCCCCGACGTGCTGGTGCTGGACGTGATGATGCCCGGCGTCGACGGGCTCCAGGTCTGCCGCGAACTGCGCGCCCGCGGCGACCGCACCCCCATCCTGATGCTCACCGCGCTGGTCGAGACCGCCGACCGGATCGCCGGCCTGGACGCCGGCGCCGACGACTACGTGCCCAAGCCGTTCGAGGTCGACGAGGTCTTCGCCCGCCTGCGCGCCCTGCTCCGCCGGGCCGGCAAGGAGCCCGTCCACACGCCCGCCCCGCGCCCGGCGGACTCCGCCCAGGACCCCCGGACCCTGACCGCGGCCGGACTGCGGATGGACCCCTCGGCCCGCCGCGTCTGGCGCGGCGCACGCGAGATCGAACTCACCCGCACCGAGTTCGACCTGCTGGAACTGCTGCTGCGGCACGCGGGCGTCGTTCTCGACCACACCACCATCTACGACCGCATCTGGGGCTACGACTTCGGCCCCGGCTCCAAGAACCTCGCCGTCTACGTCGGCTACCTGCGGCGCAAGCTCGACGAGCCGGGCGCCCCGCAGCTGATCCACACCGTGCGGGGCGTCGGGTACGTGCTGCGGGAGGGCTGAGCGGATGCGCGGACGTCTGGGCCGGCTGGCCTCGCTGCGGACCGGCTTCGCCGTCTCCTTCGCGGCGGTCGCCGCCGCCGTCACCGTGGTGGTCGGCCTGCTCTCCTACAACGCTGCCGCCCGGATGGTCCGGGTGGACCAGCAGACGATATTCGCCGAGGTGGTCGGCGACCTGCGGGCCGAGGTGCGGCAGCGCCGCATGACGCCCGAGGACTTCTCCTCGCACGTCCCCGGCCACGACATCGTCCGCCCCAGCCGCACCGTCGTGCAGGTCCTCGGCCCGGACGGCTCCGTGGACGACCCCGGCCGCCCCGCCCTGCCGGTCACCGACGACGACCGGCGCACCGCTCTGCGGCAGGCCGCCGGACACAGCGTCGAGCACGCCGACATCGAGGCGGGCCACGACATGTACCGCATCGCCACCGTCTCGCTCGGCGGCGGACGCGGCGCGGTCCAGGTCGCCCACGAGTTCAGCGACACCGAGGACCTGCTGCGCGAACTGCAGCGCCGCACCGCCTGGCAGATCGTCGCCGTCGTCTTCGCCGCGGGCCTGTTCGGCTGGTGGCTCGCCCACCGCATCACCCGCCGCCTGGTCGCCCTGACCGACGCCGCCGAGGCGGTGGCCCGCACCCGGCGGCTGTCCATCCAGGTGCCCGTCACCGGCGCCGGCGAGGTGGGCCGCCTCGGGCGCGCCTTCGACCGCATGCTCGACCGGCTCGCCCAGTCCGAGGAGGACCAGCGCCGCCTCGTCCAGGACGCCGGCCACGAACTGCGCACCCCGCTGACCTCGCTGCGCACCAACATCTCCATGCTCGGCCGGATCGACGAGCTCCCGCCGCGGGTCCGCGAGGAGCTGGTGGAGGACCTGGCCACCGAGTCCCGCGAGCTGACCGACCTGGTCAACGAGCTGGTGGACCTCGCGGCCGGCCAGTCGGACACCGAACCGGTCCGCCCGGTGGACCTCGCGGACCTCGCCGAGGACGTCGCGGTGCACGCCCGCCGCCGCACCGGGCGCGACGTCCGGGTCTCCGTGGCCGGCGACACCACCGTCGACGGCCGCCCCTCCGCCCTCCAGCGGGCCATCTCCAGCCTGGTGGAGAACGCCGCCAAGTTCGACCAGGGGGGCACCGCCCCCATCGACGTCCGGGTCATCCGCCCCGAGGGCGCCGCCCACGTCCGCGTCGAGGTCCTCGACCGCGGCCCCGGCATCGCCCCCGCCGACCTCGGCCGCGTCTTCGACCGCTTCTACCGCACCCCCGCCGCCCGCAGCCTCCCCGGCTCCGGCCTGGGCCTCGCCATCGTCCGCGAGGTCTCCGCCTCCCACGACGGCGCCCCCTTCGCCTTCCGCCGCGACGGCGGCGGCTCGGTCATCGGGTTCACGGTGAACGAAAACTACGACGAACACTGAACGAGGACTCGCCTTTCCACCCCTACGCGTGAAGCTGGTCGATCGGGCCTCCGATGCGCGAACGCCCTGCCTACGCTCGCAGCTCAGGTAAACACGAGGGCCCTTGACGGGAGGCACCCCGCCAAGGGCCTGACCGAGGGAAGGGCTGACTCCCCATGGCCGACTGCGAGCCTAGCGCTCGACAACTGACGCTCGACGAGGCATTGGACGCTTCCGCGTCACCCGCCTTCATGGACCTGACAGTCCCCGAGTACTCCTACATGTTCGGATTCCTGCAGGCTGACGGTCATCTGCAGGGGAGCCCTGGCAAAAAGGGCCATCTCACAGCCGAACTCAATGTGCGGGACATCGAGATCCTGCAGCGCTTCCAGCGGCTGACGCCGCACCCGAGCAGCATCCGGGAGCGCTCCCGGGCGACCAACTTCTCGGCCTCGCACCACTCCGCCACATGGACGCTCTGCTCTCTCGCGGCGAGAACCCGGCTCAACGAGCTGGGGCTGCCTTACGGAAAGAAGTCCCGGGCCGTCGCTCCGCCGCGAGGTGACTTCTGCCGGCCCGACTACCTGCGCGGCGTCATCGACGCCGACGGCTCAGTGGGCTTCACCCGCACCGGGCTGCCCTTCGTCAGCTTGACCACCGAGAGCACAGCGATCGCCACCTACTTCTGCCACTACGCGCACGAGGTGTGCGGCGTACGGCGCACCGCCGGGCGCAATACCCGCGACAGTGTCTACAACGTGATGCTCGCCATGGAGCACGCGCAGACCTTCGCCGCCCACCTCTACTACCCCGGGTGCCTCGCGCTCGAGCGGAAGCAGCGAGCAGCGGACTCCCTCGCCTCATGGAAGAGGCCGGAGACCATGCGGGCGGCGCACACCCGGCGGGCATGGGCAACTCACGAGGACCGGGCGCTTCTCCGACTCAACGATCCGAAAGCCGCCGCAGAGGTGCTCGGCCGCACGCAGAAGAGCTGCACGATTCGCCTCTGGCGGCTCCGGCACGGCGAAGTTCCCATGCCGACCACCGAGGCCTGATCGTGGTCGTGCCCCCTTTTCACGGTCGAGCCGTGAAAAGGGGGCACGACGGCCCGGCAACCGTCAGCCCTTCACGCAGATGAACTGCTTGAGTTTGGCCACCACTTCCACCAGGTCACGCTGCTGGTCCATCACCTGCTCGATCGGCTTGTAAGCCGCCGGGATCTCGTCCACCACGCCGGAGTCCTTGCGGCACTCGACGCCCTGCGTCTGCCGCTCCAGGTCCGCCGCGGTGAAGCGCCGCTTGGCGGCGTTCCGGCTCATCCGCCGGCCCGCGCCGTGCGAGGCGGAGTTGAACGCCTTCGCATTGCCGAGTCCCTTGACGATGTACGTGGCCGTCCCCATGGAACCCGGGATGATGCCGAACTGACCCGGCAGCGCACTGATCGCGCCCTTGCGCGTGACCAGGAGATCCATACCGTCGTAGCGCTCGAGGTTGACGTAGTTGTGGTGGCAGCTGATCTCCGGCTCGAAGGCCACCTTCGCCTTCTTGAACTCCTTGCGGACCACGTCCTTCAGCAGCGCCATCATGATCGACCGGTTGAACCTGGCGTACTCCTGCGCCCAGTACAGGTCGTTCTCGTAGGAAGCCATCTGCGGCGTGTCCGCGACGAACACCGCGAGGTCGCGGTCGATCAGACCCTGGTTGTGCGGCAGGCTCTGCGCGACGCCGATGTGGTGCTCGGCGAGTTCCTTGCCGATGTTCCGCGAGCCGGAGTGCAGAGTGAGCCACACCGAGCCCTCAGAATCGAGCGTCAGTTCAATATAGTGGTTGCCGGATCCAAGCGTTCCCGCCTGCTTCGCAGCCCTTTCCTGACGGAACTTGACCGCATCGGCGATCCCGTCGAACCGGTCCCACAGGTCGTCCCACGCGGCGGTGGCGAAGCCGTGCATCCGGCCCGGGTCCACCGGGGAGTGGTGCATCCCCCGGCCGACCGGGATGGCCTGCTCGATCTTCGAGCGCAGCCGCGAGAGGTCGCCCGGCAGGTCGTTCGCGGTCAGCGACGTCCTCACCGCGGACATCCCGCAGCCGATGTCGACGCCCACCGCCGCCGGGCACACCGCGCCCTGCATGGCGATCACCGAGCCGACCGTCGCGCCCTTGCCGTAGTGGACGTCGGGCATCACCGCGAGGCCCTTGATCCACGGCAGCGTCGCGACGTTCTGCAGCTGCCGCATGGCGACGTCCTCGACCGCGGCGGGGTCCGTCCACATACGGATCGGCACCTTGGCGCCCGGTACCTCGACGTACGACATGACCGACCATCTCCCCCGAAAGCGACAACGAAAGACGCCCAGGACCTGACAGGCCCGGACAATCCCGAAAAGCATGACCAACGTCACGAATGCGACCGCAGACCGGCGTTCCCGGTGGCGTGTGCGATACACATTGTCTGCCGGGACCCGGTCCCGTCGGCAACCGATTAACCCCTGGAGAGGAGCCCGTCCGTGCAGCGGAAGGCGTACACCCTCGGCATCGCCGCGCTGCTCACGGCCGTGCTGGCCGGCTGCAGCGGCGGCCCGTCCGAGGGGGAGCAGGCCGACGACTCCAAGCCCGGCGCGGCCGACGCCACCGTGGCCGAGGCCGAGCCCGGCCGCTACCGCACGCTGCCCGAGCCCTGCGGCGCGGTCGGTGAGGAGCGGCTGGACCAGCTGCTGCCCGGCCTGCGGCGGATCGCGGACGAGAAGAAGCGCGAGGCCGCCTACGAGGGCACGGCCTCCCTCACCTACGACCTGGACCGCCAGGTGGGCTGCCGCTGGCAGGCCGAGTCGAAGTCGGCGACCTCCTCGCTGTCCGTGGACTTCGAGCGGGTGGTCTCCTACGAGCCCGAGGTGGGCGACGACGACAAGGCCGCCGAGCTCTTCACCGCCCAGCGCGAGAAGGCCGGCGTACCCGCGCCCGGCGCCGAGCCCTCCGCGGACGCCGACCCCTCCTCCTCCGCCTCACCCTCGTCATCCTCCTCGTCGTCGAAGAAGCCCGCGGACAAGGACACGGGCGGGGCGACCGGGGACAAGGCGACCGGGGCCGCCGCGAGCGGGTCCGGGGCCTCGGACGAGGCCGGGGACACCGGAAGTCCGGAGGACCCGGCCGGGGCCGGCCCGTCGCCGCGTTCCCTCGAGGAGCTCGGCGACGAGGCCTTCGTCGACGACACCCTCGGCACCACCGGAACCAGCGCTTCCGAGCGCACCGTGACTGTGGTGTTCCGCACGTCCAACGTCCTCGTGACGGTCGAGTACACCAGCCGTCCGACCCGCGCCGGCGAGAGCGCCGACAGCGAGGAAATGCAGGACAGGGCCCAGGAACTGGCCGCTGAGCTGGCCGAGGAACTGGCCGGCTGACACCCTGGCACAGCGCTCGCCCGCCTGTCCGCGGAACGCCTCGGGCCGGGCGACGGCCCTCGCTCACCGCGTACCGTGGCCTGTCGGACCGGATCGATCACCAGACCTGACGTCATCCGCCGGGTCGGGGGTATCCGGGTCCCGCAGGAGCCGAAGCGAAGCCGTGAGTGAAGGAACCATGCAGCGAGCGCACCGAGCCAACCGTCCCGTTCAGCGAGTCGTCCGCGCCCTGACGGGCGCGGCAGTCCTCCCCGTGATGCTCGTCGCCGCAGGGTGCTCCTCGGACGCGGAGCCGAAGTCCGACGCGAAGCAGAGCGCGAGCAGCGACAAGCCCTCCGCCAAGCCCTCCCCGACGCTGGAGCCGGCCGCCTACAAGGAGCTGCCGAAGGCGTGCGACGCGCTGGGCAAGAAGACGCTCGACGACCTGGTGCCCAAGCGCGGGAAGTCCGAGAAGGCCGGCCGCACCGACGACGCCGGCACCCGGGCGAGCTGCACCTGGAACAGCCTGGACGACAACGGCGTGAAGGGCTCGCAGTACCGCTGGCTCAGCGTCTCCCTGCTGCGCTTCGACTCCGACACGGTCCGCGGCGCGGCCGCCGAGCAGGCGATGAAGCAGTACGAGACGTCGATCGAGGACGCCCGCAACACCGCGGACGCCAAGAAGGTCGCCGACAAGCCGGTCAAGGGCGTCGGCGACGAGGCCACCCTGGTCACCTACGACCTGAAGAAGAAGGAAGGCCTCTTCAAGCAGCAGACCGTGGTCGTGCTGGTGGAGAACGCCGTCGTGACGATCGACTACAACGGCGCCGGTCTGGCCGGCGAGGGCGCGCCGAGCGCGAAGAAGCTGAGCGAGCAGGCCGTCGACGCCGCGAAGGAGGCCGTCGGCAAGGTCACCACGGCCAACGACGCCGAGGGCGCCGGCGACGCGGACGGTTCCTCCGCCTCCCCGTCGGCCTCCGCCTCGAAGTCCGCCGCCAAGTCCTGACCCCCGGGCCGCCCGCCCGGCCCGCGAGAACGGCCCCGGCCGCGTCGCGGCGGCGGGTGGCCGGGAGGGCCGTGCGAGACGTCCCCTACGTCCTGCGCCGTCCGGGTCGTGCGGCACGTCACGGGTGCCGGTGCGGTCGACCGACCGACCGGCACCCGTACACATGTGCAACCCTGGTGCGCGCAACGGACAGTCTGGAAGGGGAGTCGGGTGGCCACGCCACAGCTCACACGGACGCATCGCATCCTCATCGGGGTGGTGATCGCGGGCGCCGTGGTCATCGCCGGCATCGGCTTCGCCGGCTCGTACGCGGCCGTGCGGGAACTCGCCCTCCAGAAGGGGTTCGGGAACTTCTCGTACGTCTTCCCGATCGGCATCGACGCCGGCATCTGCGTCCTGCTGGCGCTGGACCTGCTGCTGACGTGGATCCGGATCCCGTTCCCCATGCTGCGCCAGACGGCCTGGCTGCTGACGGCCGCGACGATCGCCTTCAACGGCGCCGCCGCCTGGCCGGACCCGCTGGGCGTCGGCATGCACGCGATCATCCCGGTCCTGTTCGTGGTCGCCGTCGAGGCCGCCCGGCACGCCATCGGGCGCATCGCCGACATCACGGCCGACAAGCACATGGAGGGCGTGCGCCTCACCCGGTGGCTGCTGTCGCCGGTGCCGACCTTCCTGCTGTGGCGGCGGATGAAGCTGTGGGAGCTGCGCTCCTACGAGGAGGTCATCAAGCTGGAGCAGGAGCGGCTGGTGTACCGCACCAGGCTGCGGGCCCGCTTCGGCCGCGCCTGGCGCCGCAAGGCCCCGGTGGAGTCCCTGATGCCGCTGCGTCTGGCCAAGTTCGGCGTCCCGCTGGCGGACACCGCCGCGGCGGGTCTGGCGGCGGCGGGCATCAAGCCGGCCGTCGTCCCGGCCGCCGAGGTCGAGCGCGAGACGCCCGCCGCCTCCGCCGTGAGCGCCGCCGAGGGCGTCCCGCAGTTGGAGGGCACCGCCGCGCAGCGGCCCCAGGCCCGCACCCCGCAGCCCCAGCAGCCTCCCCGGTACGACCGGCAGCAGCCGGGGCAGCCGTGGCAGCCCCAGCCCCAGCCCCAGCCCCAGCCCCAGCAGGGCTACCAGCAGGCGCCCGCGGATCAGCAGGGCTGGGCCGGGGAGCCGCAGATGCCCGCCGACCAGCAGATCCACTACGGCGAGGACGGCAGCGCGTGGTTCTACGACCCGCGCCTGGGCAGCTACAGCCCCGCCACCTACCAGCCGGACCCGGCCACCGAGCAGTGGTACGCCCAGCAGGCGCCCTACCGCCCCGAGCAGGACCCGCAGCCGGAGCCCGCCCCGTCCGCCGCCTCGCCCGAGGACACCGGCACCTTCCCGGTCCCCGTCGGCCAGCCCGGCGGCCGCACCCGCCAACTCGGTGAGGGCGCCCCGCCCGAGGCGGAGCAGGCCCCCGAACCGGAGCCCGCGCCGGTGTCGGCGCCGGAGATCACCATCCCGGGCCAGCGCCAGGAGCAGCAGCCCGAAAGCAGCGCCCCGGTGGAGTTCGAGTCGGAGCGGGAGCGCGAGGACGCGTACTACCAGGTGTTCCGCCGCGCGATCGACAACGGCTTCCCCACGCCGCGTCAGTTCGGCGAGGAGATCGAGGCGGAGTACGGCCACAAGCCGACGTCCACCGAGCTCAAGGCCATGGTGGAACGTTTCGCCACCCGTCACGACGTCGAGCTCGCCCAGGACCACATCGCCTGACGCGGCACACGCCCGACGGCGCGGACCGGCGGCTCAGGTTCGGCGCGCCGTCGACCGCCGCCGCAGGTACCCGCGGACGACCAGTCCGAGCGCCGCGACCAACAGCACCGTCAGGATGCCGACCTCGAGCGCGCCCGCCCGGGATCCGATCAGCGTGAGCAGGGCGACGAACGCGATCACCACGACCACGATCTGCCCGATGAGACGACCCATGTGCGTACCTCTCTCCGAAGTGAGGCCCCAAGATCACGCAGTGGGCCGAGGGCACTCTAGCCACCCGCCCCAGGCCGGGGACTCGAACGGCTGAACGCACCGGTGCCCCGGTGGTCGCGAGACCACCGGGGCACCGTCGTGCGTGCGCCCGCGCAGGAGCGGGCGTCAGCCGGCTCCGCCGCCGAGCAGCGCCCGGACGCGGTCCGCGCCCACCGCGAGGAGCAGCGTGGGCAGCCGCGGCCCGGTGTCCCTGGAGACCAGCAGCCGGTACAGCAGCGCGAAGAAGGTGCGCTGCGCCGTCTTGATCTCCGCCGGCAGCTCCTTCGGCGTCGCGTCCGCCGAGAACCCGGCCTGGACCTTCGGCACGCCGTAGACCAGGTGGGTCAGTCCGTCCAGCGACCAGTGGTCGTCCAGCCCGTCCAGCAGCAGCCGCAGCGACTCGCGGGAGGTCTCGTCCAGCGAGCCCAGCAGCTCCGCGTCCGGCTCGTCGCGCACGATGGTCCGCTGGTCGGCCGGCACCTGCGTGTTGATCCACGCCTCGGCCTTGTCGTACCGCGGCCGCGCCTCGTCCAGCGAGGACAGCGGGTGCTCCGGCTCCAGGTCGCTGAGGATGCGCAGCGCCTGGTCCTGGTGGCCGCCGGTGATGTCGGCGACCGAGGCCAGCGTGCGGTACGACAGCGGACGCGGCGTCCCCGGCAGTTCGCCCGCGGCCGTCGACGCGGCACGCGTGTACGCGGCGATGTCGCCGGGCAGCGCGCTGCCGTCGCGGACCTTCGACTCCAGGCGGTCCCACTCGTCGTAGAGCCGCTGGATCTCCTGGTCGAAGGCGACCTTGAACGACTGGTTCGGCCTGCGCCGCGCGTACAGCCAGCGCAGGATCTGCGGCTCCATGATCTTCAGCGCGTCGGCCGGCGTCGGCACGCCGCCCTTGCTGGAGGACATCTTCGCCATGCCGCTGATGCCGACGAAGGCGTACATCGGGCCGATCGGCTGCTCGCCGCCGAAGATCCCGACGATCTGACCGCCGACCTGGAAGCTGGAGCCCGGCGAGGAGTGGTCCACGCCGGACGGCTCGAACACGACGCCCTCGTAGGCCCACCGCATCGGCCAGTCGACCTTCCAGACCAGCTTGCCGCGGTTGAACTCGCTCAGCCGCACCGTCTCGGAGTAGCCGCAGGACTCCACCGTGCAGGTGTAGGCCATCTCGGTCGTCTCGTCGTCGTACGAGGTGACCGTGGTGAAGTCCTTGCCGCAGCCGCCGCAGTACGGCTTGTACGGGAAGTAGCCGCCGGCGCCGGAGCTGCCGTCGTCCTCCTCGGCCGCGCCGGAGCCCTCGGCGGCCTCCAGCTCGGCCTCGTCGAGAGGCTTCTGCTGCTTCTGTTGCTTGTGCTTGAGCTCCTGGGCCGGGTCCTTCTTCTTGGTCCGGTACTGGTCCAGGATCGCGTCGATGTCGCCGCGGTGCCTCATCGCGTGCAGGACCTGCTCGCGGTAGACGCCCGAGGTGTACTGCTCGGTCTGGCTGATGCCGTCGAACTCCACGCCCAGCTCGCCCAGCGAGGCCACCATCGCGGCCTTGAAGTGCTCGGCCCAGTTCGGGTGCTCGGAGCCCTTCGGCGCGGGCACCGAGGTCAGCGGCTTGCCGATGTGCTCCGCCCACGACCCGTCGACGCCCTCGACGCCGTTCGGCACCTTGCGGTACCGGTCGTAGTCGTCCCAGGAGATCAGGTGCCGGACCTGGTGGCCACGGCGGCGGATCTCGTCGGCGACCAGGTGCGGGGTCATCACCTCGCGCAGGTTGCCGAGGTGGATCGGCCCCGACGGGGAGAGACCGGACGCGACCACGACAGGTTTGCCCGGGGCCCGACGCTCCGACGCCTCGATGACCTCGTCCGCGAAACGGGAGACCCAGTCGGTGGTCTCGGTGCTCTGAGCCACGATCGGCACGTCCTTCTTTCCTGAGGGGAGACGCCCGGCCGCCGCGACGCCCGCGCGGCCGTTCCCCCATTCTCCCAGGTGCGGGCCCCACCGTGAAAACGCCTTTCCCTCCTGTCCCACGCGCCGCGCCGCGTGCCCGCGAAACGGCGAGGCGGCCGGACCCCCGGCGGTGGGATACTGGGCGGGCACACCCATCCCTCGAGGAGAACGGCACCCACTCCATGACCTCGGTCAAGTCCCTCACCGCTTCCGTCCACGCGCGCCTCGCGGACGCCCTCTCGGCTGCCCTGCCGGAGGCCGCCTCCGCGGACCCGCTGCTGCGACGAAGCGACAGGGCGGACTACCAGGCCAACGGCATCCTCGCCCTCGCCAAGAAGGCCAAGGCCAACCCGCGCGAGCTGGCGACGCAGGTCGTGGAGCACGTCGTCACCGGTGACCTGATCGCGGACGTCGAGGTCTCCGGCCCCGGCTTCCTCAACGTGACCGTCTCCGACAGGGCGATCACCGAGAACCTCGCCGCGCGCGCCGCCGACGAGACCGGCCGCCTCGGCGTGCCGCAGCGCGAGGACGCGGGCACCACGGTCATCGACTACGCCCAGCCGAACGTCGCCAAGGAGATGCACGTCGGCCACCTGCGCTCCGCCGTCATCGGCGACGCGGTGCGCCGGATGCTCGACTTCACCGGCGAGAAGACGATCGGCCGCCACCACATCGGCGACTGGGGCACCCAGTTCGGCATGCTCATCCAGTACCTGATCGAGCACCCGCACGAGCTGGACCACGAGGCCGACCCCTCGGCGGACGTCGAGGCGGCCGGTGAGGAGGCGATGTCCAACCTCAACCGCCTCTACAAGGCCTCGCGGGCCGTCTTCGACTCCGACGAGGAGTTCAAGACCCGCGCCCGGCAGCGGGTGGTGGCCCTGCAGTCCGGCGACGAGGAGACCCTCGCGTTGTGGCAGCGGTTCGTCGACGAGTCGAAGATCTACTTCTACTCCGTCTTCGCCAAGCTGGACATGCCCGTCGCGGACGACGAGATCGTCGGCGAGTCGGCGTACAACCCGATGATGGCCGAGACCGCCCACATGCTCGAGGAGTCCGGCGTCGCCGTGCGCTCCGAGGGCGCGCTGGTCGTGTTCTTCGACGAGATCCGCGGCAAGGACGACAAGCCCGTCCCGCTGATCGTCCAGAAGGCCGACGGCGGCTTCGGCTACGCCGCCTCCGACCTCTCCGCCATCCGCAACCGCGTCTTCGACCTCAAGGCCGACACGCTGCTGTACGTCGTGGACGCCCGCCAGGCCCTGCACTTCCGCATGGTCTTCGAGACGGCCCGCCGCGCCGGCTGGCTGAGCGACGCCGTCAAGGCCGTCCACCTGCAGTTCGGCACGGTCCTCGGCAAGGACGGCAAGCCGTTCAAGACCCGTGAGGGCGAGACGGTGCGCCTGGAGGACCTCCTCGACGAGGCGTCCGAGCGCGCGGCGGCGGTCGTGCGGGAGAAGGCGGAGGAGGGCAACATCGAGCTCACCGAGGAGGAGATCGCCGAGCGCGGCGCGCAGGTCGGCATCGGCGCGGTGAAGTACGCGGACCTCTCCACGTCCGCGAACCGCGACTACAAGTTCGACCTCGACCAGATGGTCTCGCTCACCGGCGACACCTCGGTGTACCTCCAGTACGCGTACGCCCGTGCCCGGTCCATCCTCCGCAAGGCCGGCGAGGCCCGCCCCGTCGCCCACCCGGAGCTGGAACTCCACGCGGCGGAGCGGGCGCTGGGGCTGCACCTCGACGGCTTCGCCGATCTGGTCGCCGAGGCCGCCGCGGAGTACGCGCCGCACAAGCTGACGGCGTACCTGTACCAGCTGGCGTCGCACCTCACGTCCTTCTACGCGGACTGCCCGGTCCTGAAGGCCGACACCGCGGAGCAGCGGGAGAACCGCCTGTTCCTCTGCGACCTCACCAGCCGCACCCTCCGCCAGGGCATGACCCTCCTGGGCATCCAGACCCCCGAGCGCCTGTAGCCCTCCGCCCGCCCCCGGGTGAGGCCCGCCGCGACCCCCGCGGCGGGCCTCACCCGTTCACCGGACAGTGTCCGGGATGCGGGGATGGTTCCGACAGGGGATGTACCGCACCATCTGCCGGGCGACGTGAAGAACCACATCCTCCTGCAGCCGGGCTCCGGAGGCATCCAGTCGCTCGAGGCGCACCTGCACCTCCAAGGGCAACGCCGCCGCCTGTTCAGGGGGAGTCCCCCGCACCTTGCATGCCATTGCCAGCCGAAGGACGGGGTAGGTCTCCGCACTGCGTTGCAGGTACAGCCCGTCTCCCACCGGCTCGTACGGCTCCCGCGGTACTCGGCTGCGCAGCATGTCCAGCGTGAACGGCGCCCAGTGAACCGTCACGCTGAACCGGGCCGTGTTCTTCAAGCTCTGCAGCCCGCAGGGCTCTGTGCCGTCCCCGACCGAGGGGGACTCACCCGGTTTCCACCGAACCGCTGTGGAAGACAGCGACTCAGCGGCCTGTGCAACCTGGTTACTGCTGCTGAATGCGGTGAACGGTCCCCCACCCATGGCGCGTACAACAGCGCCCACACGGTCACGCCCCAGCAACTCATCGCATCCGGGTGCGGAGGTGGAGAGGGGATGCCTTTCGCCGTCCGGCGCCGTGGCGCAACCACTCAGCGCGATCACCAGGAACACGGCTCCGGAGAGGGCCCTCAGGCTTGGTCTCCTCCCGTTCACTGCGCCAGTTCCCTGTCCTTGATCGTGCCCCTGCCCTGGTGGTACGACCGGCCGACGTCCTGGTTCAACTGACCCACCTGCTCGTACCCCATCCCGGACCGCATGGCGTAGCGCTCCGTGGGCCGCACGGCGCTTTTCTCGCCTTCTTCCGTAACAGCTCCGGCCTCGATGATCGCCCGCCCGTCGTTGTTGAACTCGCTGGCTTCCAGGTACTCCAACGTGTGTGTCCCGTAGGCCGTGTTGACGGTGGAGCCGACGGACTCCACGAAGATCGGCACGGCCACGGCCGTGACCACCCCCGCCGCGGGTCCCGCGATCAGCGCCACTCCGGCACCGACAACCACGCCCACCCCGGCGTTGACGCCGTTCTTCCGCCACTCGGCCGCCTGCTCGCCAGCCAGGTTCTTCTCGTCCTCCATGTCCCTGAACTCCTGGCGCACGGCATGAGCCCGCGACTCGTCCAACATGCCATGCAGTTCTGCCGTGTTCTGCGCGAACAGGCTGCCCCGGCCGTGATCGTTCTCCAGCGCCGCCAGGCCGCTCGCCACATACAGCGACTGCGCGGACTTCAGCGTCCCGTAAGCCTCCTCGTGGCCGCCCGCCAGCATGAGGAAGTTCGCGATGTCCGTCTCTCCGAACGCCGGTTCCGACCCGAGTCTGCTGGAGTCCGCGAAGATGACCTCCCTGTTCGCGTGATCACCACCCCCGACGCCGTAGCTCCCGTAGTTGAACTCGTCGATGTATGCCGCCCCCATGCGGCCGAGGCTGTCCATCATCGCGTCCGGCGGTGGCGTCTCCCGCGTGACGTTGTACCGGTCCATCACCTTCCGCATGATCTCCACCGACTCCGGATCCCGCGGTAGCCCACCGTGGGCAGAGTCCCACGGCGCGCCCGTGACCGCCGCCTCCAAGGCGTGGCCGAGCGCGTCCGGTCCATGGGACGCTGCGGCAATGCCCTTCTCGCTGCCAGGACTCGCCGAGGACTCCGACGGCCAATCGAAGTCCGCCCTCGTGAGCTCGTCGAAGTAGCTGTACCCCAGCTTCCCGGTCGGCTCCACCGAGCCGTCGTCCCGGTACACGGTCGGCGTCGCATCGGAGAAGAACTGCTTCGCCGCCTCCGGGCTGTGGCCCAGCCCTTCCAGCACACTGGCCAAGGGGTCGTACCCGTTGCCCGTACCGCCTCCCGGGTTGAAGCCGAGGTCGCTGTCCTCACCCAAGGCCCCGGGAGTCGCAAGCTCGAACAGGTGCGGGCTCCGATGGTGCAACTGCGCCACGTGCTCGGCGATCGGCAGCAGGAAGCGCGGGTCGTACTCCCCGTGCCGCAGCAGCCCGCCCAGCACCTGGTAGCCGAGCGGCTGCACGGGCCCCAGCGGGTTCACCGCGACCGGCTGCGTGCCCAGCCGCCGGAACTCCTCGCCCCAGCCGGCCGGCAGACGCACCCGGCTGTCCGGATCCGTCGCCGTGGCCAGCGCGAGGCCCATCCCCTCCTGCAGCCGCCGGGTGAGGGCCAGCCGGCTCGCGTCGTGGCCTTCCGTGCCGTCCAGGGACATCCGGCCGTAGAACTCCAGCACCGCCTCCGGCTTCCCGAAGGACCGGTAGAACCCGGTCGCGAACTCCGCGTCGCCGACGTTCCCCTCCAGGATCAGGTCCAGCTCCCGCAGCCGCGCCTCGCTCAGCGTCTCCCCCCGCCCGGCCAGGGCCCGTGCGTGCGCGACCAGGCGCGCGGCCCGCTCGACCTCGACCTGGTCTACGGTGACGTACCGCCCGTCGGCGTCGTGCGGGTCCCCGCCGTGGATCCGGGCGAGCGTCGCGGCGACGTTCTCGTCGAGCTCCGCCGCCACGTCACGGATCCGGTTGATCTCCGCCTCCAGCGCCTTCCGCCTCGCCTCCCGCGAGGTCTCCGGCCGGGCGGCGACCCCCGGCGCGTCCGCCGCGTCCGGCGCGGCGGCGAACCGGCAGCGGGCCCTGCCCCCGCTCCCCTCGGCGACGATCAGGCCCAGCCGCGTCGCCTCGTCCACGGCGGCACGCATCCGTGTCTGGCAGCCGGACAGATCGGCGTGCGCGTCGCTCAGAGCCCGGTGCACGCCGCGCGCCTCGCCGTACAGGTCGCCGATCTCCTTCACCGTCATCCCGACGAACTCCCGGGACACGGACGCGTTCACCCCCGCCCAACGCGCGGCGTCCGCCTTCGCCTTCAGTCCCTTCCGCGCCTGTTCCCGCAGCGCCTTCAGCCCGGCGACCGTCCGCTTCCAGTCGTCGGCGGCGTCCGCCAGCACCCCCAGGTCGACCTGGTACAGGTCGGAGAACGACAGCCCCATGACCTACGACCCCGTCCGTCTCTACGTGAAGTACGTCGCGAGCACCGACACCGGCACTGCGGACGACCCGTCCGGCCCGGTCAGCACGGCCGCGATCTCCGCGTCGTCCCGGGCGTGGGACCTCCGGCTGTGGTCGAGGTGGTTCGAGATGTGCGCCGCCGCCTGCAGCACGGTCCGCACCTGCGCCGACCAGGTCTCCAGCGTGGTCGCCAACGCGCCGCCCGTCACGAAGCCGGAGGACCGCAGCACCGTGGCCGCCCGCCAGGTCACCCCGTCACCGTCCGCACCGTCGCACCCGACGTCGGCGACCCTGCGCAGGTCCTCGTGCAGCACGAACGCCTCGTGCCCGACCGCGCCGAGGTCGTCCTGGTGCACGCGGAGGTCGGAGCCGTCCCGCCCCTGCCGTGCGGCCGCCTCCCCCTTGAGCCGCTCCCACTCGTTCCAGGCCATGTCCTGCCCCGTTCCACCCCTGCCCGCGCGAAGCCCCTGCTTCGGTGGAGGCAGCAGATCAGCTCGGGGCATCTCGTGTCAAAGAGCGCGAACAAGACATACGGGCCGATGGTGCGATCAGCGTCAACTTCCCCACACCGCAGGCCGACTGTCGGCGCCGCCCCCTACAGTCCGACCCCATGGCCAGCCTTCCCAACGCTCTCGTGAACCCGCCCGCCTCCCTCCGCCTGCCGCCCGGCCGTCTCGTCGACACGACCGTCGACGGGCCCTGGCACGAGCCGCTGCTCTGGTACGGCGACGTGCCCCTCGCCGTCGGCGACTGGGCGGTGCTCCGCGCGACCGGCCGCGGCCTCGGTCTCCTGCCGGTCCTCCTGGACGTCGGCCATGACGGCACCCCCGACGAGTGGAGCCTCGCCCCCGCCCGGATGTCGTACCCCGGCGACCACGACGCCGCCGCAGTCCTGGAGGCCCACTGGGACCGGTACCTGGAGAGCCCCGCGTTCACGGACTACGAGGAGGAGGACGAGAACGAGGACGAGGTCGTCCCCGGCGACGCCTGGCAGGGGCTCGCCCCCGCCACCACCCCGGGCGCCGACCCGGACGCGGAGGCCGCCGAGACCGCGGACTTCGTCGCCGACGGCGTGCCCTGGCTGCACGACCCGCGTCCCGCGCTCGTCCCGGCCCGCCGCAGCGCCGACATCCCGGCGGCCATCGGCTGGAGTGGCCCGACGAACCACGAGAACGACGTGGCTCGCCTCTGCGCCGTCCTGCGCTCCTGGGAGGACCGTTTCGGCACCCGTGTCCTCGCCCTCACCGCCGACCGGCTCGCTCTCACCGTCGCCGCCCCGCCGACCACGCCGGAGCACGCCGAGGCGGTCGCCGCCGAGCACTACGCGTTCTGCCCCGACAACATCTACCAGGGCGCCTCCTCGCTGGCCGAGTACGCGGAGCAGGCGGTGCGCGACAGCCCCGTGTGGATCTTCTGGTGGGACTGAGAGCGCGTTGAGTGAGTTCCGGATGTGCGGCCGGACCGCACATCCGGAACTCGCCTTCGGACTAGCCCGGTTTCAACGCGCTCTGCCGCAGGGCCACCGCTTCCTCCAGGAGGGTCCAGCCGTCGGCTGTCGTCTCGCCCGGCACGTCCGGCTGCCAGCCGCGGCGCAGCGCCACCTGGAGCAGGGCGCGCACGGCGCCGGGCTCGTGCAGGTTGAGGTCGGGGCCCCGGACGAAGCCGACGTCGCCGGAGCCGGTGAAGCCCCCGCCGGGGACGTAGCGGCCGGGGCCCTGGTCGAAGACGACCCGGAAGCGGCTGACGGCCCGCTCACCCGGGCGGTACGTCAGCGTGAGCGTCTGGCGGCAGTCCACGGGCGGCCCGCCGTTCGGCCGCCGGTGACTGTGGCTGTGCGTCCACCGGTACTCGCGCCCGTCAGCGACCAGACGGCGCGGCGCGTGCGCCTTACGCGGCATGGGACCGGGCGTGACGGCCGACGCGTCGGGCCGCGCGGAGTCCGGGCCTCCCGAACCGCCCCAACCCCCTCACGGCTTGCGGCCCACGGCGCCGTGGACGCTGATGTCCTCGTCGGTGACGTCGTTGATGTCGGCGTACCGCAGCCGGTCCACCGGTTCCATGGACGCCAGCAGCTCCGGGGCCGGCGGCTCGGGCACGGGGGCCGCTCCGTCGGGGCGCCAGCGGTGCACGGGGACGATGCCCGGCTCCTCGACCACCAGCCCGTTGTCGTCGAAGAAGCGCCCGACACCGGCCTCGTCCCGCAGGACGAAGGTCATGCCGCGTTCCCGCATGGTCCGCTGGACGGGCAGGATCCGCTCCGGGTTCAGGTCGTGGCCAAGGTGGCTGAGCACCAGCCGGCTGCCGGAGGGCAGCGCGTCCGTCAGCCGCTTCACGACGCCGTACGCGTCGGCGTCCTCGACGAAGTGCAGGACGGCGGCGAGGACCAGGACGACGGGACGGTCGAGGTCGAGGGTGGCGGAGGCCTGTTCGAGGAGGGCGTCGGCCGCCCGCAGGTCGCCCTCGACGTAGGCGGTGCGGCCCTCGGGACTGCTGGTCAGCAGCGCGCGGGCGTGGGCCAGGACGATCGGGTCGTTGTCGGCGTACACGACGCGCGCGGAGGGCACGAACCGCTGGGCGATCTGGTGCACGTTCTCCTGCGTGGGCAGGCCCGAACCGATGTCCAGGAACTGGTCCATGCCCTCGTCGCGGGCCAGCGAGGTGACCGCGCGGCGCAGGAAGTCCCGGTTGTGGCGGACGTCGAGGTAGCCCCGGGGATTGACCCGGGCGGCGGCCGCGGCCGCGGCGCGGTCCACCTCGTAGTGGTCCTTGCCGCCCAGCAGCAGGTCGTAGACCCGCGCCGGGTGCGGCCTGCTGGTGTCGATCCTGCGCCACACGTCGTCATCGGACATGGAACGTCCCCTCCCCCGAGGCATGCCGTGCCGGTTCCGTCGACAACCTAGCGGGACGCGGGGGCGGGGCGCGGGGCCGATTTCCGCCAAGATCGGGGCGGACCTGCCGCAGGTCCGCCCCGTCCGGTTCCGCCCCGCCCCGTCCCGTCCCGTTCCGTTCCGTTCCCCCGCCAGGTGGTGGGTCAGCGCAGCATGCGCGCGGCCTCCACCGCCCAGTACGTGAGGATGTTCTGCGCGCCGGCCCGCTTGATGCCGGTCAGGGTCTCCAGGATCGCCTTGTCGCGGTCGACCCAGCCCTTCTCGGCCGCCGCCTCGACCATCGAGTACTCGCCGGAGATCTGGTAGGCCGCCACCGGCACGTCCACCGCGTCGGCGACGCGCGCCAGGATGTCCAGGTAGGGGCCGGCCGGCTTGACCATGACCATGTCCGCCCCCTCCTCCAGGTCGAGCGCCAGCTCGCGCAGCGACTCGCGGATGTTGGCGGGGTCCTGCTGGTACGTCTTGCGGTCGCCCTGGAGGGACGAGCCGACGGCCTCGCGGAAGGGGCCGTAGAAGGCGGACGAGTACTTGGCGGTGTAGGCGAGGATCGACACGTCCTCCCGCCCGATCTGGTCCAGCGCGTCGCGGATGACGCCGATCTGGCCGTCCATCATGCCGCTGGGCCCCACGACGTGGGCGCCGGCGTCCGCCTGGACCTGCGCCATCTCCGCGTACCGCTCCAGCGTGGCGTCGTTGTCCACCCGGCCCTCGGCGTCCAGCACGCCGCAGTGGCCGTGGTCGGTGAACTCGTCCAGGCACAGGTCCGACATGACGATCAGGTCGTCGCCCACCTCGGCCCGCACATCGCGCAGGGCGACCTGAAGGATGCCGTCCGGGTCGGTGCCGCAGGTGCCGAGGGCGTCCTTCTTCTCGTCCGCGGGGACGCCGAAGAGCATGATCCCGGAGATCCCGGCCTCCACCGCCTCCGCGGCGGCCTTCTTCAGCGTCTCCCGGGTGTGCTGGAAGACCCCCGGCATCGAGCTGATCGGCACCGGCTCGCTCACGCCCTCCCGCACGAAGGCGGGGAGGATGAAGTCGGCCGGGTGCAGCCGGGTCTCGGCCACCATGCGGCGCATCACGGGGGTCGTACGCAGCCGCCGCGGCCGCGTACCGGGGAAGGATCCGTACGTCGTCATACCCACCACGCTACGCCCGCGGACAGGCACGTCTTGCCGACGCCCGGTCGGCCCCCCAGCAGGGGGCGGGGGCCGCGGTCCGTACACGGCACCGCCGCGGCCGGGTGTGCGCCCCCCTGTCCGTGGGCACGGCGGTGGGCGGCGCCGTGCCGGTCACGGCGCCGCTCGTCCGGCGGCCCTCCGGGCGGCGGGTCACCAGGCCAGCGCCTGGTCCATCTCCTGCTGCCAGTAGGTGACCGTGTGGGTGCTGTCGACGTACACGCCGCCCGCGGGCAGCGACACGGTGGCGGCGCCGCCACTCGCGCCGCCGGAGCGCCCGGCGAAGGTGACCGTCACCTTGCGGGCGGTGCGGCCGCCCTCGCCCTCGCCGGTGGCCGCCGCGGTCATCACCCCGGCGTAGGCGGCCTCCCCCGGCTCGAGGGTCACCACCGCCTGCGGCCGGCTGTCGTTCAGCACCGGGACGGCCGCCTGCGCGTCGTCGAACCGCAGGAACGGCGCGTGGTAGGCGAGGCAGGGGGCGTCACCGGTGTTGACGGCGGTGATCAGGACGTGGTTGATCGGGCGGGAGACGGCGGTGACGCGGATCTTGGTGTTGGCGGCGGTGCAGGTCACCAGGGCGCTACCGGAACCGGAGCCGCCGCTGCTGTTGGAGCCGCCGGTGGAGCCCCCGCTGGAGCCTCCGGTGGAGCCGCCCTGGTCCGAGCCCTGCTTTCCGGCGGAGCCGGTGGAGGCGCCGTCGCCCTTGCCCGTGGTGGAGGCGCCGCCGGTCGACTTCTCCGTGCCGGCCGGCTTCGTGTCCGTGCCGGCGTCCGGGCTGCCGGCGGAGGCGGCGGGGCGGGAGCCCTCCGGGGAGGGGGCGGGGGAGCCGCCGTCCGAACCGCTGTCGCAGGCGGTGAGCGAGAAGGCGGCGAACGCGGCGGTCGCGACGGCGAGGACACGGACACGGGGGCGGCGGAAGGTGGAGACACGCATGGCGAAATACCTCTCAAGACAGTGGAGTTCGGCAGCCGCTCGACCGGTCGGGCCGAGCGGCGTGCTTGGATGACCACAGCTTGTGGGCGGATTCGTCCCACCGGCGCCGATGCCGGGGCGTACGGGACGCTGGAACGTTCCCGACGCCCTGACCAGCCAGAACGCGGTCGCCTGGAACGCCCGGACGGGACGTCCCGGACGACGGACGAGGGGGAGAGGGACAGTGACGGGGGCAGAGGACACCGCGGAGTTCGCGCGGCGGCTGCGCGAGCTGAAGGACCGTTCGGGACGCAGCTACGGCATGCTCGCCAAGCGGCTCCACATGAGCACGTCGACGCTGCACCGGTACTGCAACGGGGACGCGGTGCCTGCGGAGTACGCGCCGGTCGAGCGGTTCGCCCGCGTGTGCGGGGCGTCCACGGAGGAGCTGGTGCGCCTCCACCGGGCCTGGGTCCTCGCCGACGCCGCGCGCAGACGTCCGGCCCCGGCCCCGGTCCCGACACCGGACGACGCTCCGGCTCCGGACGACCAGGCTCCGGACACCCCGACACCGGACGACGCATCGGCTCCGGACGACCAGGTCCCTGACACCCCCACGCCGGGCACCGCCAGGCCGGGCACCCCGGCGGACGCTCCCGGCGAGGGCCCCACCCCCGCGCACTTGCCGACCGCCCCACAGGCCCGAACGGCGGCCGCTGCCGCCGCCCCGCCGGAGGCCGGGGCAGGGGCCCGGCCGAAGACAACCGGGCCGAAAACCGGGGCCGGGACTGGGGCAAGGGCCGGGGCCGGGGCCGGGACTGGGGCTGAGGCAGGGGCGACCTCCGAACCGGGCGCCCGCGCCCCCCACTCCCCCGCCCGCCGACGCCTGCTCGTCGGCTCCGCCGTCGCCGCCGTGGCCGCCGTGGTCCTCACCGGCACCCTGATCGCCCGTCACGGGGCGGAAGACGACCACGCCCCGGACCGCACCGCCGCCGCCGGCGCGGCCGCGCCCGACAAGGACCCCGCCCCCACGCCCGTCTCCTCCGAGGACACGGCCTCCCCCTCCCCCTCCGTGTCGGCGAGCAAGGCGAAGGAGGACGAGCCGGAGGCGCCCACGCCGCTCCCCGAAGCCTCCGCCGCCCCGCAGGTCACCGGTACGCCGCTCACCGTCTCCACCCGCCCCTTCGTGTGGGAGGACCCCTGCAGCCAGCACTACCTGGTGAACCGGCCGCCCGCCGAGATGGGCCCGCCGCCCACCGAGCCGGACGCGCCGGGGTGGGTGGCCGCCATGGGCGCCGTCTCCGCGCGCGACCAGATGGTCGCGCTGACCTTCCAGGCGAAGGGCGACCGGACCGTCGTTCTCGACGCGATCCACGTCCGCGTCCTCAGGTCCTCCGCCCCGCTGCCCTGGAACGACTACGCCATGGGCGTCGGCTGCGGCGGCAACGTGGCCACCAAGTCCTTCGACGTCCGCCTCGACGACCCGCGCCCGGCCGCCCGGCCGCAGGGAGGTCAGGGCGCGTTCCCCTACAAGGTGAGCGCCGCCGAGCCGCTGGTCGTGTACGTCACCGCGCACGCCTTGGCCCACGACGTGAGCTGGGCGCTGGACCTGGAGTGGTCCAGCGGCGGCCGTTCGGGGACGGTCCGCGTCGACGACCACGGACGCCCGTTCCGCACCAGCGGCAACACCGGCCGCCCCCGGTACGAATATCCGCTGGGCGCCACCGCCTGGAACCGCCCCCTCGGATGACGCAGGATGTGCGGTGTGGGGGAACCGAGGGATGACGTCGAAGAGTTGCTGCGCCGCGCCGGGCTGGAGGTGGCCGCCCCGTCGGGCCCCGATACCCCGCCTCCGGTCCTGCCGCCGGTCCTGCCGGTGCCTGCCGCCTGGCTGGCGGTGACCGACGGCGAGGTCACGCCGTCGGCGGAGATCCCCGCCGGCCGCCATGCCGCGATCGACGCCGCCTGGCGCGCACTGGTCCCGTGGCGCGCCGGCGACCGCGCGGACACGTCGGCGCCCGGGCCGTCCGCGGACGCTGCGGCCTCCGGGTCACCGTCCGGACCGGCCGAGTTCCTCGTCCAGGCCACCCGCCTCCGAAGTGTCGACCCCTGCACCTGCGCCCGCCCGCGCCACCTCGACCCGGACCCGGACCCCGACCCCTGGATCCGGGTCCGCGTCCGCGCCGGATCCGGGGTCGCCCTGGCCGGGGTCCTCGGTGACTTCGTCACCCTCTCGCCCGACGGCAGGACGCTGGTCGGGGCCGTGACGCGGGACGGCGTCACCCGGCTGACCCTGGTGGACGACGTACCGGCCCGCAGGAGGGCGGCGGCCGAGGCGGAAGCGGCGCCGCAGAGCGCACAGGAGCAGGCCGGCGTCTGGGAGGCCCTGCTCGCCACGCCGGCCGGCCGACTGCCGTTGGACGACTGGGCCGGCTCCTTGGCCTACCAGCAGGACACCCCCGATTCGCTGCTCGTCCGCCTCCTGGGGAAGGAGCGCCACCTCTTCCACAGCCGCCTCGCCCCGGCGGTGCTGGCGGCGGCCCTCACCCACCCGAGCCGCAGGATCCGGCAGGACGTCTTCGAGCAGCAGCCCCTCACCCGGGAGCAACGGTCGGAGATGATCCTGGCCGAGACGGACGAGCGGACGCGGTCGGTCTTCGCCCTGCTGGCCGCGACCCGGCGCGACGAGCTCACCGAGGAGGCCTGCGAACGGCTCGCCGCCGACCCGTCCGCCCGGGTCCGGCTGGAGGCAGTCCGCCTCACCGGGCTCCCGGTCCCGCTCGCCCTCCGGCTCGCCGAGGACCCCGAGCCCACCGTCCGTTCCTTCGCCGTCCTCACGGCCTGGGCGCACCTGGACGACGCCACCCGCCGAGCCGTCCTGGAGGACCCCCGCCCCGAGGTCCGGCGACCGGCCCTCCTCGTGCACCACCGCGAACACCCGTTGCCCCGGGCCGTGTTCGAGGCCGAGAAACTGGGGCGGGACGCGCTGCGCTCCTGCGTCCCCGCCGACGACCTGACCGATCACCTGATCCGCCACGGTGACGCCGGGCAGCGCGCCGCCCTGGCCGGCAACCCCCGCACCCCCACCGGCCAGGCGCTCCGCCTCACCCGTGACCCGGACCCGCGGGTCCGCTGGACCCTTTCGCTGCGCCCCGACCTCACCGAGGAACAGCGTGCCGCCGTGGAGTTCGACTCCGACCCGGCGGTCGGCCACATGCGCCCGCTGTGGGTCTTCGACCTCCACGACGATCCCGAGGCGATGCGCCGCCTCGCGCATTCGACGCACCCGCTGATCCGCCGCAGCGTGGCCCGGGCCCGGCGTCTGCCGCCGGACGTGGTCGAGCACCTGGCCCGTGACGAGGACCGCGTGGTCCAGCTCTTCCTCGCCGAGTCCTGCGACGACGCCCCCGCCGACATGCTGCTGCGCGTCGCCGCCTGGTGGTCCGGCAGCCTGACCTTCCCCGACCGCCCGCGCTCGCACCCCAACTTCCCGCGCGAGGGCCTGCTGCGGTTCGCCGACGACCCCAACCACCTGCTCAGACGGCTCGCCCTCGACGACCCGGAGTCCACACCCGCGTCGGTGGAGGCGTTCGCCCTCGACCCGGAGAGTTCGGTCCGGTACCGCGCGGCGCAGGACCCGCGGCTGTCGACGGCGACGGCGGTGCTGCTCCTCGACGACCCGGACGGCTCCGTCCGCCACGCCGCGGCAGGCCACCCGTCGCTGCCCGCCCGGGTCCTGGCCCGCCTCCTGCGTGATCCCCGCACCGCCTCGCGCGCGGTCGGTCACCCGGGCGTCCCTCCGGCGGTCCGCCGCCGCATGGCCGGGCTCGTCGAGTTCGCCCTGGGCGACGGCTGACCGGCGCCTCAGCCGGCACCCTCGGCGCGGGCCGCCGTGACGACGACGGAGCCCGGCGGCGGGCCGGCCCCGTCCGTCACTCGCGCACCAGGCAGAACGGGTGCCCCACCGGGTCCGCGTAGACGCGCCAGCCGCGCCCCGGGTCGCCCGCGTCGAGCAGCGCGCCGCCCAGTTCCAGCACCTTCGCCTCGGCGGCGTCGAGGTCCTGGACGCCGAGGTCGAGGTGGTACTGCTGCGGGCGGGACGGGTCCGGCCAGGCGGGCGGCCGGAGGTCGGGGGCCTGCTGGAAGGCGAGGACCGGGCCGCCCGGCGTGTGCAGGGTGGACCACGCCTGGTCGGTGGACCAGCGGGGGTCCTCCCGGTCCACCTCCCCGCCGAGCAGCTCCCGGTAGAAGGCCGCGAGTTCACGCGGTCGCGGGCAGTCGATGACGAAGCACTGCAGGGTCGCGATCATGCGTCGAGCCTAGGGATCAGGCCGAGGTGAAGGCGAGCGAAATGCCGAGGGCGACGAGAACGGCGCCGATGGTCCGGTTCAGCGGGACCTGCCGCCTCAGCAGCCGCGTCCGCAGCGCCGGCGCCGACAGCACGCCCGCGACCAGGGAGAACCACACCAGGTGGGCGACCGAGATGAACAGGCCGTAGCCCGCCTGCCGCAGCAGCGGGGTGCCCGCGTGCACCACCTGCGTCCAGGTGGAGACGATGAACAGCATGGTCTTCGGGTTGAGCGCGTTGGTGAGGAATCCGGTGCGCAGGGCCGCGCCGTTCGACAGCGGCTCGCCCACCTCGCCCGAGGTGTCCACCTCGACCCGGGAGCGGAAGGTCTTCCAGCCGATCCACACCAGGTAGCAGGCGCCGGCGATCCGCACCGCGGTGAACAGCGCCGGCGTCCCGGAGAGCAGCAGCCCGACGCCCAGCATGGTGTAGGAGACGTGCACCAGGACGCCCAGGCTGATACCCAGCGCGGCCAGCAGACCCGCCGTGCGCCCGTACAGGTAGCTGTTGCGGACGATCATGGCGAAGTCGGCGCCCGGGCTGATCACCGCGAGCACGGTGATGACGGCCACGGCCAGCACCTCGGCCACCAGGCACCTCCGGAGAAGGACGGCCGCGGGCGGCCGGGAACGGCTGGGGAACGCGAGAAGACTACGACGAACCCCCGGAACGCCAGACGCCATGAGCCGCACGCGGGACGCCATGAGCCGCACGCGGGACGCCATGAGCCGCACGCGAGAGGCAGGAGGTCCGAGCGACTACCGCCCCCGCGACGGGGAAGACGGGGGGCGGGGAAGCACCGCGCCCCCGCACCCGGGACCCGGGTGCGGGGGCAAGGCGGGACGGACGGGCCGTCAGCTGGTCGTGGCCCTCCGGCGACGCGCGCCGGGACGCTTCTCGGACGGCCGGGTGACCGGGTCGCCCGCCGCGAGCGCGGCCTCACGCCGCTTCGCGCCGAACTCGGCGAGCGCGGCCGCCAGCTTGGTGACCGACGGCTCCGGGGCCATCACGTCGACCCGCAGACCGTGCTCCTCCGCCGTCTTGGCGGTGGCCGGGCCGATGCAGGCGATCACCGTCACGTTGTGCGGCTTGCCCGCGATGCCGACCAGGTTCCGCACGGTCGACGACGAGGTGAACAGCACCGCGTCGAAGCCGCCGCCCTTGATCGCCTCACGGGTCTCCGCCGGAGGCGGCGAGGCGCGCACGGTGCGGTACGCCGTGACGTCGTCGACCTCCCAGCCCAGCTCGATCAGCCCGGCGACCAGGGTCTCCGTGGCGATGTCGGCGCGCGGCAGGAAGACACGGTCGATCGGGTCGAAGACCGGGTCGTAGGGCGGCCAGTCCTCCAGCAGACCGGCGGCCGACTGCTCGCCGCTGGGCACCAGGTCCGGCTTCACGCCGAAGGCGATCAGCGCCTTGGCGGTCTGCTCGCCCACGGCCGCGACCTTGATGCCCGCGAAGGCGCGCGCGTCCAGGCCGTACTCCTCGAACTTCTCCCGGACCGCCTTGACGGCGTTGACCGAGGTGAAGGCGATCCACTCGTAGCGGCCGGTGACCAGGCCCTTGACCGCGCGCTCCATCTGCTGCGGGGTGCGCGGCGGCTCCACGGCGATGGTCGGCACCTCGTGCGGCACCGCGCCGTAGGAACGGAGCTGGTCGGAGAGCGAGACCGCCTGCTCCTTGGTGCGCGGCACCAGGACCTTCCAGCCGAACAGCGGCTTGGACTCGAACCAGGACAGCTGGTCGCGGCGGTCCCCCGCGGCGGCGCGCTCGCCGACCACGGCTATGACGGCCTGGCCGCCGTCCGCGGAGGGCAGCACCTTGCCCTGCTTGAAGACCTGCGCGATGGTGCCCAGCGTCGCCGTCCAGCTGCGCTGGCGGGTCGTGGTGCCGGCCACCGTCACGGTGAGCGGGGTGTCCGGCTTGCGGCCGGCCGAGACCAGCTCGGCCGCGGTCGCCGCGACGCCGTCCAGCGTGGTGGAGACGACCACGGTGCCGTCGGAGGCGCCGAGCTCGGTCCAGCAGCGGGCGTTGGCGGTGCGGGCGTCGACGAACCGCACGTCCGCGCCGTCCGCGTCGCGCAGCGGCACACCGGCGTACGCGGGCACGCCCACGGCCGAGGCGATGCCGGGCACCACCTCGAACCGCACGCCCTCGGCGGCGCAGGCGAGCATCTCGCGCGCCGCGTCGGAGTCGAGGCCGGGGTCGCCCGTGACGGCACGGACCACCCGCCTGCCGGAGCGTACGGCCGCCATGACAAGATGAACGGCATCACGTTCCGCCGGAACGGCAACGGTTGTTGACGTGCCGTCAACCACCGTGAGCTGCGGCGTGTCCGTGTCCGCGCCGGTGCTCTCCAGGACGGCGCCCGGCCTGGCGTGTGTGCGCACCACGTCCAGCACGTCGGGTTCGCCGACGAGGACGTCCGCACCCGCCAGCGCCTCGACGGCGCGCAGCGTGAGCAGTCCCGGATCGCCGGGACCGGCACCCAGGAAGGTGACGTGCCCCTGATCGGGAACCGCGGGAAGGGTGGTGGGGCTCACTGTGCTCGCTCCCCCATCAGACCGGCCGCGCCCCGGGCAAGCATCTCGGCGGCGAGTTCGCGGCCGAGCGCCATCGCCTGCTCATGCGTCTCGGGGACGGGACCGGTGGTGGACATCTGCACCGTCCGGGAGCCGTCGGTCGTGCCGACGACGCCCCGCAGGCGCATTTCCTTGACAATCTGCCCGTCCCCCAGAAGGTCGGCCAGGGCACCCACAGGTGCGCTGCAACCGGCCTCCAGGGCGGCGAGCAGTGATCGCTCCGCGGTCACGGCGGCCCGCGTGAGCGGGTCGTCGAGCTGCGAGAGTGCGGCAATCAGCTCCGCGGCGTCCGCGGAGCACTCCACGGCCAGGGCTCCCTGGCCGGGAGCCGGCAGGACGGTGTCGACCGACAGGAGCTCGGTGACCTCGTCCGCGCGGCCGATCCGGTTCAGGCCCGCGGCGGCGAGGACGACGGCGTCGAGGTCCCCGCTCTCCACGAACCCGATGCGGGTGTCGACGTTGCCCCGTATCGGCACCGTCTCCAGCCGCAGCCCGTTGGCCCGCGCGTGCGCGTTGAGCTGGGCCTGGCGGCGCGGCGAACCGGTGCCGACGCGGGCGCCGGCCGGCAGGTCGGCCAGCTTGGCGCCACCGGCCGCGACCAGCGCGTCCCGGGGGTCCTCGCGGACCGGTATCGCGGCCAGCGTCAGACCCTCGGCCGGGTAGGTCGGCAGGTCCTTCAGCGAGTGGACCGCGAAGTCCACCTCGCCGCGCAGCAGCGCCTCGCGCAGGGCGGCGACGAACACTCCTGTGCCGCCGATCCGCGTCAGGTGCTCCCGCGAGACGTCGCCGTGCGTGGTGATCTCGACGAGCTCGACGGGCCTGCCGGTGACCCGGCCCACAGCCTCCGCCACGTGCCCGGACTGGGCCATGGCGAGCTTGCTCCGCCGGGTGCCGAGCCTCAAAGCCTTCTCTGTCATGCTCGCCCTCGGTTCTTGGCGTTGGCGTCGATCAGGGTGTTCTGGAGGGTGTCGTCGGCGCTGCGGCCGGCGGCCTTGTCGGCCCGGGAGACGGACGCCACCGTCTCCGGGTCGAGGTCGAACAGGGTGCGCAGCGCGTCCGCGTACCCGGCGCCGCCGGGCTCCGCGGCCAGCTGCTTCACCCGCACGGTCGGCGCGTGCAGCAGCTTGTCCACCACACGCCGGACGGTCTGGGTGATCTCCTGGCGCTGCTTGGCATCGAGGTCGGGAAGCCGGCCCTCCAGCCGGGCGATCTCGCCCGCCACCACCTCGGCGGCCATGGAGCGCAGCGCCACCACGGTCGGCGTGATGGTCGCGGCCCGCTGGGCGGCGCCGAACGCGGCGACCTCGTCGGCGACGATCCGCCGCACCTGGTCCACGTCGGCGGCCATCGGAGCGTCCGCGGAGGCGTCGGCCAGCGACTCGATGTCCACCAGCCGCACCCCGGCGAGCCGGTGCACGGCGGAGTCCACGTCGCGCGGCATCGCCAGGTCGAGGAGCGACAGGACCGGCTCGGGGCGGATCGTCTCCACGGCCTCCGGACGGCGGCGCTCGGGGATCCGGCCCACCGCGGCAGCGGTCGCGGCCAGCGCGGTCACCAGCTCCGGGTCGGGCTCGGGCCGCACGTCCTGCCCGGTGCGCGCGGCCTCCAGGCGCTCCGCGTCGCCGCGGTCCACCCAGGCGCCGTGCTGCTCCAGCGTGGCGGCGTCCATGCCGGCCACGGCCGCCTCGCCGGAGGCGGGGAAGCCGGCGCCGGGCGCGCCCTGCGGCAGTTCGGTCAGGTCGGCCGGCGCGGCCGCGCCGAGGCCGAGGGGGCAACCGTCGGCGTCCTCGGTCTCGCGGGCGCCGGAAGGCTCCGCCGTGCGCGGTGCGCCGCCGGCGGTGACGTCGGTCGGACCGGCCGGGCGGACCCGGCCCTCGACCGCGGCGGCCACCTGCTGGGCGGTGAGCACCAGGCCGGTGGCGCCGGTGCAGGACACGGCGATGTCGGCCCGGGCGAGCTCCTCGGCGACGGCGTCCATGGTGACCGCGCGGGCGCGGACCGGGGACTCGCCGCCCGCGGTGAGGATCTCCGCGAGCCGCTCGGCGCGCTCCACGGTGCGGTTGGCGACCACGATCTCGGCGACCCCGCCGCGCGCCAGCGTGGCGGCGGCCAGCGAGGACATCGAACCGGCGCCGATCACCAGCGCCCGCTTGCCGTCCAGCCAGGCCGGCACCTCGGCGCCGTCGGCGAGCTGCTCCAGGCCGAAGGTGACCAGCGACTGGCCGGCCCGGTCGATCCCGGTCTCCGAGTGGGCGCGCTTGCCGACCCGCAGCGCCTGCTGGAACAGGTCGTTGAGCAGCCGGCCGGCGGTGTGCAGCTCCTGCGCCTGGGCCAGGGCGTCCTTGATCTGGGCGAGGATCTGGCCCTCGCCCACGACCATCGAGTCCAGCCCGCACGCCACCGAGTACAGGTGGTGGACGGCGCGGTCCTCGTAGTGCACATAAAGATAAGGAGTGAGCTCCTCGAGCCCCACCCCGCTGTGCCGGGCCAGCAGCGTGGACAGCTCGGCGACACCGGCGTGGAACTTGTCCACGTCGGCGTAGAGCTCGATGCGGTTGCAGGTGGCCAGCACCGCGGCCTCGGCGGCCGGTTCGGCGGCCACCGTGTCCTGCAGCAGCTTGGTCTTCGCCTCCGCGCCCAGCGCGGCGCGCTCCAGCGCGCTGACCGGCGCGCTGCGGTGGCTCAGACCGACGACGAGCAGACTCATGCCGGCATCACGGCGGGGGCTTCCCCGTCGGTGCCCTTCGGGTCCGCCTCGTCCATCGCGGCGGCGGCCGCGGCCGCGCCCTTGACGGCGGGCGGCACCGGCCTGTCGGAGTCGGCGGCGGCGTCCTCGCCGGCCTTGCGCTGCTCGTGGAAGGCGAGGATCTGCAGCTCGATGGAGAGGTCCACCTTGCGCACGTCCACGCCGTCCGGAACGGTCAGCATGGTCGGCGCGAAGTTCAGGATGGACGTCACGCCGGCCCCGACGAGACGGTCGCAGACCTGCTGCGCCGCGCCGGCCGGGGTGGCGATGACGCCGATGGAGACGCCGTTGTCGCGGACGATGTCCTCGAGCGCGTCGGCGTGCTGCACGGGGATCCCGGCGACCGGCTTCCCGGTCATCGCGGGGTCGGCGTCGATCAGCGCCGCGACCCGGAAACCGCGCGAGGCGAAGCCGCCGTAGTTGGCGAGCGCCGCGCCCAGGTTGCCGATGCCGACGATGACCACGGGCCAGTCCTGGGTCAGACCGAGCTCGCGGGAGATCTGGTAGACGAGGTACTCGACGTCGTAACCGACGCCCCGGGTGCCGTAGGAGCCCAGGTAGGAGAAGTCCTTGCGCAGCTTCGCGGAGTTGACCCCGGCGGCGGCCGCGAGCTCCTCGGAGGAGACGGTCGGCACCGAGCGCTCCGACAGAGCGGTCAGCGCGCGGAGGTACAGCGGAAGCCGGGCGACGGTGGCCTCGGGAATTCCTCGGCTGCGGGTCGCCGGTCGGTGAGTTCGGCCAGTTGCCACGATGCTCCTGCGGGTAGAGCGGGGCTGGGGGCGGCCACACGTCCCCGGACCGCCTCGTCGGATGCAGGCTATGTCTTTGTGAACGTGTGCACAAAGATGGTGTCCGTTTTGCCCCACCGACGTGACCGGGGTCACGCGGTGTTCACGCACGCGCGCGGAACCGGCGGACAGACGTCCGGCTCCCTCACTCGTCGGGGACAAAGCAGCACACGCTCCTCGTTCGATGCACGCCCCCGCAAGCAAATTCGCGGTCAAATCGTAAGCCACACAGCCGGTTCCGCCGAACCGTCACGTCTGGCGAATCCGCAGGTCAGCGCCTGATTCCGGGGTCCCGTGAGAGCTATCTCTCCTCAACGGGGCGTCCACGACCGTCGACAGGGCGCCGCATTCGTGAAGACGATCACGACCTCGTCACCGTCCGCCCGCCGCCCACGCCTGCGCGTGACCGCTGCGGGGCACGGGACAATGGCGGACATGAGTGGTCTGGTGACATTGATCGGCAAGCCCGGGTGCCATCTCTGCGAGGACGCGGAGAAGGTGGTGTCCAAGGTCTGCGACGAACTCGGCGTGCGCTGGGAGCAGAAGGACATCACCGAGGACCCAGAACTCCACCGCGCCTACTGGGAGCAGATCCCGGTGGTCCTGATCGACGGGCGGCAGCACACCTTCTGGCGGGTGGACGAGTCCCGCCTGCGCGCCGCCCTCGCCTGAACCGCTGCACCTCCCGGGCGGACCCGCTCCGTGCGCCGGCGGCCGGTGTGCCGCCGGCGTACGGGAGGGCCCCGCGGTGTTCACAGGACGACAACCTCTCCGCCCCGAACCCGTCCCACGATCTGGATATGCTCACCGCATGGCCGCACTTGGATGGCTCCTCCCCCGAAAGCGCTTCGCCACGGCGCGCAGTGTCCTGGCCGGCGAGGCCGCGGCGGAGGCCGCCCGCAAGTCCTCCGGCGCGCTCGAGCAGGAGGACCGCTTCCCGGTCCTCGGCGACACCAGCGCCGCCGCCTTCTTCGACCTGGACAACACGGTCATGCAGGGCGCGGCCCTGTTCCACTTCGGCCGGGGCCTGTACAAGCGCAAGTTCTTCGACACCCGGGAGCTGCTCCGGTTCGCCTGGCAGCAGGCCTACTTCCGGCTGGCCGGCATCGAGGACCCCGCCCACATGCAGGAGGCCAGCGACGCCGCCCTGTCCATCGTGAAGGGGCACCGCGTCGAGGAACTCGAGATGATCGGCGACGACATCTACGACGAGTACGTGGCCGGCCGCATCTGGAGCGGCACCCGCTCCCTGGCCCAGGCGCACCTCGACGCCGGGCAGAAGGTGTGGCTGGTGACGGCCGCCCCGGTGGAGATCGCCCAGACCATCGCCCGCCGGCTCGGCCTGACCGGCGCCCTGGGCACCGTCGCCGAGTCCGTCGACGGCGTCTACACCGGCCGCCTGGTCGGCGAACCCCTGCACGGGCCCGCCAAGGCCGAGGCGATCCGCGCCCTCGCCGCCGCCGAGGGCCTGGACCTGACGCGCTGCGCCGCCTACAGCGACTCGTACAACGACATCCCGATGCTCTCGCTGGTCGGCCACCCCTATGCGGTCAATCCCGACCCCCGGCTGCGCAAATACGCACGCGAACGGGAATGGCGACTGCGTGACTACCGCACCGGCCGCAAGGCCGCCATGGTGGGCATCCCGGCGGCCGCCGGAGTCGGCGCGGTCGCGGGCGGAACCGCCGCCGCGCTGGCCCTGCACCGCCGCCGGCGCCTGGCCTGACCGGCGCTTTCCCTCACCCCTCAGCCCGTCCGACGCCCGACGGCGCCCGGCCCTTCCCGGCCGGCGATGCCGTCGGGCGTCGTCGTACGCGCCCTTCGCCGCCCTGACGCTCCGCTCACATCGGCCGGAGCCGGACACCGGATGCTCGCAACATGGCCGGATGTGGTCGCCATACGATCTCTCCATGTCATCGAATTCGACCCGAACCGGCCAGGGAAGCGACGTAATCGATGATTTGGGCAACTCGGCGTAGCAGGCCCTGCACGAAGCGTTATTCTCCTCAGACGCAATTCGGTACCCCTCCGTCGCCACGACGGGTGAACGGTTCCGCACTGCACGTGATGGAAGCTCTGCCTCTGGGAGTCCCGTGTACCCACACGTCGGGGTTGACGCCTCGGGCCTGGCTGCGCTCCGCTCAGCGGCCCTGGAGCTGTTGCGCGGCTTCGTCCCCACCGCGTACGCCGTTCCCGCCCTCGCCGCCCCCGCCGGCCCGTGCTACGCCCTCGCCGAGAGCTCGGGCACGGTCGTCCGGAGGGGCCGCGCGGGCGCCACCGCCGCCGCGCCCGCCCGCCGTCCCGCGGCGGACAGCGACAGCGCACGCATGATGGATCTGGTCGAACGCGCCCAAGGAGGGGAGGCCGAGGCCTTCGGGCGGCTGTACGACCAGTACAGCGACACCGTCTACCGCTACATCTACTACCGGGTGAACAGCAGGGCGACCGCCGAGGACCTCACCAGTGAGACCTTCCTGCGCGCCCTGCGCCGGATCGGCACCTTCACCTGGCAGGGCAGGGACTTCGGCGCGTGGCTGGTCACCATCGCGCGCAACCTGGTCGCCGACCATTTCAAGTCCAGCCGTTTCCGTCTCGAGGTGACCACCGGCGAGATGCTCGACGCCAACGAGGTCGAGCGCTCGCCCGAGGACTCCGTCCTGGAGCATCTGTCCAACGCCGCCCTGCTCGACGCCGTCCGAAGGCTCAACCCCCAGCAGCAGGAATGCGTCACGCTCCGTTTTCTGCAGGGGCTCTCGGTCGCCGAGACGGCGCGGGTCATGGGCAAGAACGAGGGCGCCATCAAGACGCTCCAGTACCGCGCCGTCCGCACCCTGGCCAGGCTGCTTCCCGACGACGCCCGCTGACCGGGGGAGGGCCTGCGGCCGCCCCCGGCGGCCGCGTCTCGGGAGGCCACCCTCCGCAATCATCAACTCACTTAAGGTGAAAGGCGGTTGATTCCACCGCCAGTCCGCCCGAAGTCCGTAACCGAAGTGCCCAGCCGCTCGTTGTCCGGGATACAGGCTCCCTGCGGACTCCCCGAGGTCCACGCCGGGAGTCGTCCGTCATGACGAGAGGAGGTGCCGCCAGTGATCGCGAACGTATCGGCGCACAGGCGGGCGAACGCCTTCGCCCAGGCCCTGGAGGAGCTGTCCGACCGGGGCACGGCGGCCGAGCAGCCACAGGGATCGGCGGCACCGAACCCCGCTGCCGCGGAAGACACCGGGCAGGCGGCCATGACGGCCGTCGCCACGGGTCTCGGCGAACTGCCCAAACCGGAGCTCGACCCCGAGGTGAAGGTCGTCCAGCGCGCCCAACTGGTGGCCGCCATGGAGGCCATGGTCCAGGAGGGCGCCCTGGGCACGGACGCGTCCGCGCAGGTTCCCGGCCAACGCTCACCCCGGGCGCGGGGCGCCCACCGGGCGAGCGCCCTGGGAAAGCTCCGGCCGCGTTCCCGCCTGACCAAGGGCCTGGCCGCCGGCGGGCTCAGCGTCGGCGTGGCGGCCAGTGCCTTCGGAGGCGTGGCCGCGGCCAGTTCCGACGCCCTCCCCGGTGACTCCCTCTACGGCCTCAAACGCGGGATCGAGGACTTCCGTCTCGGTCTCGCCGACGACGGCACGGAGCGCGGGGAGATGCTCCTCGACCAGGCCTCCCGGCGTCTCGCGGAGACCCGGCGGCTGATGGAGCGCGGCCGCGGCGGCCATCTGGACCACGAATCGGTGGTCGAGATCCGCCGCACCCTCTCCGGCATGCGCGAGGACGCCGTCGAGGGCCACCGCCTGCTCCACGACGCCTACCGGCGCGACCCCGACTCCCTGGCCCCCATCCAGGCGCTCTCCTCCTTCACCGAACGGCACGGCCGGACGTGGCACGAGCTGCGCGGCCGGCTCCCCGTGCAGCTCGGCGACGTGAGCGAGGAGGTCTCGTCGGTCTTCGACGCCATGGAGCAGGACGTCGCCCCGCTGCGGCCCCTGCTGCCCGAGGCGCCCTCGCCCGGCGACGACTCGCGGCCGGGCCACGAGACCGGCTCCCGCTCCCCCGGTTCGTCCCCGTCCGGCGAGTCCACCGCCCCGGGCAAGGACAGGGGCGAGAAGGGCTCCTCCACCGGCACCGGGGGCGAGCCCGAGGCCTCCCCGTCCTCGGACACCGACGGTCTGCTCGGCGGCAGCACCGGCGGCCTGTTCGACCCGCCGGACGAGGAGGACCAGGGCTCGACCTCCCAGCCGGAGGACGAGGAGGACGGCGGCCACCGGGTCACGTTGCCCCCGTTGCTCCCCGACCTCCTCCCGGGCCTCGGTCTCGGCGGGGACTCGTCGGAGTGACGTCGCGAGGAGGGGGACGCCCGCCGGGCGTCCCCCTCCTCCGCATGCCTTCCCGTGCCTTCCTCCGCATGCCTTCCGGGCCGGTCAGAAGAAGATCGACCGCCGCCGGACCAGCAGCTTGTACAGCGTGTGCTGGATCTCCTCCCGGACCTGGTCGGTCAGGTTGAACATCAGCATCGGGTCGTCCGCCGCCTCGGGCGCGTACCCGTCGGTGGGTATCGGCTCCCCGAACTGGATGGTCCACTTGGTGGGCAGCGGCAGCGCGCCCAGCGGCCCCAGCCACGGGAAGGTCGGCGTGAGCGGGAAGTACGGCAGCCCCAGCAGGCGGGCCACCGTCCGGGCGTTGCCCACCATCGGATAGGTCTCCTCCGCGCCGACCACCGAGCACGGGATGATCGGCGCCCGCGCCCGCAGCGCCGTGGAGACGAACCCGCCCCGGCCGAACCGCTGCAGCTTGTACCGCTCACCGAACGGCTTGCCGATGCCCTTGAAGCCCTCCGGCATCACGCCGACCAGTTCGCCCCGCCCCAGCAGCTCGGCCGCGTCCTCGGCGCAGGCCAGGGTGTGGCCGAGCTTGCGGGCGATCTCGTTGACGACGGGCAGGGTGAAGACCAGATCGGCGGCCAGCAGCCGCAGGTGACGGCCCGCCGGGTGCTTCTCGTGCACGGCGACCTGCATCATCAGGGCGTCCAGCGGGATGGTCCCGGAGTGGTTGGCGACGATCAGCGCCCCGCCCTCGGCGGGGATGTTCTCGATGCCCTTCACCTCGACCCGGAAGTACTTCTCGTACAGCGGGCGCAGCATCGCCATGAGCACCTCGTCGGTGAGCTCGGCGTCGTAGCCGAAGTCGTCGACCTCGTACTCACCGGTGACCCGCCGCCGCAGGAACGCCAGCCCCTTCGCCAGCCGCCGCTCCAGCCCGCCGCCGCCGTGCGCCGGGTCCTGGGCGCCCTCACCGCCGCGAGGGGCGTCCGCGCCCCCGTGGGAGGCGCCCTTGCCGCTGCCGGGGGCTCCCTGACCGCTGCCGGGGGCTCCCTCGTCGCCCTGCTCTCCCGCGCCGCGGCCCTGGGCCGGCAGCGGGACTGCGGCTCCGTCGCCGGACCTCGCGCCGCGGGGCGCGGAGCGGCGCCTGGCGCGGTCGTCGTCGAACGGTATGACCTTCGCGTCCGCCATGGTGACTGTGCTCCTCACGTCTACCGCTCGGCCTGGGTGCTGGTGTCCGGCGCCACGTGCCGGGCGATCCGGTCGACGGCCGCGGCGAGCGCGGCGGGCGGCAGGAGCCCGGGCCCGGCGGCCGAGGCGAAGTCCGCGAAGGTCTCCGCCGTGCTGTGGCGCGGCTCGAAGCCGAGGATCTCGCGCATCTCGTGGGTGTCGACGACCCTGCCGTGGGTGAGCAGCCGGATCTGCTCGGGGGAGAAGTCGGAGAGCCCCAGGGTCCGCAGCAGCGACCCGGTCAGGGTGACCGCGGGCAGCAGCACCGGCGCCGTGGGCCGTCCCATCCGCCGCGCGCACTGCGACAGCGTCAGCACGCCGTCGCCCGCGATGTTGAAGGTGCCGCTGTTCAGCGTCCCCCGCTCGGGCTCCCGGGAGGCCCGCAGCAGGACCTCGGTGACGTCGTCCTCGTGGACGAACTGCAGCCGGGGGTCGTAGCCGAGCACGGTCGGCAGCACCGGCAGACGGAAGTAGGAGGCGAGCGGGGTGTCCACGCCCGGCCCGAGGATGTTGGCGAACCGCAGCACGCAGACCGCCACGTCCGGCCGCCGCCGCGAGAAGCCCCGCACGTAGCCCTCGACCTCGACGGCGTCCTTGGCGAAGCCGCCGCTGGGCAGCACCTTCGGCGTCGTCGCCTCACCGAACACCGCGGGGTCGCGGGAGGCGGAACCGTAGACGGTGGTGCTGGACTTCACCACCAGCCGCCGCAGCGTCGGCGACTGCTGACAGGCGCCCAGCAGCTGCATGGTGCCGATGACGTTGGTCTCCTTCACCGAGGACCGACCGCCACCGGCCAACGCCGTTCCGGTGACGTCGAGATGGACCACGGTGTCCACGGCGTGCTCGGCCAGCACCCGGCCGATCGCCGGCTGCCGGATGTCCGCGCGCACGAACAGCGCCTCGCCCAGGTCGTGCTCCGGGGTGACGGCGTCCACCGCCACCACCCGGGCCACGTCCGGGTCCTGGAGCACCCGGCGCACGAATTGGCTCCCCAGCCGCCGGGCCGCCCCGGTCACCAGCACGATCCTGCCCAAGACCAGCGCCCTCCCGTCGTCCGCACGGGCTCCCTCCCGGCGGTATGCGACAACTTAGTCGCTCCGTGTTGCGCGGGTATGGCTGTCACGCTGCCACTGCCCTCCGCCCACGCCTCCCACACGTCTGCCCCACGGAGAGCCGACCACAGCACCCCGGGAACGTCTGTGGCCCCCCACCGAACCGGTGGGGGGCCACAGACGTACGCTTCGCGCGGCGTGTGCCGCGTCGCGTTACTTCTTGTTGCGACGCTGGACGCGCGTGCGCTTGAGCAGCTTGCGGTGCTTCTTCTTGGCCATCCGCTTGCGCCGCTTCTTGATAACAGAGCCCACGACTTACCCTCGCTCACTTCTCATCACTCGGCGTTGGGCGCCATGGGCCCATACGACCTTCGAGGGGAAAGCCTACCTTCCCCCGGCCATGAGGTCGTAATCGAGGGGCTGCGCGACGGCCCGGGAGAGCCCCGGAACCGCCGCGAGCGACTGCCTCAGGCCGTCTCCACCCCCACATAGCTCTCGCGAAGGTACTCGTGAACCGCTTGCTCCGGGACCCGGAACGACCGTCCGACCCGGATGGCGGGCAGATGACCGCTGTGCACCAGCCGGTACACGGTCATCTTGGACACGCGCATCACCGAGGCGACCTCCGCCACGGTAAGGAACTGAACCTCGTTCAGAGGCCTTTCGCTGCCAGCTGCCATGACACACCTGAACCCTTCGCACTCGACGGCCACCGGCTTCCCCTTCCGGTGACTCTTCGTCGCTGCGTGCTCACTCCCCAAGGTAGGGGCGGATGATGCGAGTGGGGAAGAGGAGCAGCCATCACCGGCCTACCGTGACAGACACCCGCGATTGAGCACGCAACGGATAAGCGGGGGACGCCACCCGGGCCCCACACCCACCCCAACCGGAACGCCGGCGGAGATCCGCGCCCCCCGCACCACCGGCGGCCCTCACCGCCCCGCCCGCCCCGGCCCGCACGCCTCGCCGCACCCGCACTGACCTGCCCGGCGGTCCCGGAAGCCTCCCCTCCCCGCGGGCCCGGCACCCGCCCCGCGGAACGCCGGCCACCGCACCCGCCGCCGGCCACGGCACGCGGTGGTGCGCCCCCGGCGGCGGAATCCCCGCACCACCGGCGGGGGGACGGGCGCGGGGCTGCCGGGGTTGCTGATGCGTAGTCGGAACCGGGTCGTTTTGTCGACACTGCCGCCCTGCATCGGACGCAGCGCATCACCGCGGAACGTCGAGAGCCCGGCTGCCGCCCGGTCCGAGCGCGACTGGCACCGGGCGCGCTCCGCCGGCCCCCGGAAGCGGGGGCTCCCCGGTGGCCAGGGCCTGCGGCGGGGGTTCCGGTTGGCTCCGGGACGAGGCGGACCGTCTCGTCGACGCGATCGTCCCCGATCACATACTGCCCGCCCACCCGCCAACAATCGACCACAACCCACTAAATCCCGACCACACCAACCCACCGCCGCGTCGCCGTCCCTGCGGAGTCGCCGTCCCTGCGGAGCGGCGTGCCCGACCCCCTGCGGGCGGCTGGGCCGCCCAGGGGGCGATGGGGGTCCCCCCTGCTCGAGCGAAGCCGAGAGCTTGGGGGAGGGCGGGCGCAGGCCCCAGCCTCCGCGGCGAGCGGCTCCCCCACCCCGCAAGCCAACGGCACCGTACGCACGCAACCCGAACCTCAGAACGACCCAAGGCCGAGCCCCGGTAGAGCGCACTGTCTTGTTCCCCCGACCCGCCCCCTTCCCGGGAGGGACCTGACGTTCCGGCAAGCGAGCCGTCACGTGAGGACATAAGGCCCTGCGCCCACCCTCCCCCAGACTTCGTCCGGGGGGACCCCCATCGCCCCAGCGGCACGATTGCCCGCAGGACGGGCGGGCGTGGACGGCCCAGGCCCGCAAGGGCGGAGGCGGCCCGGACCGCGCGCCAGGGCTCGCAGGGCCGGATGACCTCACTGCCGCACGAGGCGACGTCCGCGCCCGCAGGGGGAACCGCGAAGGATCATGGCATCAGCCCCCGCAGGGGGAACACCGCCTTCCGCGTGGCGAGGATCGCCTGGTCCAACCGATCCGCCGGGTCGTACCCGTCCCCCCACGACCGGAAGGTCACCGGCCACCGCCCGTCCGTCATCCGCCGCGGCCCCGCCTGCCGGGTCAACGCGTACACCTCCTGCCGCCACCCCTCCGGCACCAACGTCTCCGGCGCCACCGGCCGCCCCGCCGCCACGGCGACCAGATGCGTCCACGACCGCGGCACCACGTCGACCACCTCATAACCCCCGCCACCGAGGGCGATCCACCGCCCGTCCGCGTGCGCGTGCGCCAGCCCGTGACAGGCCGCCTGCACCGCGTGCTGCGCGTCCAGCGAGACCGCCAGATGCGCCAGCGGGTCCTCGAAGTGCGTGTCGGCCCCGTGCTGCGTGACCAGCACCTGCGGCCGGAACTCCTCCAGCAGCTCCGGCACCACCGAGTCGAACGCCCGCAGCCACCCCGCGTCACCCGTCCCCGCCGGCAACGCCACGTTCACCGCCGTGCCCTCCGCGCCCGGAGCGCCCGTCTCCTCGGGCCAGCCGGTCTGCGGGAACAGCGTGCGCGGGTGCTCGTGCAGGGAGATCGTCAGCACACGGGGGTCGTCCCAGAAGACCGCCTGGACGCCGTCCCCGTGGTGCACGTCGACGTCCACATAGGCGACCCGCTCCGCACCCAGCTCCAGGAGCCGCGCGACGGCCAGCGCCGCGTCGTTGTAGACGCAGAACCCCGACGCCGCCCCCGGCATCGCGTGATGCAGCCCGCCGGCGAAGTTCACCGCGTGCAGCGCGTCCCCCCGCCACACCGACTCCGCCGCCCCCACCGACAGGCCGGCGATCAACGCGGAGACCTCGTGCATCCCGCGGAACGCCGGGTCGTCCTCCGTGCCCAGCCCGTACGCCGGGTCCGCGGCCTCCGGCTCGGCCGAGGCCGCCCTCACCGCCTCGATGTAGTCCTGGCGGTGCACCAGCCGCAGCGTGGAGTCCCCCGCCGCCCTGCCCCCGGCCACGGTGACCTCGCGGTCCAGCTCCAGCGCCGCGACCAGACGCCGCGTCAGCTTCAGGCGGACCGGGTCCATCGGGTGCCCTCGCCCGAAGTCGTAGCCGGTGACTGCCTCGTCCCACATCATCTGCGCGCGGCCGCTCATGAACGCCACGGTAGCCGTTCAGGCCAGGAGAGCCGCCAGCTCCCCCATCGTGGTGAACGGCGCCTTCACGCCCACCAGCTTCTCCGCCGGCGTCATCGCCGTGAACCCGTACACGTCCATCCCCGCGGCGAGACCCGCCCGAACCCCCAGCGGGCTGTCCTCCACCACCGCGCACCGCTCCGGCGCGACCCCCATCGACCGTGCGGCGTGCAGGAACAGGTCCGGCGCCGGCTTCCCGCGGCCGACGTCCTGCGCACTGAAGATCCGCGCGTCGTCGAACCACCGGTCCAGCCCGGTCTTCCGGTGACCCACCCGGATCCGCTCGTGGCTCCCCGAGGAGGCCACGCAGAAGGGGACCCCGGCCGCAGCGAGCTGCCGCAGCACGTCCGCGACGCCCGGCACCGGCTTCAACTCCCGCTCGAACGCGGCGAAGACACGGGCGTGGAACTCGTCGTCGAAGTCCTCCGGCAGCCGCTGCCCCGTCCGCTCGAGGATCAGGTCGTGGATGCGGTGCATGGCCGAACCCATGTAGTCCCGGACGGAGTCCTCGTAGGAGGTCTCGTGCCCGAGTTCGGTGAGGTAGCCGGCCAGCAGCCGGTTGGAGATCGGCTCACTGTCGACGAGCACACCGTCGTTGTCGAAAAGGACCAGGTCGTAGCGCATGCTCAGACCATAAACTCTCCGGAAATGCGGAAAGCCCCCGCACAAGGTGCGGGGGCTTTCCCAATATTTGTTCGGCGGCGTCCTACTCTCCCACAGGGTCCCCCCTGCAGTACCATCGGCGCTGTGAGGCTTAGCTTCCGGGTTCGGAATGTAACCGGGCGTTTCCCTCACGCTATGACCACCGAAACACTTTGAAACAACAACCGGCAAAAGGGTTGTTCGTGGTTTCAGAACCAACACAGTGGACGCGAGCAACTGAGGACAAGCCCTCGGCCTATTAGTACCAGTCACCTCCACCCGTTACCGGGCTTCCAGATCTGGCCTATCAAC